>NZ_AP024322.1:1534567-1841481 GCF_018408855.1 Caballeronia sp. NK8 | reverse complement strand
GCGATGAACAGCAGCAGTTCCGCGATGCGCTGCGCCGTTACCTCGACAAGGAATATGCGTTCGATGCGCGGCAGAAGATCGTCGCGTCAGAGGCGGGCGTCGATGAAAAGCATTGGCGCGCATTCGCCGAACTGGGTCTGCTCGCGCTGCCGGTCCCCGAAGCGCAGGGCGGTTTCGATGGCGGCCCGGTCGACATGCTCGTCGTGATGCAGGAACTGGGGCGCGCGCTCGTCGTCGAGCCTTATTGGGCGACGGCTGTCGGTATCGAAGCGTTGCGGCTCGCAGCGGAAAAGGGCAGTGCCGTCGCCGGTGAGTTGCTCGAACGCGCGGGACGCGGTGAGATTCGTCTGGCGGTCGCGTTCCACGAGCCGCATGCGCGCCACGATCTCTTCGATCTGCGCACGATCGCGAGCGAAGCGGGCGATCGCGTCACGCTCGAAGGCACGAAGTCGATAGTGCAGCACGGCGCGCAAGCCGATTACTGGATCGTACCCGCGCGCGTGCGAGGCGAAGTGGCGCTGTTCATCGTCGGAAAGGATGCGGCGAAGGTCGGCATCGCGGAATACCGCACGATCGACGGGCAACGTGCCGCCACGCTCACGCTCGACCAGACCCCGGCGACTCGCCTCGCTGGTCGCGATACGGGCGCGGCGACGCTCGAGCGGATCGCCGACTACGCGACCTTCCTGCTGTGCGCGGAAGCGCTCGGCGCACTCGACGCGCTCAATCGCGCGACCGTCGACTATACGAAGGAACGTCAGCAGTTCGGCGTGCCGATCGCGCGTTTTCAGGCGCTGCAGCATCGCATGGTCGACATGCTGATTCACACGGAGCAGGCGCGCTCGATCACGTATCTGGCCGCCGCGCGCTACACCAGCGACGATGCCGCGACGCGCGCGCAAGCCATCTCGGCGGCGAAGGCGCGCGTCGGGCAGGCTGCGCGCTTCGTCGGTCAGCAGGCCGTGCAGTTGCACGGCGGCATGGGCATGACCAACGAACTGCCGGCGGCGCACTGGTTCAAGCGCCTGTCGATCATCGAGACGACGCTCGGAGATGTCGATCATCACCTCGCGCGCTTTGCCGCGCTTCCCGCTTTTTCAGTCACCGAAGATTGACGCTCAACGAGGAGCTTACGCATGAAATACGCCTTTGAGGATTTCGAAATCGGCAGCGCGGTTCAACTGAGCGCGCACACGTTCACGAGAGAAGAGATCGTCGGATTCGCGGAGCGTTACGATCCGCAGCCGTTTCATCTTTCCGAGGAGGCGGGCGAGGCGTCGCATTTCGGCGGTCTCGTCGCGAGCGGCTGGAACACGTGTTCGGCGATGATGGGCATCCTCGTGCGCGATATGGTCGGCGATTCGACTTCGATGGGTTCGCCCGGGCTCGACAATATTCGCTGGATCAAACCCGTGCGCGTCGGCGATACGGTCAGGCTCAGCGTGCGCGTGCTCGACAAGCGCGTGTCGAAGAGCAAGCCGGATCGCGGTATCGTGCAGACGCGCTGGGAAGCACATAACCAGCACGGCGAGCTCGTGCTCACGGTGGATTCGGCGGCGCTGTTCGGCTTGCGTGAGCCGGGCGGGGAGGGAAGTCCGCGTGTGGTCTAGGGTTTTTCGCTGGATCTCGTGATCGTGTCGGTTTATTAGCGTTGCCCCTGTGCGGGGCGGCAGTCACTTTCTTTGCTGCTGCAAAGAAAGTAACCAAAGAAAGCAGCTTGACACGCCCGCGGTCACACGCAATTTGGGTGTTCTTCTCGTCGCTCGCGGCCTCTGTAGCGAGTGCCCTCGTAGGCCTAACCGGGCTTGGACCGCGCACGGTCCGACAAGCTATTACCCAAGGGACGCTGGTTCAGCACGAAAGAGTTCCGGCACAGCGCTACGCGCTGCCGTTGGGTATGCAAGGGAAACCAACGAGAAAGTAGAAACGCAGAAGCACACGCAGACCCGATGTACCCATCGGTCGCGTAGCGGACCGGAGCCATTTCGTGCTGAACCAGCCACGCGTGTGGTGCGATGTGACAGACCGTGCGCGGTCCACGCCCGGCTAGTCCTTTGAGGGCACTCGCTACTGAGGCCACGAACAACGAGAAGAACACCCAAATTGCGTATGACCGCGGGCGTCTCGAGCTGCTTTCTTTGCCTACTTTCTTTGCAGCAGCAAAGAAAGTAGGTGCCGCCCCGCACAGGGGCAACACTAATAGACCGACACGCTAACGGGATCCGGCGCAGTCCGCCATCCTCAGACGTCCGCGTACCTGCCGAACTCCAGCTTCGCAATGGCATTGCGATGCACTTCGTCGGGGCCATCGGCGAGCCGCAGCGTTCGCGCCGCGGCATACGCGTACGCGAGCGGAAAGTCGTCGCTGACGCCGCCCGCGCCGTGCGCCTGGATCGCCCAGTCGATGACCTGACACGCGACATTCGGCGCGACCACCTTGATCATCGCGATCTCGCCGCGCGCGCCCTTGTTGCCGGCGGTGTCCATCATGTACGCGGCTTTGAGCGTCAGCAGCCGCGCCTGCTCGATCATGATGCGCGCCTCGGCGATGCGCTCCTGCGTCACGCCATGCTGCGCGATCGGCTTGCCGAACGCGATGCGCCCGAGCGTGCGCTTCGTCATCAGTTCGAGCGCGCGCTCCGCCAGGCCGATCAACCGCATGCAGTGGTGAATGCGCCCCGGCCCGAGCCGGCCCTGCGCGATTTCGAAGCCGCGCCCCTCGCCGAGCAAGATGTTCGTCGCCGGCACGCGCACATGGTCGAGCGTGATGTCCATGTGACCATGCGGCGCGTCGTCGTAGCCGAACACGTTCAGGGGCCGATGCACGGTGATGCCGCTCGCGTCGGCGGGCACGAGAATCATCGACTGCTGCGCGTGCTTCGGCGCTTGCGCGTCGGTTTTGCCCATCACGATATACACCTTGCAGCGCGGATCGCCCGCGCCCGATGACCACCACTTGTGGCCATCGATCACATAGCCGTCGCCGTCGCGCGCGATGCTGCATCGGATATTGGTCGCATCCGACGACGCGACTTCCGGCTCCGTCATCAGAAACGCCGAGCGGATTTCGCCGCGCAACAGCGGTTCGAGCCATTGGGCTTTCTGCGCATCGGTGCCGTAGCGCTCGATGGTTTCCATGTTGCCGGTGTCCGGCGCGCTGCAATTGAACACCTCGGGCGCCCACGGCACACGGCCCATGATTTCGCACAGCGGCGCGTATTCGAGATTGGTGAGTCCGGCGCCGCGCTCCGATGCAGGCAGAAAGAGATTCCACAGTCCTTCGGCGCGCGCCTGCTCTTTCAAACTTTCGATCAGGCGTGTCGGAATCCACGCGTTGCCGGCCGCGCGATTCGCCGCGATTTCTTCGGCATAGGCGCGCTCGTTCGGGTAGATGTGCGCGTCGAAGAATGCGAGCAGCCTTGCGCGCAATGCCTGCACCTTGGGCGTGTAGTCGAAGTTCATGCGTTTGTCTCCTGCGTTCTCATCGACCGACTTTCTGCGCGTATCGCCACGCGAGTTCGGCCATCGGCCGCGCGCGTCTGCCCGCATCGACGGCCTGCGCGCTCGCGGCGGTGCCATCGACGACGCGTTTCATGATGCCCTGCAGGATCGCGGCGATGCGGAACATGTTGTAGGCGAGATAGAAGTTCCAGTCGCCTTCGATCGTGAAGCCCGTGCGCTCGCAATAGCGCTGCACGTAGGCGGCTTCATCGGGAATCCCGAGCGCGGCCCAGTCGAGCCCCGCGATACCGCGAAACTGCGATGGATCGACATGCCACGCCATGCAGTGATACGCGAAATCGGCGAGCGGATCGCCGAGTGTCGAGAGCTCCCAGTCGAGCACGGCGAGCACGCGCGGCTCGGTCGGATGAAAGATGAGATTGTCGAGCCGGTAGTCGCCGTGCACGATACTCACGCGCGCCTGCTGCGATTGCGGAATGTGCTGCGGCAGCCACTCGATCAGGCGATGCATCGCATCGATCTCTTCGGTCTCCGATGCGACATACTGCTTGCTCCAGCGCCCGATCTGCCGCTCGAAGTAATTGCCCGGCTTGCCGTAGCCAGACAGTCCGGCGGCTTCGATGTCAACCGTATGAAGCGCGGCGATCACGCGATTGGTTTCGTCATAGATCGCGGCGCGCTCGGCGGGCGTCATGCCGGGCAGTGATTGATCCCACAGCACACGCCCCTGCACGAAGTCCATCACGTAGAACGCGCGGCCCATCACGCTTTCGTCCTCGCACAGCGCGAGCATGCGCGCGACGGGAACATCGGTGGAGGCGAGCGCGTCCATCACGCGATACTCGCGCTCGATCGCATGCGCGGACGGCAACAGCTTCGCGGCGGGTCCCGGTTTCGCGCGCATCACGTAGCTGCGCGCGGGCGTGACGAGCTTGAAGGTCGGGTTCGACTGGCCGCCCGCGAATTGCTCGACGGTCAACGGGCCGCTGAAACCATCGACGTTCGATGCGAGCCATCTTGCGAGCGCATCGGTGTCGAAGCGCTGCTTGTCCTGCACGGGACGCGTTCCTTCGAACGCGGAGAAATCGGACTGCTTGTTCTGTTCTTCGTCCTGCATCGTCTCCTCCGGTTTGCACGGCGACGTCAGTCCATGTCGCCGGCCTTGTAGCGTACGAATTGCGCGTAGAGCAGTTCCATCGTCGTGTTGCGCACGTCGGCGTGCAGCGGCGAGGGCGGCGAGTGGTTGATCGCGTGCACGATCCAGTCGCCCGCTTTTTCGCCGACGTCGAGCGCGTTGATGCAGCCCGTCGCCTGCGCCAGATGCCCGAAGAACGCGCGCCCGCCCGCGGTGATCGCGTGCGAGAGCAGCGCGCGATTGACGCCGCCGTGCAGCACGAGCAGCACCGTGTCCCACGCGCGATCCTCACGCAAACGCGCGAGCGCAGGCAACGCGCGGTCGAGCAACTGGCCGATCGTCTCGCCGCCGAGGAATTGCGTTTCTTCCGGCACGACGCCATCGAACACCGACAGAAACGCGCGTTCGATATCGGCGGTCGTGAGGTCCTTGAGTTTGCCGCCGCGAATTTCCTGCCACTCGGACCACGTTTCGACGCCGATGCGCTGTCCTGTCGCGTCCAGCACGCGCTGCGCGGTCTCGATCGTGCGCGGCAATCCACTCGCGATCACGCGATCGAAACGGATGTTGCGCGCGGCGAATTCGCGGCCCGCCGCACTCGCTTCCTCGCGCCCGCGTTCGTTGAGCGGCACGCTTTCCGGATCGATCGCGCGGCCGCTGTCGTCGAAATACGTGACGTCGCCGTGACGCATCAGAAAGATGCGGCGGCGCTTCGGCAATTCGTAGTGAGCCATGGGCTTAGCGATAGTTCGGCTGGCGCTTGTCGAGGAACGCGGTGATGCCTTCGAGCGCATCGCCGTGATGGAGCGCGTCGACGAAGCTGTCGCGTTCCATGTCGAGATGCGCGGCGAGCGGTTGCACATCGGCGGCGTTGATCAGCGACTTGATGCGCGCCAGCGCTTTCGGCGACACGCTGCCGAGATCGTCGGCCCATGCGATGGCCGCATCCAGCGCGATGCCTTTCTTCGTCAGCCGGTTCACCACGCCCACTTCATGCAGGCGCGCCGCGCCGATCGGCTTTGCTTCGAGCAGCACTTCGCTGGCGAGCGTGCGCGGCAAGGCGCGCGACAGGAACCACGATGCGCCGCCGTCGGGCGTGAGGCCGACGCGCGCGTACGACATGACGAAGCGGGCGTCATCGGCGGCGACGATCAGATCGCACGCGAGCGCGAGCGAAAAGCCCGCGCCGGCGGCCGCGCCTTCGACCGCCGCGATCACCGGTTTGGTCGATTCGCGCAGCGCGGTGATCCATTCGGCCAGCATGTCGATGCTTTCGCCCTGCACCGACGGATCTTTCGCGCGGTTCTCCAGCAGGCGGTTCAGATTGCCGCCCGCGCAGAAAAAGTTGTCGGCGCCGGTCAGCACGATCACGCGCACGCTGTTGTCGCGCTCCGCCGTGCTCAACGCTTCGATGCCGGCGGCGTACATGTCCGGATGCAGCGCGTTGCGCGCGCCGGGATTGGACAACTTGAGCACGAGCGTGGTGTCGCTGCCCGCGGGACGTTCTGTCAGTAGTTCGGCGCTCATCTGAGCTCCTCGATATGGGTAAGCGAAAGTCCGAGCTGCGCGCGCCGCGTCAGCCACGGCGCGGGCCGGTAGCGCGGGTCGCCGAGCACGGCGTAGATGTTGCGCAGAATCGTGAGGATGGTCGCGGCGCCGAGCGCGTCGCCGAGCGCGAGCGGGCCGCGTGGATAGCCGAGGCCGAGCATCACGGCGAGGTCGATGTCCTCGGGCGTCGCAATGCCTTGCTGCGCGATATCGCAGGCGATATTCACGATCGTCGCGACCACGCGCTGCGCGACGAAGCCGGTCGAATCGCGGATCACGCTGACGGGCACGCCGTCGAAGGCGAAGAGGGCGTGCGCGGCGTCGCGCATCGCGGGCGCGGTCGCGGGCGTCGTCATGATCGTGCGGCGCGCGACGGTATCGAGCGGGAAAAGCGTATCGACGGCCACGACGCGCTTCGCATCGAGATGTTCGTTGACGGCCGCGGTCGTCGCATCGAAGCCGAGCGGCGTCACGATGATCAGCGAATCCGGCTCGGGCGTGTGGCCCGCGTCGATATGCACCGAGCAATCGCATTTGGCGATCAGCTTCAGTACTTCCTCGCGTCCTGCGTGCGACGCGCGGCTGATCCACACGCGCGTCGGGAGTTTCGTCGGCGCTGCGGGTTCGGGCGGCACGTCCTGCTTGCCATCGGCATAACGATAAAACCCGGCGCCCGCCTTGCGCCCGATGAGCCCGCCCGCGAGCCGCGTGCCCGTGATCGGCGACGGCCTGAAGCGCGGCTCCTCATAGAACTGGTGATAGATCGATTCCATCACCGGATGCGAGACGTCGAGCGCGGTGAGATCGAGCAGCTCGAACGGACCGAGCCGAAAGCCCGCCTGCTCACGCATGATGCGGTCGATGTCCGCGAAGCTCGCGACGCCTTCGCTCGCCACGCGCAAGCCCTCGGTGTTCATGCCGCGCCCGGCATGATTGACGATGAAGCCCGGCATGTCCTTCGCGCGCACCGGCGTGTGACCCATGCGGCGCGCGAGGTCCGTCAACGCGTCGCCGGCGCGCGGGTCGCCGCGCAGGCCGTCGATCACTTCGACGACGCGCATCAACGGCACCGGGTTGAAGAAGTGAAAGCCCGCGACGCGCCCGGGATGCGCGCATCCGGCGGCGATCGCGGTGATCGACAGCGAGGATGTATTCGACGCCAGAATGCAATGCGCGCCGACGACCGCTTCGAGTTCGCGGAACAACTCGCGCTTGATGTCGAGATTCTCGACGATCGCCTCGACGATGGCGTCGCAATCGGACAGTTCGCTCGTGTCGCCCGCATCGCGGATGCGCGTGAGCGCCGCGTGTGCATCGGCTTCCTTGAGCTTGCCCTTCCCGGTGAGTTTCGCGAACGTGTCCGACAGATACTCGCGCGCGGCGGCGAGCGCTTGCGGGTTGGTGTCGTAGAGACGCACGCTCAGTCCGCCGAGCGCCGCGATCTGCGCGATGCCGCGTCCCATCGCGCCGCTGCCGACGATACCGAGCGTTTCGATCCTGTATTCGTGCTGAGTCATGATGCGGTTCTGCTCCTCGAGGATGGGAACGCGCGTGGCGTCGGGTTCGATGCGGCTCGGCGGGCGCGCCTCGCTCAGAGTCTGGCGAGGCGTTCGAGCGCGAGCGCGAGCGTCTCTTCTTTTTTCGCGAAGCAAAAGCGCACGACGCCGGATTCATGGCTCTCGTGATAGAACGCCGACACCGGAATCGCAGCCACGCCGATTTCGCTCGTGAGCCATTGCGCGAAGTCGGCTTCGGGCATGTCGCTGATCTTCGAATAGTCGACGCACTGGAAATACGTGCCGTCGCAGGGCAAGAGCGAGAAGCGCGTGTTCGCGAGTCCCGCGCGGAAGAAGTCGCGCTTCTTCTGATAGAAGGCGGGCAGTTCGAGATACGGCTTCGGGTCGTCGAGATAATGCGCGAGGCCGATCTGCATCGGCGTGTTCACCGTGAACACGTTGAACTGATGCACCTTGCGGAACTCGGCGGAAAGCGCGGCCGGCGCGGCGACATAGCCGACCTTCCAGCCCGTCACATGAAACGTCTTGCCGAAGCTCGACACGACGAAGCTGCGCTTCGCGAGCTCCGGATAGCGCGAGACGCTTTCGTGCGGCGCGCCGTCGTAGACCATGTGCTCGTAGACTTCATCGGAGACGATCAGCACGTTGGTGCCGCGCACGATCTCCTCCAGCTTCTTCATGTCGTCCGCGCGCCATACGCGGCCGGTCGGGTTGTGCGGCGTGTTGATCATCAGGAGGCGCGTCTTCGGCGTGATCGCGGCGGCGATCTTGTCGAAAGGCAGGGCGTAATCGGGCGCTTCGAGCGACACGAACACCGGCTTGCCGCCCGCGAGTTCGATCGACGGCACGTAGCTGTCGTACATCGGCTCGATGACGATCACTTCGTCGCCGGGTTGCACGCAGCACAGCACGGCGGTGAGCAAGGCTTGCGTCGCGCCGGCGGTCACGGTGATTTCCGTGTCGGCGTCGTACGCGCGGCCGTAAAGCGCGTCGATCTTGCGCGCGATCGCCTGGCGCAGGGGCGCGGCGCCCGCCATCGGCGGATACTGGTTGTGGCCGTCGCGCATCGCGGTGGCGACGGCATCGACGATGCGCGCATCGCAATCGAAATCGGGGAAACCCTGCCCGAGATTGACCGCGCCTTTTTGCGCGGCGAGCGCGCTCATCACGGTGAAGATGGTCGTGCCCACGTTGGGCAAGCGCGACGGGAAGGAAAGCTCGGGCGGTGTCGGCGGCAATTCGTGGGTGGCGTTCATGATCATGTGGGCGTGGACGAAGCGATCGGTACAGTGCGGACGCTATTTTAAGACAGCGTCAGCCGATGACCGCGAGCGGCGCGATGTGCGCTTCCAGTTCGATGACGAAGGGTTTCGGCTCGGCGATGCGAAACGCGAAGTCGCGCGCGACGCGGCGCGCGAGCTTCAGCACCGCGCGGTCCTTCGACACGAGCCAGCCGGCGCCCGATGCGTGCGCGAGTTCGAGAAACTTCTGATCGTCGCGGTCGCGGCATTTGGGCAACGGGCGTTCGTTTTCGTCGAGCGCCGCCGTGACGAGCGTGGAAAGACGCGCGACGGTCCCGAGCGCGGCTGGCTTGTCGACTGCCATGCGTACGAACTGCGGATAGTTGAGCACGCGCGTGAGTTCCCTGAGGCAGCGCTCGTCGATCAGCGCTTCGAGCGCGCGGGCTTCGAGGGCCGCGCGAATCGGGCGCGTGGCGGGGTCGTCGAATACGAGGATGTCGATCCAGACATTCGAATCGAGCACCACGCGCATCGGTGACGGCGGCAGCGCGGCGGAATTTTCCATTCGATACAATCAGGGGTTTATGCCAATGATCGCCGGCGGCGTGCCGGCGAGCCTCCATGATAATCGTTCTCTCGCCTGCCAAATCGCTCGACTACGAGACGCCTGCACATATCAAGAAACACACGCTGCCGCAATTCGTCGATGACGCCGCCGAATTGATCGACGGCCTGCGCGCACTCTCGCCGCAGCAGATCGGCGGCATGATGAGCATTTCGGACCCGCTCGCGGCGCTGAATTTCCAGCGTTACGCGGATTGGTCGAAGACCTTCGACGCGCACAATTCCAAACAGGCGGTGCTCGCGTTCAATGGCGACGTCTACGAAGGTTTCGCCGCGAAGACGCTGTCGGCGGGCGATCTCGATTTCGCGCAGAACCATGTGCGCGTACTGTCGGGGCTGTACGGTTTGCTGCGGCCGCTCGACCTGTTGCAGCCGTATCGGCTCGAAATGGGCACGAAATTCCCGAACGCGCGCGGCAAGGATCTGTACGCGTTCTGGGGCGAGCGCATCACGTCCGCGCTCAACGAGCAGTTGAAGAAGCAGCGCGCCGCGCGTGTGCTGGTGAATTGCGCGTCAGAGGAATATTTCAAGTCGGTCAAGCCGAAGCTGCTAGCAGCTCCTGTCGTCTCGCCCGTCTTCGAGGAGTGGAAGGGCGGGCGCTACAAGATCATCAGCTTTCACGCGAAGCGCGCGCGCGGCCTGATGGCGCGCTATGCGGTCGAAAACCGCATCGACGAGCCGGAAGCGCTCAAGGGCTTCGACAAGGAAGGCTACGCGTTCGATGCGAAAGCGTCGAACGATACGACATACGTATTTCGTCGCCGCGTCTCGGAATGAGGCCTGGGCGGCCAAGCAAAGGAAACGCAGATGACTCTCTCCATTTCAAGCAACTTCGACGCAGGCGCGATCGAAGTCATCAACGCCGACGATCCCGCCGACATCCGGCTGCACGTTCGCCCGGACTCGCATGCCGATTTCGCACAATGGTTTTACTTCCGCGTATCCGGCGCGCGCGGCGAGCGTCTCGTGATGACCTTCGAGAACGCGGCGCAGTGCGCGTTCCCGGAAGGCTGGCGCGACTATGAAGCGGTCGCGAGCTACGACCGCGTGAATTGGTTCCGCGTGTCGACGGAGTACGACGGCAAGGTGATGAAGATCGATCACACGCCGGACTTCGACCGCATCTATTACGCGTACTTCGAGCCGTACAGCGAGGAGCGGCACTCGGAGTTTCTCGGCGCGGTTCAGCAGATGCCGCTCGCGACGCTGACCGAACTCGGCAGCACGGTGCAGGGCCGCCCGATGTCGGTGCTGTCGCTCGGCATTCCGGACTTCGGCGAGGCTGAGCCGAAGAAGAAAATCTGGATTATCGCGCGGCAGCATCCGGGCGAGACGATGGCGGAATGGTTCGTCGAAGGGCTCGTGAAGCGTCTCGCGGGCTTCGGCGACTGGGCGGGCGATCCGGTTGCGCGCTCGCTCTTCGAGCGGGCCATCTTTCATATCGTGCCGAACATGAATCCGGACGGCAGCGTGCTCGGCAATCTACGCACCAACGCGGCGGGCGCGAACCTGAATCGCGAGTGGATGGAGCCGAGCACCGGGCGCAGCCCTGAAGTGCTCGTTGTGCGCGAGGCCATCGAGGAGACCGGCTGCGACCTGTTCTTCGATATCCACGGCGACGAAGCCATCCCGTACGTGTTCGTCGCCGGCTCGGAGATGCTGCCGGGCTTCACCGCGCAGCAGGCGAAGGAGCAGAAGGCGTTCGTCGAATTCTTCAAGCAGGCGAGCCCGGATTTTCAGGACGTGTACGGCTACGAGTCGAGCAAGTATCAGACGGATGCGCTGAAGCTGGCGTCGAAGTACATCGGCAACGAGTACAAGTGTCTTTCGCTCACGCTGGAAATGCCCTTTAAGGACAACGCGAATCTGCCGGATGAGAGCGTCGGCTGGAGCGGCGCGCGTAGTGCGGCGCTCGGCGCATCGATGCTTCAGGCCATTCTGTGGCATCTCAAATCGCTCGACGCGTGAAGTGCCTGTGGATGTAGAAAGAGCCTGGCCACTCCGCGTGGCCAGGCTCTTTTTTTCGTGTCTTCGCTGCGTGGCAGAGTGACTAGTGCTTCTTGGTCGCCTTCTTTGTCGACGACGACTTCGCCGTGCTTTTCGTCTTGCCTTTCGCGCTGTG
This sequence comes from Caballeronia sp. NK8, assembly GCF_018408855.1. GTDB lineage: Bacteria > Pseudomonadota > Gammaproteobacteria > Burkholderiales > Burkholderiaceae > Caballeronia. Next base: position 1,829,832 of record NZ_AP024322.1, on the reverse strand, counting down.
CTTGCCCTTCGTGCTGCGCGTGGAAGGCTCGGCGCGTGCGCGCAGCGGCGGCACGGGATCGTTCCATCCGAATGCGAGCATCTGACTGCCGACATAGCCGCAGCGGAACTTGAGCGGCGTGGGATCGCGCTCGCCGTTTTTCGGCATGCCCTGACCTTCGACGGTCACGACGTTGTCCACTTTGATTCGCTGCTTCTTCTCGTCGAACGAATCGTTCCACGGTTCGATCGTGGAGTGCGAGGCATCGAACGAGGCGGGCGGGAAGTCGACGTGATCGAAGGCCGCGGAGGTGCTGGCGATGAAGTTGCCATGCGCGGCGCAATCCGCCACGAGCGGATTGGCGTTGAATTCGGTCACGAAGTGGTGAATCAGTTCATTGCGCTCGTCGAGCGAATCGGCAAAAGCGGACACCGCGCATGCCAACGATGCACATACCGCTAACCGGCCGACGAGCCGCAGGAGCCGGCGCGGTGCGTAGTTACTTTCCATCAAGTCTGGCGCTAAGAAGACACGGGCAAGTAAGATGCGCCGTGTGGGGAAGGAGTTCAATCTTATCGTACTTTGCGCGCGTTCCAACTGCGCGAAATCCGATATCGGGCAATCCCGATGGCAACCGGTCCGTGCGCTTCGCGAAACCTAGACGCGCGGACCGCGATCGAGGCGATAGCGGCGCACATCATACGTGGTGATCCACGCGGGCTTGTACACCGTGATCAGGATGGTGAGCAGCCCGGTAAAGAGCGCTTCACCCGCGCCGAGAAGGATCGAGCTTCTCGTGAACGCCGCGGGGATGACGATCGGGCCGCCTGCGAGGGCCATCTCGAGCAGCACGGTCGCACCGCATGCCGCCGCCACCGCGATGGCCGACGTGATGAAGCCGTGTCCAGCGATGAAGGTGAAAAGATTGCGCGGCAACCAGGCGTTGCTCAGGCGTTGCAGCAGGGTCGAGACGGCGACAGGCAGTGCGCCGAAAAGGATATAGGTGGTCGCCACCGCGAGCCAGGAAGCATCGAGCACGACGGCGGCAAGGCCCGTGGTGGCAGCCGTGCCGATGAGCGCGAGCCGCCAGTCGAACAGCGTGACCATCAGCGTCGCGCCCAACAGATGAATGACGGGTCCGTCGTCGAACCATGCGTTGCACGCCCACAGCACCGAAACCGCCACGATGATGCCGAGCCACACGTTCTGCAGCGTGGCGTCCTGCAGGCGAGCGAACGGTCGCTGCAGTAGCGCGAGCGTGAGCAGCCCCGCGGCGGCGATCCAGCCGCCGACGGTCAGCCAAAGCGGTAGCGGTGTGTAGAAGAACCCCATGCCTTGCATATTACTCGCTGCGCGTAAAACGTGTGCGCGAAGGACGAGCCCGTTCGCATCGTTTGTTGCTAGAACGGCGATTCCGGCTCGGCGGCCATCGGGAGCGTGGCTGCATCGTTGTCCAGGAGCGACGGATAACGCGTCCTGGTCCTGCGCAGCGGAATTACGCCTGGCTGGCCAGAAACGACTCGCGCCGCGTTTTCGCTGGCGTTGCGCAGAATCTCGAGATGCGAGTTTTGCACGCCGTTGTAGATGGCGACCGCCGCGGCGCGATTCGCCGCGCCCAGTTGCTGGAAGATACTCGCAAGGTGGATTTTGACCGTGCCTTCGCTGATGCCGAGCGTCTTCGCGATCATCTTGTTCGTGCTGCCCATGTGGACGCAGCGCATGATCTGCTGCTGACGGGGCGAGAGCGTCGGATGCAGGCGAAGCCTGGGTGGAAGCTGGCTGCCGGCCTGCGCGCGGCGGGCGGCGAGTTCGAGCGTCAGTGCCGGATCGACGACGTCAGGCGGAATATAGTGACCGCCGACGAGCACCATCTCCAGCGCGCGAAGGATCACGATCGGCTCGAGCGTGCGGGGGATCACGCCCATGGCGCCCGCACTGATCAGCGCATAGACCAGCGCGGCGCCGCAGCGGTCGACCATGATGGCCGCGGGCACGCGGGGCGCGGTATCGAGCAGGATCTGCAGGTCGCCGGTGCGCAGGTCGGGCGCCCAGTCGATCACGATCATGTCGGGTTTGGAGCGTTTCAAGGCGGAACGGGCTTGTCTCCAGTCCTTCGCCTCGGTGAATTGCGCTTGGCGCGCAATACGGCGCAGCAATGTTTTAAGGCCCGCCCGGCGCTCGGCGTCGGAACCAATGATATTAATTTTCATGCTTTACCTCTCGTCAAAACACCCGTCGCCCTCGGCTTCGGGACTTGACGCCAGAGAACGGGTCGGCGTCAGCGCTATGTTGACAAATTTGAGGTGATTTGGCCCCCTATCCGAACGGCATAGGCATAAATACACAAAACCCCGCGCGAGGGCGGGGTTCGGTTCAGGTCGAAAACGGCTATTCGCCGGTTTCAGTGGAAATGAGGCTGCGCCGGCTCAGCGTCCTCGGGCATTTCGGCGTGGACGATCTCGCCGAGCGGATCCGCATAGAGCGGCACGCCGCAGTCATCGCAGAATTCGGGTTCGAAGCGTCCGGCATGGCGACGCACGTCCGACACCCCCGCCTTCTTCAGCAATTCGACGATCTCCTCGACCGCGCCGTTGGCGCCTTCGAGATCGGCGGCATCCTCATCCATGCCCAGCTCGCCGTTCTCGCGCCCATAGAGCGGCCACACGACGCCGTAGATCACGTCGTTGCTGCCGCGTCGTGTGAAGCCGATGCGATATTCGTCGATACGACGCTCGCCGAAACCTGCGATGACGGCGCGCAAGTCCTGGGGCGCGGCGCCGAGCGTGTCGAACAGATAGCGCACGGCGGTTCGTACCGTGTGCGGGCGAACCTGTTCATCGGCGTCGCGGCAGGCGGAGTAGTAGGCGTCGGGCAGGAGACACTCGAACTCGCAGCCGGGCAGAATGGCCGCGAAACTCGGCCCGCCTTGCGCGGCCCATTGCTCCAGGCATTGACCACGCTCGACGCGCCCGCCGTTCTCATCTTCCTGCCAGCGGAACAACGCCCCGCCGGCCGGTACGACGACCAGTGCCAGCAGGAATCGCGGGTCAGCGAGAATCGGCGAGGTTTCCGGAAGATCGGCGAGGTTCAGACGCGCGACGTTGCCGCTCAAGACCGTTTGCAGCAACTGTTGCGCGAGGCGCGCTGTATCGACGTGGTGCCGCGGCAACTGGTCGATGCTATAGAGATACGGCGCGACCGCCACGCGCGCGCCGGCCGCGAGGACATGCGCCTGCATCTGCGTGCGCAACGCATCGATGGCGTCGCCCTTGAGCGCGCCGGAAGGGATCGCGTAGCGCGTCCACGCGAGCACCGGGGCGGCCATGAGCAATGCTTCGTGGGGCGTGCCGTCGATATCGATGTTGAACGACTCGCTGTGGGTCTCGGCCATGTCGGCGAGGGCGCCATACGCGTCCGGATGATTCTGCTGCAGATGGTCGAGCGCGGCGTCGAGCGTCGTCTGATTGCCGTTGCGCACGAGTTTGGCGATGAGCGTGTCGAGGCGATCTTCCCAGAAGCGATCCTCGACACGGCTGCCGGACGCGAAGAGCGCGAGAGAGAGGCTGACGAGCTTGTCGGCGTCCGGGGGAATACGTTTTGCAAGTCGCGAGCGCATATCGATACAAGAGTGAATTGGTGCGGTGAACCTTTGATTGTAGTCGCTCGGCGGATGGTTTTATCGTGTGGCGATGCAGCACGTGGGTCTGTCGGACGAGATAGGCGCTTAGGAGGATCGAATAGTTTTTCAAACACCCCTTGCGGAGCCGGGATTCACTGACTAGAATTCCGTTCCTTCGCGATTCGATGAACGCGAAGGAGGCGGGATGAGGCGGTTCCCGGTGCGGTCGGCGAGAAAAGAAGTTCGAAGTTCTTGTTGACAGATACCGAAACGTTGTTCATAATCTCGTTTCTCTGCTGCTGATGCAGCGACGCAAGACGGAAGTTGATGTGATTCTTGCGATGTGCTCTTTAAAAACTAACAGCCGATAAGTGTGGGCGCTTGATAGCGAGTGCGGTTTCAGTCTTTCGGGGCTGAAGCAAAAAGCAAAAGTATCAAGAGTCTCACACGAAGTATCAGAGGAAGGTTTATCTGTCGAAAGATGGATTAATCATTGTCAGTACGTTGAGTGAGCGACCGGTTCTTAACGGAACCGAAAAACAGTAACAGGTTTGAACTGAAGAGTTTGATCCTGGCTCAGATTGAACGCTGGCGGCATGCCTTACACATGCAAGTCGAACGGCAGCACGGGGGCAACCCTGGTGGCGAGTGGCGAACGGGTGAGTAATACATCGGAACGTGTCCTGTAGTGGGGGATAGCCCGGCGAAAGCCGGATTAATACCGCATACGATCTACGGAAGAAAGCGGGGGATCTTCGGACCTCGCGCTGTAGGGGCGGCCGATGGCAGATTAGCTAGTTGGTGGGGTAAAGGCCTACCAAGGCGACGATCTGTAGCTGGTCTGAGAGGACGACCAGCCACACTGGGACTGAGACACGGCCCAGACTCCTACGGGAGGCAGCAGTGGGGAATTTTGGACAATGGGGGCAACCCTGATCCAGCAATGCCGCGTGTGTGAAGAAGGCCTTCGGGTTGTAAAGCACTTTTGTCCGGAAAGAAAACCATCGCCCTAATATGGTGGTGGGATGACGGTACCGGAAGAATAAGCACCGGCTAACTACGTGCCAGCAGCCGCGGTAATACGTAGGGTGCGAGCGTTAATCGGAATTACTGGGCGTAAAGCGTGCGCAGGCGGTCTGTTAAGACCGATGTGAAATCCCCGGGCTTAACCTGGGAACTGCATTGGTGACTGGCAGGCTTTGAGTGTGGCAGAGGGGGGTAGAATTCCACGTGTAGCAGTGAAATGCGTAGAGATGTGGAGGAATACCGATGGCGAAGGCAGCCCCCTGGGCCAACACTGACGCTCATGCACGAAAGCGTGGGGAGCAAACAGGATTAGATACCCTGGTAGTCCACGCCCTAAACGATGTCAACTAGTTGTTGGGGATTCATTTCCTTAGTAACGTAGCTAACGCGTGAAGTTGACCGCCTGGGGAGTACGGTCGCAAGATTAAAACTCAAAGGAATTGACGGGGACCCGCACAAGCGGTGGATGATGTGGATTAATTCGATGCAACGCGAAAAACCTTACCTACCCTTGACATGGTCGGAATCCCGCTGAGAGGTGGGAGTGCTCGAAAGAGAACCGGCGCACAGGTGCTGCATGGCTGTCGTCAGCTCGTGTCGTGAGATGTTGGGTTAAGTCCCGCAACGAGCGCAACCCTTGTCCTTAGTTGCTACGCAAGAGCACTCTAAGGAGACTGCCGGTGACAAACCGGAGGAAGGTGGGGATGACGTCAAGTCCTCATGGCCCTTATGGGTAGGGCTTCACACGTCATACAATGGTCGGAACAGAGGGTTGCCAAGCCGCGAGGTGGAGCCAATCCCAGAAAACCGATCGTAGTCCGGATCGCAGTCTGCAACTCGACTGCGTGAAGCTGGAATCGCTAGTAATCGCGGATCAGCATGCCGCGGTGAATACGTTCCCGGGTCTTGTACACACCGCCCGTCACACCATGGGAGTGGGTTTCACCAGAAGTAGGTAGCCTAACCGCAAGGAGGGCGCTTACCACGGTGGGATTCATGACTGGGGTGAAGTCGTAACAAGGTAGCCGTATCGGAAGGTGCGGCTGGATCACCTCCTTTCTCGAGCTTCGCACTTCAACATTAAGCGCTCACGCTTATCGGCTGTAAGAAAGACAGGCTAAGGGTCTGTAGCTCAGTCGGTTAGAGCACCGTCTTGATAAGGCGGGGGTCGTTGGTTCGAATCCAACCAGACCCACCACCCGAGAGAGGCGTGCTGACGGAGCAACAGTTCCTAGTCAGGCCATGAAGGGGGATTAGCTCAGCTGGGAGAGCACCTGCTTTGCAAGCAGGGGGTCGTCGGTTCGATCCCGTCATCCTCCACCAAGTCCTCAATGCTTAGGGTTCTGCTAAAAACGGCAGCGAACCTTAAGCATTGGCGACTATAGCCAGTTGATGCTGCAAGCAGTGCAACACGCTTGTCGGCTAAACGTTCTTTAACAATCTGGAAGAAGTAGTAAAGAGAGTTGCTGAAAGCACTTAGAGATGGGTGTGAGTAAGCGCTCAGGGTAGTGATTGTATCAAGTATGAAAAGGTGATCGAAAGATTGCTTTGGAATACGGCACAACGCGAATACTCAGCCTATAGCGAAATGAGTCGTCCCCTTGCGGGGATGAGATCAGAGTAAGCGCTAAAGCGCTAACTCTGATCGCTCAGACACACTCGTTATAGGGTCAAGCGAACAAGTGCATGTGGTGGATGCCTTGGCGATCACAGGCGATGAAGGACGCGGTAGCCTGCGAAAAGCTACGGGGAGCTGGCAAACGAGCTTTGATCCGTAGATGTCCGAATGGGGAAACCCGGCCCGTATGGGTCATCCTGGACTGAATACATAGGTCCAGTGAAGCGAACGCGGTGAACTGAAACATCTAAGTAACCGCAGGAAAAGAAATCAACCGAGATTCCCAGAGTAGTGGCGAGCGAAATGGGATCAGCCTGTACTCTTTATTTGACTTATTAGCCGAACGCTCTGGAAAGTGCGGCCCTAGCAGGTGATAGCCCTGTAGGCGAAAATAGGTTGAAAGAACTAGGTGTACGACAAGTAGGGCGGGACACGTGAAATCCTGTCTGAAGATGGGGGGACCATCCTCCAAGGCTAAATACTCGTGATCGACCGATAGTGAACCAGTACCGTGAGGGAAAGGCGAAAAGAACCCCGGGAGGGGAGTGAAATAGATCCTGAAACCGCATGCATACAAACAGTCGGAGCCTGGAAACGGGTGACGGCGTACCTTTTGTATAATGGGTCAGCGACTTACGTTCAGTAGCGAGCTTAACTGATTAAGGCAGGCGTAGCGAAAGCGAGTCCGAATAGGGCGATCAGTTGCTGGGCGTAGACCCGAAACCAAGTGATCTATCCATGGCCAGGTTGAAGGTGCGGTAACACGTACTGGAGGACCGAACCCACTAACGTTGAAAAGTTAGGGGATGAGCTGTGGATAGGGGTGAAAGGCTAAACAAACTTGGAAATAGCTGGTTCTCTCCGAAAACTATTTAGGTAGTGCCTCGTGTATCACCTTCGGGGGTAGAGCACTGTCATGGTTGTGGGGTCCATTGCGGATTACTACGCCATAGCAAACTCCGAATACCGAAGAGTGCAATCACGGGAGACAGACATCGGGTGCTAACGTCCGGTGTCAAGAGGGAAACAACCCAGACCGCCAGCTAAGGTCCCAAAGATTGGCTAAGTGGGAAACGAAGTGGGAAGGCTAAAACAGTCAGGAGGTTGGCTTAGAAGCAGCCACCCTTTAAAGAAAGCGTAATAGCTCACTGATCGAGTCGTCCTGCGCGGAAGATGTAACGGGGCTCAAGCCAGTCACCGAAGCTGCGGATACACGTTGAAAGATACGTGTGTGGTAGGAGAGCGTTCCGTAAGCCTGCGAAGGTGTGTCGAAAGGCATGCTGGAGGTATCGGAAGTGCGAATGCTGACATGAGTAGCGATAAAGGGGGTGAAAAGCCCCCTCGCCGTAAGCCCAAGGTTTCCTACGCAACGTTCATCGGCGTAGGGTGAGTCGGCCCCTAAGGCGAGGCAGAAATGCGTAGCTGATGGGAAGCAGGTCAATATTCCTGCACCATTGTTAGATGCGATGGGGGGACGGATCGCGGAAGGTTGTCCGGGTGTTGGACGTCCCGGTCGCTGCATTGGAGAAGGCGCTTAGGCAAATCCGGGCGCGTAATTCAAGGGTGTGGCGCGAGCTTCTTAGGAAGCGAAGCAATTGGAAGTGGTTCCAAGAAAAGCCTCTAAGCTTCAGTCTAATAGTGACCGTACCGCAAACCGACACAGGTGGGCGAGATGAGTATTCTAAGGCGCTTGAGAGAACTCGGGAGAAGGAACTCGGCAAATTGGTACCGTAACTTCGGGATAAGGTACGCCCTTGTAGCTTGACTGGCCTGCGCCAGGAGGGTGAAAGGGTTGCAATAAACTGGTGGCTGCGACTGTTTAATAAAAACACAGCACTCTGCAAACACGAAAGTGGACGTATAGGGTGTGACGCCTGCCCGGTGCCGGAAGATTAAATGATGGGGTGCAAGCTCTTGATTGAAGTCCCGGTAAACGGCGGCCGTAACTATAACGGTCCTAAGGTAGCGAAATTCCTTGTCGGGTAAGTTCCGACCTGCACGAATGGCGTAACGATGGCCACACTGTCTCCTCCCGAGACTCAGCGAAGTTGAAGTGTTTGTGATGATGCAATCTCCCCGCGGCTAGACGGAAAGACCCCATGAACCTTTACTGTAGCTTTGCATTGGACTTTGAACCGATCTGTGTAGGATAGGTGGGAGGCTATGAAGCGTGAACGCTAGTTTGCGTGGAGCCGTCCTTGAAATACCACCCTGGTTTGTTTGAGGTTCTAACCTTGGTCCATGATCTGGATCGGGGACAGTGCATGGTAGGCAGTTTGACTGGGGCGGTCTCCTCCCAAAGTGTAACGGAGGAGTACGAAGGTACGCTAGGTACGGTCGGAAATCGTGCTGATAGTGCAATGGCATAAGCGTGCTTAACTGCGAGACCGACAAGTCGAGCAGGTGCGAAAGCAGGTCATAGTGATCCGGTGGTTCTGTATGGAAGGGCCATCGCTCAACGGATAAAAGGTACTCTGGGGATAACAGGCTGATACCGCCCAAGAGTTCATATCGACGGCGGTGTTTGGCACCTCGATGTCGGCTCATCTCATCCTGGGGCTGTAGCCGGTCCCAAGGGTATGGCTGTTCGCCATTTAAAGAGGTACGTGAGCTGGGTTTAAAACGTCGTGAGACAGTTTGGTCCCTATCTGCCGTGGGCGTTGGATATTTGAAGGGGGCTGCTCCTAGTACGAGAGGACCGGAGTGGACGAACCTCTGGTGTACCGGTTGTCACGCCAGTGGCATCGCCGGGTAGCTATGTTCGGAAGAGATAACCGCTGAAAGCATCTAAGCGGGAAACTCGCCTTAAGATGAGATATCCCCGGGGCTTCGAGCCCCTTGAAGGGTCGTTCCAGACCAGGACGTTGATAGGTCAGGTGTGTAAGTGCAGTAATGCATTGAGCTAACTGATACTAATTGCCCGTAAGGCTTGATCCTATAACCAGTGTGTTTGTGCCTCCTCAGGAGCCCGCACTGGCGAGTACAGCGTGTGCGACAATCGCCACCCGAATTCTTTACCGCTTCTTCCCGGATTGGTTGTGTTGACCACGTCAACCCAACAACAAGTCATGCCTGATGACCATAGCGAGTCGGTCCCACCCCTTCCCATCCCGAACAGGACCGTGAAACGACTCCACGCCGATGATAGTGCGGGTTCCCGTGTGAAAGTAGGTAATCGTCAGGCTCCTCATGCCGTAAAACAAAAACCCCACCTCACAAAGGTGGGGTTTTTGCGTTTCTGCCCCACATCCTTCTCCTCTCCCTTCGTGGCCTGACAGCGTGCGCCGGCCCATCGGTTGTTTACCCTCCCACAGCAAAATACTGTATAAATATACAGTAAAATTAGAGGTCGCCGAGCGCTCGAACCATGAGCAGGCCCTTGCATTCGCGCTGGACGGGGAAACTCATGGGTGCAGCACTTTCATTGCTCGATATCGGGCTGACATCGCATCTGCAGCGTCAGGTCTGGCAGGGCAGTCCGATCAACGATCCCGACTCGAACATCATCTCGAGCGGCTTTCGGACGCTCGATCTCGCCTTGCCCGGCGCCGGATGGATGCCTGGCTCAGTCACCGAATTGCTGATCGAGCAGAGCGGCGTCGGTGAAATCAGGCTGCTCGCGCACACGCTTCGAGAGCTGACAGCAAGCAAAGGCCGCTCCGTCATCTTCGTCGCGCCACCTTGGAAGCCCAATCTGGCCGCGCTTCGGGCGATGAACATCTCGGTGAACAAGCTCGTCTGGGTCAAGGCGCCGGAGGATCAGGTGCTCTGGGCGGCGGAACAGTCGCTGAAGCAGGAAGGCATCGGCGCTGTGCTGATCTGGCTACCGCAAGTGCGCTCCGAAGCGCTGCGAAGGCTGCAAGTGGCAGCTCAGGAAGCGCAGTCGCTGGCGTTCCTGTTCCGCCCGCTCAAAGCGGCGAAGCAATCATCCGCCGCGCCGCTGCGCATGGTCTGCAAGCCGATACTTCCCGCCAACGCGCAGACGATGAACCGTCGCGAATGGATGCAGGCCGTCATGCTCGAGATCGACATCATCAAGCGGCGCGGTCCGTTGCTGGGCAAGCCGTTGCGGTTGAGCGTGCCGTTGCAGATGCCTGCGCTGCCCGAACATATTCGTCGCGCGCATCAGGCAAGGAAAGCACGAGAGGTCAAACATGTTGTGGATAGCGGTGACATTGCCGCTTTTATCGCTCGAAGCAGTCAGGCCGCCATCGATGCCCTCGGCATCGGCGAGTTCGATCTCGCCTGGAGCAGCATCGACGCCGAATGACAGCCGCGTCGACGATATCGATCAGCCATGCTTCGCGCTCGCCGATCACGCGCGCATCCTGATGCCCGATCTCGTTGCGTTTCGGCTCGGCGTGCGGCCTGGCTGCACGCGCTCGCACGCGTTCGCGCTGGCGCCCCAGCTGACGTTGCTCGCCGTCGATATTCGCGAAGAGCAGCGCGCACTCGAAGCCGTTGCGCTGGCGTTGCTCGCGTTCACGCCCAAAGTCGTGCTGACCCATGCGAACACGGTGCTGCTCGAAGTCGGTGCGAGCATGCGGCTTTTCGGCGGATTGCGCGCGTTGCTGTCCAGGGTGACGTCGACGGTGAAAGGATGCGGCTTCACCTCGCGCATGGGTTGCGCGCCGACTGCGTGGGGCGCATGGTTGCTGGCGCACGCGCGCACGCGTCGTGTGGCGCGTCGCGTGCGTATCGTGAAAGAGACGACGCTCATACGCGTGCTCGATGAGCTGCCCGTAACGCTCGTGCCGTCGGCGCATTCGCACGGCAACGCGTTCGAACAGATCGGCTGTACGACGCTTGCCGATTTGCGCCGTCTGCCGCGCAAGGGTGTCGCGCGACGGTTCGGGCAAGGCGTCCTGCAATGGCTCGCGCAGGCATACGGACAGGCGCCCGACCCGCGCGAGGCGTTTTGCGCGCCGGCGTCGTTCGAAGCGCGGCTCGAACTGCAGGCGCGCGTGGAAAACGCCGACGCGTTGCTGTTCGCCGCCCGCCGTCTCGTGCTGCAACTCGCCGGCTGGCTGAGCGCGCATCATGCGGCCGTCAGCGAATTCTCGCTGTTGCTCGAGCACGAACTGGCCGCCCGTCACGCGCCGAAAACGTCGACGTTCAAGGTGGCGTGGGCCGTGCCGACGCGCGAAGCCGATCACATCCTCTGGTTGTTGCGCGAGAAGCTGAATCAGACGACGCTCGCAGCGCCCGTGATCGAGATGAAGCTTCTGGCCGACAAGATCAGCGAACACGCGCCGCCGCCCGACACCCTGTTTCCGATGCCAGGTTCCGACAGCGAATCGATGGCGCAACTGCTCGAACGTCTGAGCGCGCGACTCGGCGCCGAGAATGTCGTGCAACTGGTCGCGCGGGACGATCACCGGCCCGAAGCGGCGATGACGGTCGAAGCCTGTAAGCCCGGGCACGAAGCAAAGTCGAAGCGAGGAAAGAAGTCGCTGGAGGCTCAAGCAGCAAAAACGAGCGCGCCGGTCGAGACGGAAGCTGAGACAGAAGCCGAAGCGCCAACCGAATCCGACGAACCGCTCGCGCTTCCCGACCTGGCCGTTCCTTCGCAGCCGCGGCCTTCGTGGATACTCGAAACGCCGCAAAAGCTGATGTTGCGCAATGAGCGGCCGTTCTATCAACGTCCACTGAAGCTCATCAGCCGGACCGAACGCATCGAGGCGGGATGGTGGGACGGCAACGGCGTCCAGCGCGATTACTACGTCGCCGCCGACGATCGCGGTCGCATGTTCTGGCTCTATCGCGAACGTCTGAGCGGGTACTGGTTCCTGCACGGTTTTTTCGGATGATGCCGCCATGGACGATTTGAGCGACATCATCGGCCTGGGCGAAGGCGACGAAAACAACGGCAAGGCGGCATCGCTAGGCTCGTCGGCGTTGTTGCCCGGTTACGCCGAACTGCATTGCCTGAGCAACTTTTCGTTCCTGCGCGGCGCGTCGCATCCGCAGGAACTGGCGGCGGCCGCGCTCGAACATGGCTATACCGCGCTCGCGATCACGGACGAATGCTCGCTCGCGGGCGTCGTGCGTGCACATGCCGCAATCAAGGACATCGAAGCGAAAGCGCAGGCCGCTGCCGAAGCCGCGCGGCTTGCCGGTGAACCGCCGCCGAAGACGCAGGCACTGAAGCTGATCATCGGCAGCGAACTGCATCTCACCGATCACGACGGCAAAGCATTCTGCACACTGATCGCGCTCGCGACGAATCGTGCAGGCTACGGCAATCTGTCGGAGCTGATTTCGCTTGCGCGCTCGCGTGCGCCCAAAGGCAGTTACAAGCTAGGCCCGGAAGACTTCACCGATCCCGCCGCCTCATCCGATACGGCAGACCTGCGCGGCGATATCGCCCATCTGAAGCACTTGCCCGATTGCCTCCTGATTCTCGTGCCGCAGCGCTCGGCGACGCTCGCCGACACGCTCGATCGCGCGCACTGGCTGGCCAGTTTCGCCGCGAGCCGCGCGTGGCTCGCGCTGGAGCTCTGGCAGGACGGCAGCGACGACGAACGTCTTGCTTCGTGCCGCGTGATGGCCGAAGCAAGCGGATTGCCGCTCGTCGCGGCGAGCGGCGCGCTGATGCATGCGCGTTCGCGCAAGCCGTTGCAGGACACCTTGACCGCGATTCGCCTGAACCGGCCGCTCGCCGAATGCGGTTATGCGCTCGAAGCGAACGCGGAGCGGCATCTGCGCACGCGGCTGCGTATCGGCGCGCTGTATCCCAAAGAGACGATCAGGGAAACGCTGAAGGTGGCCGCACGCTGCACGTTCACGCTCGATGAACTCAGGTACGAATATCCCGAAGAACTGGTGCCGCCCGGCGAGACGCCCGCGAGCTATCTGCGCAAGCAGGTGATTGCCGGTGCGTTGCAACGCTGGCCGAACGGCATGGACGCCGAGACGATCGGTCTTATCGAAAAGGAGTTGACGCTCGTCGCCAGGCTGGAATACGAGAAGTACTTCCTGACGGTCTATGACATCGTCGCGTTTGCGCGCAGCAAAGGGATTCTGTGTCAGGGGCGCGGCTCGGCGGCGAATTCGATCATCTGCTATTGCCTCTTCATCACCGAGCTCGATCCGGTCCGGATGGACTTGCTGATCGAACGCTTCATTTCGCAAGCGCGCAACGAGCCACCCGATATCGATGTCGATTTCGAGCATCAGCGGCGCGAGGAAGTGATCCAGTACATCTATCGGAAATACGGACGGCATCGCGCGTCGCTGGCGGCGTCGCTCATCACGTATCACACGCGCAGCGCGCTGAAGGATGTGGGCAAGGCGCTCGGGCTCGATGCGTCGCTGATCGAGCGCATCGGCAAGTCGCAGCAGTGGTGGGACGGGCCGTCGGCGGTCGCGGGCTATCTTAGGGAAGCGGGCTTCAGCGACGATTCGCATGTCACGAAGCATCTCATCCGCTTGACGCGCGAGTTGCGCGGCTTTCCGCGACATCTGTCGCAACATGTCGGCGGCTTCGTGATCGCGCGGGAGCGGTTGTCGCGGCTCGTGCCGATCGAAAACGCCGCGATGAAAGACCGCTGCGTGATCCAGTGGGACAAGGACGACATCGATCAGCTGAAGCTCCTGAAAGTGGACGTGCTCGCGCTCGGCATGCTGTCGGCGATCCGGCGCGCGCTCGAATTCGTCGCGCTGCGGCGCGGCGTGCCGGGCTTCGGTCTCGCGCATATTCGCCGCGAGGACAAGGCCGTCTATGAGATGTGCTGCCGCGCGGACACCATCGGCGTGTTTCAGATCGAATCGCGTGCACAGCAGAGCATGCTGCCGCGCTTGCGGCCCCAGAAGTATTACGACCTCGTGATCGAAGTGGCGATCGTGCGGCCCGGCCCGATTCAGGGCGGCATGGTGCATCCGTATCTGCGCCGCAAGCAAGGGCTGGAAGAGGAGGAATATCCGAAAGAGGAACTGCGGCCGGTGCTCGGCCGCACGCTCGGCGTGCCGATCTTCCAGGAGCAGGTGATGAAGCTCGCGATGGTCGCGGCCGGCTACACGGCGGAGCAGGCCGACCAGTTGCGCCGCGCGATGGCAGCGTGGCGTCGCGGCAGTCATCTGGAGAAATATCAGGCCGATCTCATGAAAAAGATGCTCGCGCGCGGTTACGAGCATGATTTCGCGGCGCGCGTGTGCAAGCAGATCGAGGGTTTCGGCGAATACGGCTTTCCGGAGAGTCACTCGGCGAGCTTCGCGCTGCTCGTCTATATCAGCGCGTGGATCAAGCGCTACGAGCCCGCGGCGTTCCTCGCCGGTCTGCTGAACAGCCAGCCGCTCGGTTTCTATTCGCCCTCGCAACTCGTGCAGGACGCAAAGCGCCACGGCGTGCCGGTGTTCGCGCCCGATGTTTCGCTGAGCGACTGGGAATCGGTGCTGGAAGCGCGCTCCGGCAACGGCGAGCGCATCGTGTTCGATGCTGGCAAGGAACGGCGGCGTCAGCAGTTCTACGGCGCGGCCGAGTCGGATCGCGTGTTTCGGAAGACGGTGCGGCGCGGGGCGCGCAAGCTCAGAAAGCGCGTCGAACTGGATGGACGGCAATACGGCGTGAAAGGGCCGGGCGTACGGATCGGCCTGCAACTGATCAAGGGCCTCCCGCAGGCGGCGGCCGAGCGCATCATGGCCGCGCGCGCGCAGGCGCCATTCACCGATGTCGACGATCTCACGCGTCGTGCGGACTTGTCGCGCCGCGAGCTCGAAGCGCTTGCGGCGGGAAATGCGCTCGCGAGCATCGCGGGGCATCGGCGTCAGGCATGGTGGGCGGTCACCGCGCAGCAGCGCGCGCCGGAATTGCTGCGCGACGCGCCGATGAGCGAGGCGCCGCTCCTGCTGCCGGAGGCATCGGAAGGCCGCGAAATCGTCGACGACTACGCGAGTCTCGGGCTCACGCTCAATCGTCATCCGCTCGCTCTCTTGCGCAGCAAGCTTGCGCGCATGCGTTTCAAGACAGCCGCCGAACTGGCAGACATCAGAAACGGACGCTTCGTGCGGGCGTGCGGCATCGTGACCGTGCGGCAGCGGCCAGGCACGGCGAACGGGACGATTTTCGTCTCGATAGAAGACGAAACCGGCGCGATCAACGTGATCGTCTGGCCCGGACTCGTCGAGAAGCAGCGCAAGGTGCTGCTAGGGGCGTCGCTGCTCGGTGTGCATGGGGTCTGGCAGATGGAGGGCGAGGTGCGGCATCTGGTGGCGCAGCGGCTCGAAGACCATAGCGCGCTGCTCGGCCG
Source organism: Caballeronia sp. NK8 (assembly GCF_018408855.1). Taxonomy (GTDB): domain Bacteria; phylum Pseudomonadota; class Gammaproteobacteria; order Burkholderiales; family Burkholderiaceae; genus Caballeronia. The sequence goes on along the minus strand of NZ_AP024322.1, from coordinate 1,814,342 downwards.
CCTCGCCACGCCGAGCCGCGATTTTCACTGAGACGAGACGTCCGGATACCGTGCGAGCAGTCCGGCGATGGCGACATCGAACGATGTGCGCCGCCCGATGCCGAGCGCTTCCAGCCGGCCGGAATCGAGATGGCAGTCACGCGGACGCGGTGTCGCGTCAGCCGGCGCGCGCTGTGCGACGAGCTTCGCGTCCACCTTCAGCACGCGCGCGATGCGTCGGGCGATATCGAACTTCGTCATGGGTTCGTCGCCGGACCATTGCGTGATGCCGGAGATCCTCGCGCCCCTCGCGTGATGTTCGAGCATGCCGCGAATCACCACGGCGACATCCGGCGTGAAAGTCGGATAGCGCGTTGCCCAGGCGTCCATCGACGCGGGCGGGTTCGCCGGGTCGGCGGACTTGACGATCGCGGGCGTGAGGCTCGTCACCGCCGATTCGTTCCACTCGGTGAACGGCCCGTAAAGCAACGGCAGGCGCAGCACGCAGGACGCCGGATCGCCCGCGAGCAACGCGCGTTCGCCGTCCAGTTTGCTCTGGCCGTAGGCGTTGAGCGGTGCGGGAGTATCGTCGGGGAGATAGGGCGGAGTGGTGCCGTCGAACACGTAGTCGGTCGATATCGACAACACCCACGCGCCTAGCGAGCGCGCCTCGCTCGCAATCACGCTCAAGGCCTCCACGTTCAACGCGCGAGCGAGCGCCGGATCGTTTTCGCAGATGTCCGGACGCCGCTCCGCCGCCGCGACGACGATCGCATCGGGCGCGAGTTCGCGAAGGAAGGCGCGCACCGCGTCATGGTCGAGCAGATCGAGTTTCACGTTCTGCGCGTCGGCGCGGCTGCGAGCCGTGCACACGATGCGCCAGTCTCTAGCGCCGGGCGCGCTCGCCAGCTCGGCGGCGACGGCACGGCCCAGAAGTCCCGACGCGCCGATGAGCGCGACGGTAAAACGCCCGTCCGCGCTCATGCGGAAGCTACGCCGACGACCGTGTAGCCAGCCTCGTCGATGGCTTCCTTCAACGCATCATTCGATTGCGCCGATTCAACGGCGACCCGGCCTCGCTCCAGATCCACGCGCACTTGCGCCTGCGGATCGATTTCCTGGATCGAGCGCGTCACGGCCGCGACGCAGTGCTGGCAACTCATGCCTTGAACTTCGAATTCGGTCATTGCGGTTTCCCCTTGAAAAAGCGTTGATCGACGACATCGTATACCTTGCCATCATGGGAAGGTGTAGAGTCGAAGCGACATTTTTGGGGAACAGGCATGAATATCGGCGAAGCGGCCCGCGCGTCGGGCGTGACGGCAAAGATGATCCGCTATTACGAAAGCGTCGGATTGCTCAACCCTGTCGGACGGACATCATCGGGATATCGCGTGTACGGCCACCAGGAGGTCCACGCGCTGCGTTTCGTGCGGCAGGCGCGCCGGTTGGGCTTTCTCGTCGAGGACATTCGAAAACTCCTGGCCTTATGGCAGGACCGGTCGCGTGCAAGCGCCGAAGTGAAGTCGATCGCACTGGAACACGTCGCGGAGCTGGACCGGCGAATTGCCGAACTGACGGAGATGCGCGACACGCTGTCGCATCTTGCGAATCACTGTCATGGCGACGCCCGACCGGATTGCCCGATCCTAGACAAGCTTGCGCAGTAAATGCACTATTGTGGTGCTAGTGTATACGCGACTATGCGGGCAAATCAACTAATCGTCTGAAAAAACAGCAGTTTAAGCAAGGATTTTGCCCGCACCATTCCGAATCCGTATGCACAGTATTCAAGCATTTCACTAGCGTTCCGTCAGGGTTTTCCTCTATAATCCGGGTATTCCCTGATGCGGGTAATCCCTGACCCGAACTGCCAGGGATCGTCTAGAGACCTTGGAGAACATCATGTTTGCATTCCTGATCGAAAAACTGAGCATTTGGTTTGAAGCTGCCGAGCAGCGTCGCCGCGAAGCGTACCTTGCGCAATCGACGGACATCGTCCAGCTCGAACAGCGCATTCGCTCGCTCGAAACGAACGGCTACAACGCGTAAGCGTTTCGTTCGTGGCGCAAAAAATCGCCGCACGTGAAAGTTGAAAAAGCCCCGCATTGCGGGGCTTTTTCTTTGGGGCGCGGCACGCGCGTCGCCGGGCCGGACGTCCGCCGTCAATGCTTGGGCGGATGCTGTTCCAGCCATTGCTTCATGAACGCGATCTCCTTTTCCTGCGCGGCGATGACATCCTTCGCCAGTTTGCGCAGCTTCGCGTCCTTGCCGTACTTCAATTCGACCTTCGCCATTTCAACCGCGCCCTGATGATGCGGAATCATGTGCGCGACGAAGTCCCGATCAGCGTCGCCCGTGTATTCGATGCTCGACATTCCCGACATCATTTTCTGATCGGCAGCCTGGAACGCGGCGGTGGACGAGACGTCCGTGGGCTTGGGCGCGTGCTGCTCCATGTTCATGCCGGGCATTGCGTCACTCGCGGGCGCGGCGGTCTGCGCGATTGCGGTTGCACTGCAGAGGGCGGTGAAGATCGCCAGCGCGATTCTTGTTGATTTCATCGAATCTCCTGTGAAAGGGCGGTTGCCAACATGCTTCCAGATCGGAACGCCTAGCCTAAAGCTTGCCACCGGGGTAAGGTAAAGCAGTTTCGTCTACATAAAAGAGCGAGCGATGCGAGGCCACATCTATCACACGACGACTATCCGCCGCCGCATGCGCTTTGCGATCACGCTTGCGCTGACTCTGTGCGCATCACACGTGACAATCGCCAAGCCAGGCGGCGAGCCCCTCGTGCTCGATACGCAGACCGGCATCCACAGCGGCGTGAGCGGCGGAACGGTGCTTCAGAGCGGTCCGCTCGGCGGCCCCGGCATGGTGCCAATGGCAACCTTGCCCGGCCTCCCGCAGCAGCCGGACCAGCCGATCGTGGTGTCGCCGTACGTCGAGTATTCGAGCGGACAGAGCAGCGTTCCCGTGCAGCCGGGCCACGGAGTGCGGCCGAGGAACCCGCGCGCGCCTTACCCCTGAGCGTCGGCCGGACTCAGTCCGCGCGATGCTCCAGCTTGAAGGACGCATCGCCGTCTTCGCCGAGCGCGTCGACGAGAAAGGGCAGTGACGTCTTCAGTTCCTTCGCCAGCGTGTACGGCGGATTGAACACGAACATGCCGCTACCGAACAGGCCGAAGCCATCCGTCGGCGGTTTTCTCACCGTCAGGGCCGCGTGCAGCCAGCCGTTCGGCTGAATCGCTTTCAACTGGTCGGCGAAACGCTGCGACTCCATGCGCGTGACGATCGGATACCAGACGGCGTAGGTTCCCGTTGCGAAACGCTTGAGGCTTTCCTCGAGACACGTGAGCGTGCGCGCATAGTCGCGCTTGTCCTCATACGACGGATCGATCAGCACGAGCGCCCGGCGCGACGGTGGCGGCAGGAGCGCCTTGATGCCGTCGAAGCCGTCGCCTTCGTAGATCATCGCGCGCCGGCCGGCATCGCGGAAATTGTGGCGCAGCACGTCGATTTCCGTGCTGTGCAGCTCGAAAAGCCGCATGCGATCCTGCTCGCGCATGGCGCGCCAGGCGAGGTACGGCGAGCCGGGATAAAAGCGCAGGTCGCCCTCGGGATTCAACGCCTTCACTTCATCGACGTAGTCCACGAGGAGCGGCGGCAGATCGCCGCGATCCCAAAGCTTGCCGATGCCGGTCTGAAACTCCGCGTTCTTCGTCGCGAAGCCTTCGGTGAGCGAGTAGACACCGGCGCCGGCGTGCGTATCGATATACCAATACGATTTGTCCTTCAGGCCGAGATGGCGAAGCATCTGGATGACGATCGCGTGTTTCAGCACATCGGCGTGATTGCCCGCATGAAAGGCGTGACGATAACTGAGCATGACGAGAGGCCCGCACGGGGCGTGAAAAAACGGGATGGAAAAGCGGCGGCGAAAGGGCGCCCATTCTAGCCCACGCCGTCCGTCGCACTATTCGTGACGCCAGCTTCGCTGCAGCGCGCCACGTCCTTCATGCACAATAACCTCTGCCGGGCATGCGCGAATAGCCGGCCGAAAGGCCTAGGCATTCCGATGCGCGGCGAGAAGTGTCCTATACCGAACGGCCAGCTGGATGGCCGCGCCGATGAATGGTGTCATACACCCGATGTCTTCCACTGAACAGGAGTGTCGCATGTCATCAAACGGTAAGCTCGACGGCAAGACCGCGGTCGTAACGGGCGCGGCGAGCGGCATCGGCCGCGCGATCGCATTTACGCTCGCGGGCGCGGGCGCGGCGGTCGCCATCGCCGATCTGAATCAGGCGGGCGCGGACGCCGTCGCCGAGGAAATTCGCGGCAAGGGCGGCAAGGCGATTGGCATCGCCATGGACGTGACCAACGAAGACGCCGTCAATCAGGGCATCGATCGCGTCGCGTCGGAACTCGGCGCGGTGGATATCCTCGTGTCGAACGCGGGCATCCAGATCGTCAACCCGATCGAAAACTATGCGTATGCCGACTGGAAGAAGATGATGGCCATCCACGTCGATGGCGCGTTCCTCACCACCAAAGCCGCGTTGAAGCACATGTACAAGGACGATCGCGGCGGCGTCGTGATCTACATGGGTTCGGTGCATTCGCACGAGGCCTCGCCGCTCAAGTCAGCGTACGTGACCGCGAAGCACGGCTTGCTCGGCCTCGCGCGCGTGCTCGCGAAGGAAGGCGCCGCGCACAACGTGCGCTCGCACGTCGTTTGCCCCGGTTTCGTACGCACGCCGCTCGTCGACAAGCAGATTCCCGAACAGGCAAAGGAACTGAAGATCAGCGAAGAGGAAGTCGTCAGGCGCGTGATGCTCGGCGGCACGGTGGACGGCGTGTTCACGACCGTCGACGATGTCGCGCAGACCGTGCTGTTCCTTTCCGCGTTCGAGACCGCGGCGCTGACGGGACAATCGTTCGTCGTGAGTCACGGCTGGTTCATGCAATAGGGGAGAACACGCGGGATGTCGGAAATCGAAAACGAACAAGCAGTACGACGGGGAAGCGCGCGGAACCAGAACGAGGCGCGCACGCAATCTGGCATCCAGTTGCCGCCTTACGAAACGATCGCGCTGATGCTGCAGGGCGGCGGCGCGCTCGGCGCTTATCAGGCAGGCGTCTATCAGGGGCTGCACGAAGCGGGCATTCACCCGAACTGGATCGCCGGCATCTCGATCGGCGCGCTCAACACGGCGATCATCGCGGGCAACGCGCCGGAGCATCGTGTGACGCGTCTCGTGGAGTTCTGGGAGACGATCTGCCAGCCCGCATTCGGGTTCCCGTTGCCGGCTTTCGTCGAGCGCGCGCTGTTCGATTCCTCCGATGAGGTCCGCAAGGCTTTCACCGCGATGCAGGCGTTCGGTGCGCTCGTCGAAGGGCAGAAGGGCTTTTTCGTGCCCCGCTTTCCGACTCCGTCGCCGATTGCATCGAGTTCGCCGCAAACCGCGAGCTACTACGACACGACGCCGCTCAAGGCCACGCTCGAACGTCTCTGCGATTTCGACCGCATCAATTCCGGCGAGACGCGCGTGTCGGTCGGCGCGGTGAACGTCGCGACCGGCAATTTCGCCTATTTCGACAACGCGCAGATCAAGCTGCGCGCGGAGCATTTCATCGCTTCGGGCGCGCTGCCGCCGGGCTTCGCCGCGGTCGAGATCGACGGTCAGTTTTATTGGGACGGCGGCCTCATGTCGAACACGCCGCTCTACGAGATCGCGCAGGCGACGCCGCGCCGCGACACGCTCGCCTTTCAGGTCGATCTGTGGAGCGCGCGCGGGCCGGTGCCGGACAGCATCGTCGACGTGATGGGGCGCATGAAGGACGTGCAGTATTCGAGCCGCACGCGTCTCGTCACGGATCAGATGCAGCGCTCGCAGCGCTACCGGAACGTGTTGCAGCACGTGCTCGACCTCGTGCCCGAAGAGACTCGCAAGAGCGACGAATGGTGCCGTCTCGCTGCCGAACTCGCGTGTTCGAAGCGCTACAACATCATTCACCTGATCTACCGCCACAAGGAATACGAAGGCCACTACAAGGATTACCAGTTCGGTTTCTCGACGATGCGCGAGCACTGGGAAAGCGGTCTCACCGATATCCGCCGCACGCTTGCGCATCGCGACTGGCTCGACATGCCCAACGGCGAATCGCGCTTCGCCACTCACGACATCCATCGCGGCGAGTGAGCCGATCGGGCGGGAAAGTGTGCCCTTTTGTATAATCCGGGACGCATTCCGGCGGCTGTCTCTGACTGACGCCGCCGGGCTTCACGACTCCTCCCGGCTTTAGATGAACTCGATCGCGGTCTGCTTCGTCTGTCTCGGCAACATCTGCCGCTCGCCCAGCGCGGAAGCGGTGATGCGCGAGCTCGTCGAGCGCGCGAATCTGGCTGACCGGATCGTCATCGATTCGGCGGGCACGGGCGACTGGCATATCGGCGAGCCGCCAGACGAGCGCGCCCAGAAGGCGGCGAAGAATCGCGGCTACGATCTGTCGACGCTGCGCGGGCGTCAGGTCGCCGCCGCCGATTTCACGCGCTTCGATCTGTTCATCGTCATGGACGACGCCAACGCAGCCGCGTTGACGGCGGTTTGTCCGCCCGAGCATCGCGACAAGATTCGTCTGCTGATGGAATTCGCCACGCGCGACGACAGCCGCGTCGTGGTCGACCCCTATTTCGGCGGCGCAGAAGGCTTTGAAAAAGTGCTCGATCAGTGCGAAGACGCGTGCGAGGGCCTGCTGAAAGCCTTGCGCGCCCAATTGACGGCCTGACGGCAAGCCTTCGCGCGCCAGCCGTGCGATCGCAAAAAAACTCAATTAAAAAGCTACTTATCTCGCCCGGGATACTTGACTAAAACTGTGGGATATTTATACTTGACGAAAATCATCGAGTATTAGCGGTAGCCCCCAATTATGAGACTCACCACGAAAGGCCGTTTCGCCGTCACGGCGATGATCGACCTGGCGTTGCGCCAGGAGCAGGGCCCGGTGACGCTGGCAGGCATCAGTCAGCGCCAGCGCATCTCGCTTTCCTATCTCGAACAGCTCTTCGGCAAGCTGCGGCGGCATGAGATCGTCGAATCGGTCCGCGGACCGGGCGGCGGGTACAACCTCGCGCGCCGCGCGGAAAACGTCACGGTGGCGGACATCATCATCGCGGTCGACGAGCCGATCGACGCCACGCAATGCGGCGGCAAGGGCACCTGCGAAGGTACCAAGCAGCACGATGGCCACTGCATGACCCACGAGCTCTGGGCGACGCTCAACCAGAAGATGGTCGAGTATCTCGATTCCGTCTCGTTGAAGGATCTGGTCGACCAGCAGCGCGCACGCGAAGGCTCGGCGACGGTCCTGCGCGACCGCCGCGCCGAATCGGCCGTCGAGGCCGCGCGCGTCGTGCCGAAGGGTCCGAATTCCATTTTCAACCTGGCCGGATGACACAAACGCCGCGCCGGCAAGAGCCGCGCGCATAGAAAGAGCGTCCCAGCCAAGAGCTTTGACCGATTTTCCCGGAGCGACTGATGAACAACGATATTCCCCACCTGCCCATTTACATGGACTACAGCGCGACGACGCCCGTCGATCCGCGCGTGGTGGACAAGATGATCCCGTATCTTCGCGAGCAGTTCGGCAATCCGGCCTCGCGCAGCCATCAATACGGCTGGGATGCGGAGCGTGCGGTCGAGGAAGCGCGCGAGAACGTCGCGGCGCTCGTCAATTGCGATCCGCGCGAGATCATCTGGACGTCGGGTGCAACGGAATCGGACAATCTGGCCATCAAGGGCGCCGCGCACTTCTATAAAAGCAAGGGCAAGCACCTCATCACGGTGAAGACGGAGCACAAGGCCGTGCTCGACACCACCCGTGAGCTGGAGCGCGAAGGCTACGAAGTCACGTATCTCGACGTGAAGGACGACGGTCTCATCGATCTCGACAAGCTCAAGGCGGCGATCCGCCCGGACACGATCCTCGTGTCGGTCATGAGCGTGAACAACGAAATCGGCGTGATCCAGGACATCGAGGCAATCGGCGAGATCACGCGTGAAAAGGGCATCATTTTCCACGTCGATGCGGCGCAGGCCACCGGCAAGATCCAGATCGACCTGCAAAAGCTGAAGGTCGACCTGATGTCGTTCTCGGCGCACAAGACCTATGGCCCGAAGGGCATCGGCGCGCTGTACGTGCGCCGCAAGCCGCGCGTTCGCATCGAGGCGCAGATGCATGGCGGCGGTCACGAGCGCGGCATGCGTTCGGGCACGCTCGCGACGCATCAGATCGTCGGCATGGGCGAGGCGTTTCGCATCGCGCGTGAAGAAATGGCGACGGAGAACGAGCGCATCCGGATGTTGCGCGACCGTCTGCTGAAGGGACTGCAGGACATGGAAGAGGTGTACGTGAACGGCGACATGGAACAGCGTGTGCCGCACAACCTCAACATCAGCTTCAATTTCGTCGAAGGCGAATCGCTGATCATGGCGGTGAAGGATGTCGCGGTCTCGTCGGGTTCGGCGTGCACGTCGGCGTCGCTGGAGCCTTCGTATGTGCTGCGCGCGCTCGGCCGTAACGACGAACTCGCGCACAGCTCGATCCGCTTCACGGTCGGCCGTTTCACCACCGAGCAGGACGTCGACTACGTGATCAACCTGCTGAAGACCAAGATCGCGAAACTGCGCGATCTGTCGCCGCTCTGGGAAATGCACAAGGACGGCATCGACATCTCGTCCATCCAGTGGGCCGCGCACTGAGCGACACGCGTTACCGAATAAAGGAGAGTTTGAATCATGGCTTATAGCGACAAGGTTCTGGACCACTACGAAAACCCGCGTAACGTTGGCTCCTTCGCGAAGGACGACGACACCATCGGCACCGGCATGGTCGGCGCGCCGGCTTGCGGCGACGTGATGAAACTGCAGATCCGCGTGGGCGCGGATGGCGTGATCGAGGACGCAAAGTTCAAGACCTACGGCTGCGGTTCCGCGATCGCATCGAGTTCGCTCGTCACCGAGTGGGTGAAGGGCAAGACGCTCGATCAGGCGCTCACCATCAAGAACACGCAGATCGCCGAGGAACTGGCGCTGCCGCCGGTGAAGATCCACTGCTCGATCCTCGCGGAAGACGCGATCAAGGCGGCGGTCGCCGACTACAAGCAGCGTCATGGCGTTGCAGCGCCGGAAGCACAGGCGTCGGAAGCGAAACAGCACGCGGCTTGAGTGACGAAAGCGGGCGCGACGCGTGTGCGTGGCGCCTCGAAGAGAGAAGCGAAGACTATGGCAATCACGTTGACGGATAAAGCGGCACAACACGTGCAGAAGTATCTGACGCGGCGCGGCAAGGGCGTCGGCCTGCGGCTGGGCGTGCGCACGACGGGCTGTTCGGGTCTGGCGTACAAGCTCGAATATGTCGATGAACTCGCGCCGGAAGACACCGTGTTCGAGACGGCGGGCGTGAAGATCATCATCGATCCGAAGAGTCTGCCGTATCTCGACGGCACCGAGCTGGACTTTGCCCGCGAAGGCCTGAACGAAGGCTTCAAGTTCAACAATCCGAACGCGAAGGACGAGTGCGGCTGCGGCGAATCGTTCCGCATCTGACGCGGAGGACGCCGGCGGTATCGGCAAAAGAGGCGGCGCGTGCCGCCTTTTTCATTAGCGCACACTGAATCCATAGACCTAGCATGGCCTCGCTCACCGACAGTCACTTCGATCTCTTCGATCTGCCGCAGACCTTCGCCGTCGACCAGCAGAAGCTCGACGACGCCTATCGCACCGTGCAGGCGCAAGTGCATCCCGACCGCTTCGCCGCTGCCGGCGACGCCCAGAAGCGTATCGCGATGCAGTGGGCCACGCACGCGAACGAGGCGTACCAGACGCTGCGCGATCCGTTGAAGCGCGCGCGCTACATGCTGTCGCTGCGCGGCATCGATGTCGGCGCGGAGAACAACACCGCGATGGAGCCCGCGTTCCTGATGCAGCAGATGGAATGGCGCGAAAATATCGAGGATGCAGCGGGCGCGAAGAATATCGGCGCGCTCGAGGCATTGCTCGACGAACTGCGCGAGGAAGAGCGCGTGCGCTTCACGAAACTCGAGGCGCTCGTCGACAGCCGGTCGGATCAGGCCGCGAGCGAGGCAGTGCGCCAGTTGATGTTCATCGAACGCGTGGCGCATGAAATCGGCGCGCAAATCGAACGGCTCGAACACGCGTAAGACGAGACAGCCGACCCAACCCCATAAGACCAAAGATGGCTTTACTGCAAATCTCAGAACCCGGCATGGCGCCGGCGCCGCATCAGCGGCGCGTCGCGGTCGGCATCGATCTCGGCACGACGAACTCGCTCGTCGCGGCCGTGCGCAGCAGCGTGCCCGAAGCGCTGCCCGACGAAGACGGCCACGTGCTGCTGCCGTCGGTCGTGCGCTATCTGGAGAAGGGCGGACGGCGCATCGGCCGCACCGCGAAGGAAGAAGCCGTCACCGACCCGCGCAACACGATCGTCTCGGTCAAACGCTTCATGGGCCGCGGCAAGAGCGAAGTCGAGGGCGCGGAGAATGCGCCGTACGATTTCATCGACGCGCCCGGCATGGTGCAGATCCGCACCGTCGATGGCGTGAAGAGCCCGGTCGAAGTATCGGCGGAAATTCTCGCGACGCTGCGTTATCGCGCGGAAGACACGCTCGGCGAGGATCTCGTCGGCGCGGTGATCACGGTGCCCGCCTATTTCGACGAAGCCCAGCGCCAGGCGACCAAGGACGCGGCGAAGCTCGCGGGCCTCAACGTGCTGCGACTGCTGAACGAGCCGACCGCGGCGGCGATCGCCTACGGTCTGGACAACGGCTCGGAAGGTCTGTACGCGGTCTATGACCTCGGCGGCGGCACCTTCGACCTGTCGATTCTCAAACTGACGAAGGGCGTGTTCGAAGTGCTGGCAGCGGGCGGCGATTCCGCGCTCGGCGGCGACGACTTCGACCACGTGCTGTATCGCCATGTGCTGGCGCAGGCGGGCGTCGCGCTCGACACGCCGGAAGACGTGCGCCTGTTGCTCGATCGCGTGCGCTCGGCGAAGGAAGCGCTGACGGACGCGCCCGAGACGCGCGTGCAGGCGACACTTTCGACCGGCCGCGAAATCGACGTCGCCGTGACCGAAGCGCAATTTGCCGCGCTGACGGAAGCGCTCGTCGCGCGCACGCTCGCGCCGACGAAAAAGGCGCTGCGCGACGCGAAGGTGACAGCCGGCGATATCAAGGGCGTCGTGCTGGTCGGCGGCGCGACGCGCATGCCGGTGATTCGCCGCGCGGTCGAGGCGTTCTTCGGCCAGCCGCCGCTCATCAATCTCGATCCGGACCAGGTCGTCGCGCTCGGCGCCGCGATTCAGGCCGATTTGCTCGCCGGCAACCGCCGCGGCGAAGGCGACGACTGGCTGCTGCTCGACGTGATTCCACTGTCGCTCGGCGTCGAAACCATGGGCGGCCTGACCGAGAAGATCGTCCCGCGCAATTCGACGATCCCGACCGCGCGCGCGCAGGATTTCACGACCTTCAAGGACGGCCAGACGGCGATGGCAATTCACGTCGTCCAGGGCGAGCGCGAACTCGTCTCCGACTGCCGCTCGCTCGCACGTTTCGAGCTGCGCGGCATTCCGCCGATGGCCGCGGGCGCCGCGCGCATTCGTGTGACCTATCAGGTCGATGCGGACGGTCTGTTGTCCGTGTTCGCGCGTGAGCAGACCTCGGGCGTGGAGGCGTCGGTGGTGGTGAAGCCGTCGTACGGCCTCGCCGACGACGAGGTCGCCCGGATGCTCGAAGAAAGTTTCAGGACCGCGGATGTCGACATGCGCGCGCGCGCGTTGCGCGAGGCGCAGGTGGAAGCGGAGCGCCTGATCGAAGCGACGCATGCCGCTCTCGAAGCCGACGCCGAACTGCTCGACGATGACGAGCGCGTTGAAATCCAGACGCTCGTGGCCGCACTGGCGGCGCTTGCAAACGGCGATTCGGTCGAGAGCATCGAAGACGCGACCAAGGCGCTCGCCACCGCCACCGACGAATTCGCCGCGCGCCGCATGAACAAGAGCATTCGCCGCGCGCTCGCGGGCCGCAAGCTCGACGACGTCTGATCGTCGCGCCGCTATCGAACAGACAAGCGAACAAACAAGCATTTACGGAAAATCAGTCCCATGCCTCAAATCGTTGTACTGCCTCACGTTGAACTCTGCCCGGACGGCGCGGTAATCGACGCCGACCTCGGCAAGAGCATCTGCGACAACCTGCTGGAACACGGCATCGAGATCGAGCACGCCTGCGAGAAATCGTGCGCGTGCACGACGTGCCACGTCATCATTCGCGAGGGCTTCAACGCGCTCGAACCGTCCGAGGAAGACGAGGACGATCTGCTCGACAAAGCGTGGGGTCTCGAACCGACATCGCGGTTATCATGTCAGGCAATGGTGCCTGCCGACGAGGATCTGGTGGTCGAGATCCCGCGGTACTCCATCAATCACGCCAAAGAAAATCACTGACAGGAGGCTCGCCCATGAAGTGGACGGATACTCAGGACATCGCGATGGCACTCACCGACGCGCATCAGGATATCGATCCCCAATATGTGCGTTTCACTGACCTGCATCGCTGGGTGACGGAACTGGACGGATTCGACGACGACCCACAAAAATCCAACGAGAAGATTCTGGAAGCGATCCAGGCAGCATGGATCGAAGACGCGGATTATTGATCTTCAGTTCTAGTGTCGGCCCGGCAACGGCGGCTTCGCAAGAAGCCGCCGTTTTGTTTTATGCGCGTTGTCATCACTTTGCAATGCGAATCAATTTCGCGATCACGGCCGCGCGTTTGTGATGCCTCGTCGCATTCCGGCGAGAAAGCCGCTCAGACCCGCGCGCCGCGTTCCGCCAGTTGACGCTGCAGCGTCGGCCACATTTTCGCCACCGCTTCCTCGCCCGCGAGAATCGACGCGTTGCGCTGGCTGAAATCGCTGCTGCTCATCGCGGCGAGGTTCGGGCGGATCACCGCGTTCGCGTATTTATCGAGTTCGTAGGCCTTGATCGTCTGGCCCATGATGGTGAACGTCTGCATCAGCACGTCGAACGAACTCGACGTCAGGCCGCTCTCCGGCCGCGCGGAGATATCGACGGCGATCACGAAATCGGCGCCCATCTTGTGCACGAATGCCGCCGGCACCGGACTCACGAGCCCGCCGTCGACATACTCGCGCTCGCCGATCTTCACCGGCTCGAAAATCGACGGCACGCTGCACGACGCACGCACCGCGATGCCCGTGTTGCCACGCTGAAAGAGGATCGGCTGGCCGCTCCTCAGATCCGTGGCGACGATGCCGAGCGGTTTCGCCATCTTTTCGATCGGACGATTGTCGAGCGTCTTGTTCAGGTAGTTTTGCAGCGCGACGCCCTGCAGGATGCCGCGCGCGCGAAAGGGCATCGCCCAGTCGCTGATGGCGGCTTCGTCCATCGTCAGCGCGAGCTTGTTGATCGCGATGCCGTTCATCCCCGACGCGTACAACGCCGCGATCACCGAACCCGCGCTCGTGCCCGCGACCAGATCGACGCGCACGTTGCGCGCCTCCAGCGCCTTGATCACGCCGATGTGCGCGAAGCCGCGCGCGGCGCCGCCGCCGAGCGCGAGGCCGATGCGCAACGGCTGCTGCGGCTCGGTCTTCGTCGGCGGGACGGAAGCGGTTCCGCCCGGGACGCCGCCGCTCGTGGTCGTGCAGGCGGCAAGAACGGACGAAGCGGCCGCGAGCGAAAACGCGCGGCGCGAAAGACGGGGTGACGATGAATTCAAGGTGTGCTCCAGCGGTGCAGCGGGTCCCGCGCGCTCCGTCCATGCGGGCGTTGCGGGAGATCGGGAAAAGCGCGCACATCATAAAACAAAAGGCCATCGGACCGACGCAAAGCAGGTGGCGAGTATAATTTCGTCTCATTTTGGGCGGGCGCTGAAGCGCAAACGCAGCGCAAACGCAGCGCAAACGCGGCGTGAACCCGTGCCCGCCATCCATCGAGCAAACCGCAATGACCACCCAAGTCCGTACCCGCTTCGCACCGAGCCCGACTGGCTTCATCCATCTCGGCAACATCCGCTCCGCGCTCTATCCGTGGGCGTTCGCGCGCAAGATGAAGGGCACCTTCGTGCTGCGCATAGAGGACACGGATCTCGAGCGTTCCACCGACGCATCGGTCGATGCGATCCTCGAAGGCATGGCGTGGCTCGGGCTCGATTTCGACGAAGGTCCGTTCTATCAGATGCAGCGCATGGACCGGTATCGCGAAGTCGTCGCGCAGATGATGGAGAAAGGCCTTGCGTACCACTGCTACATGTCGACGGAAGAACTCGACGCGCTGCGCGAGCGCCAGCGCGCCGCGGGCGAAAAGCCGCGCTACGACGGCACGTGGCGTCCCGAGCCCGGCAAGGTGCTGCCGCCGGTGCCGGAGGGCGTGACGCCGGTCGTGCGTTTCCGCAATCCGCTGACGGGCGCGGTCGCGTGGGACGACGCGGTGAAAGGCCACATCGAAATCTCGAACGACGAACTCGACGATCTCGTGATCGCGCGTCCCGACGGCACGCCGACCTATAACTTCTGCGTGGTCGTCGACGATCTCGACATGAAGATCACGCACGTCATTCGCGGCGACGATCACGTGAACAACACGCCGCGTCAGATCAACATCCTGCGCGCGCTCGGCGGCGAAGCGCCGGTCTACGCGCATCTGCCCACGGTGCTGAACGAGCAGGGCGAGAAGATGAGCAAGCGCCACGGCGCGATGAGCGTGACGGGCTATCGCGACAACGGCTATCTGCCCGAAGCGGTGGTGAACTATCTCGCGCGTCTGGGCTGGTCGCATGGCGATGCGGAAATTTTCTCGCGCGAACAGTTCGTCGAATGGTTCGATCTCGAGCATCTCGGCAAGTCGCCCGCGCAGTACGATCACGACAAGCTCAACTGGCTGAACGCGCATTACATCAAGGAAGCGGACAATGCGCGTCTCGCGGAGCTGACCAGGCCGTTCCTGCTGCAGGCGGGCATCGATGCCGCGGCCATCGACGGCGGCGCGCCGCTCGATCAGGCGATCGCACTGCTGAAGGATCGCGCGTCGACGATCAAGGAAATCGCCGATAACGCTGCGATGTTCTATCGCGAACCTGCCATCAATCCGGAAGCCTTCGCGCAGCACGTCACCGACACGGTGCGTCCGGCCATCGCCGAGCTGCGTGCGGCGCTCGCGGACATCGACTGGACCAAGGAGGCGATTTCGGCCGCGCTGAAAGCCACGCTCACCGCGCATAAGCTCAAGATGCCGCAACTCGCGATGCCGGTGCGTCTGCTGGTCGCGGGCACGACGCACACGCCGTCGATCGATGCCGTGTTGATGCTTTTCGGCCGCGAAACCGTGTTGAAACGTCTGGAAAAGGCGGCAGGCTGAACGCGCCGGGAAGGATGGCGGGCCGAAAAGCGCGGCGCGTCATCCATTGCGCGTGATCGCGGGAAGCGAGGCAAATAAATTTCGCTTCAGTCATCAGATGGTATTTACAACTTCAAAAACGCCCTATACAATCTCGTTTCTGTTCTGCAAGGGGGTATAGCTCAGCTGGGAGAGCGCTTGCATGGCATGCAAGAGGTCAGCGGTTCGATCCCGCTTACCTCCACCAAAGAACAGATGAAGTAGCGAAGCAGGTTCTCCGGAGTTACGGAAGTCGCAAAAAATACTTCACAAGCAGCATGAAGTTGTATAGAATTTCGGTCTTCGCTGATATGCGGCAAGTAAATGAGCAGATCAGCGAAACAGCGGTAAAGACAGAATCACAAGTTTCTGTCCCCTTCGTCTAGAGGCCTAGGACATCACCCTTTCACGGTGAGTACAGGGGTTCGAATCCCCTAGGGGACGCCAGAACATCGGCGGCTGCTAGTAAAGCGCTGCAAGATTCGCAAGTGACACTGCGAATCGATGAAGAGAAGTGGAGCGGTAGTTCAGTTGGTTAGAATACCGGCCTGTCACGCCGGGGGTCGCGGGTTCGAGTCCCGTCCGCTCCGCCAAACTTGCGAGCAGGAACACTCCGGCTAATGAGAGCCGGTTTTTTTTCGCCGCAAAGTGTGTAGAAGTTGAAGTCCCCTTCGTCTAGAGGCCTAGGACATCACCCTTTCACGGTGAGTACAGGGGTTCGAATCCCCTAGGGGACGCCAGAACATCGGCGGCTGCCAGTAAAGCGCTGCAAGACTCGCAGATGACACTGCGAATCGATGAAAAGAAGTGGAGCGGTAGTTCAGTTGGTTAGAATACCGGCCTGTCACGCCGGGGGTCGCGGGTTCGAGTCCCGTCCGCTCCGCCAAATCGTTGTTCGAGAAATCCAGCCTTCCGGCTGGATTTTTTTTGCCCGCGTTTTCCCCGTTCCGCTACTGGCCTGCCTCGGGGCCGTAATAATGGCCATTGCCAGTCCGCGCGCACTGTCTTAGTGTTTAGGCACTTGTTCTCGTGCCCGTGCGATGCTCGATCCGACCGAAGACCTCTCGCTCTATCAACTGCGCCAGGCGACCATGGCCGACTTCGCCTTCGCCGAAGCGCTCACGCACGACAACATGGTCGGCTATTACCGGCGTCACAATCTCGTGTGGCGCGGCGATCTCTTCCTCTCCAGCTGGCGCGAATCCGAGAATTTCATCCTGCAGGCGGACGGCATGCCGATCGGTGTGATGCGCGTCACCGAGGAAGACAACTCGCTGCATATTCGCGACGTGCAGATCGCGCAGGGTTATCGCGGACGCGGTGCGGGGACGTTCCTGCTCAACACCGCGCATCGCTGGGCGCGCTCGCGCGGGCTCGCCGAATGCCAGTTGAGAGTGTTCGTCGATAATCCGGCGGCGCGACTCTACGCCCGTCTGGGTTATCGGCCGGCCGGATCGCGGCTCGCGCAGCTCGGGGCCATCCGGCATATGGTGCGGCGTATGTAGGGCAGTGCCTCAGGCGCCGTCGACATCGCGCGTGTCGCGATCATCGTGGCCGTCACGCGCGAAAAATGCCCGCGGGCTTTCGCCGAACGCACGACGGAACATCGCGGAAAATGCGCTCTGGCTTTGATAGCCGAGCTCACGCGCGACTTGCGCAAGTGGGCGGCCCTGGCTCAGCAGCGGAATCGCGCGCGCGAGCACGGCTTGCTGACGCCATTGCGAAAAACTCACACCAAGCTCGCGCCTGAAAAGCCGCGCAATGGTGCGCGTGCTCGCGCCCGCTTCAGAGGACCATCGTTCGAGATCGGAATGCGATGGATCGGCCAGTACGGCGTTGCACAAGGCGCGCAGACGCTTCTCGTTTGGCATCGGCACGGAAAGCGGCAGCGGCTGCGAGCGGATGATCTCGTCGAGTGCGAGCGTGCCCAGCAGCCGCTCGCGCTGGCGGGAAATGGTTTCGTCGTCGAGCGCGGCAATGACCTCGCGCAGCAGCGGCGACACCTCGACGACACGGCACGCGCCGAGACCGGCCGGCACGACGCTCGCATCGACATAGAGCGTGCGCAGATACGCGTCCTCGACGATCACCACTTCGTGCGTGACATTGGGCGGCACCCAGATCGCGCGCGAGGGCGGCACCATCCAGGTTGAATCCACGGTCGCGACGCGCAGCACGCCGCGTGACGTGTAGGCGACCTGCGCCCACGGATGCGTGTGCAGCGCGATACGCACGCCGTAGGCAACCGGCCGCGATCGCACGCGAATCGGATGATCGAGGGTCGGCGAATGCTCGATGGGAATGTCGAGATGCTCGACTTCCTCGCTCGACGATCTGGATTCGACAAACGTAGCCATGTTGGTTGGGGTTGAAATGGGCTTCGAGCCACGCGCCGATGGTAGCCGAAAGCGCGTGCGCGGGCGTGCCACGATTTTTGCACGGCGCATAATGCCGTCGTTCATCCTTACGACGTCAGGAGCGCCTGTTTCGATGCAATACGTTTTTGTCTACGGCACGCTGCGCGCGGGCGAAGTCAACGATATCAACCGCGCCGCCGAGCGGCACGACATCGCGACACCCGAATGGCTCGGCGCCGCGCACGTTCACGGGCGGCTTTTCGACTTCGGAACGTATCCAGGGCTGGTGATCGACGAGTCAGGCGCGCCGATTCGCGGCGATGTCTACCGGATCGACGACGCGCTCGTGCCGGTGCTCGACGAGATCGAGGAGGTGTATCCGGGGGTGGAAGGCCTGTTCCGTTCGCATCGCCTGCATGTGGAAGTCGATGTCGAGGGCAGAAAGGATCGGATCGATTGCCTGATCTATCCGGTTGCGGCGGCTGCCGCGACGGGTCGGCCGCGTATCGAGAGCGGCGACTGGGTGGCGCATCGGGCTTCGCGCGCGTGACGTCGCAGCGCCGCGGGCCTTATCAATAAAGGTCCGCGCCGCGTTGGATCGATGCATCGACCCAACGCGGCGTGAATGGCCCCGCGCCTTACCGAAGGCCGGACTTACTGGCTCGAGCCGGACGCCGGCTTGCCGTGCGATTTCTTGTGTTGCATCGATTTGTGCGCGGGCGCCTGCATGCGGGCGCTTTGCGCGTTGTCCTGCTGCGTCTGCAAGGTTTGCGCGCGCGATTCGATGTCAGCGATCTTCGCGGGATCGGTGCTCATCATCACGCCCTGATCGCTCTGGGCATACGCGCCCGATGCGACCGCGCTGAGGGACAACAGAACAGCCAGGGACACTTTCTTCATTGTTACCTCCTAGTAGTAGTTGAACCCGGAATTTGCCTGTCAGATCCAGTGGAATGACGCTTTGTCTGAGCAAAAATCGCTCCCGCTGCTGCGCGAGACGTCGTGCGCCGATCCTGCGCGCGTGACGATCAGACAAACCGAATGATAAGCCCGGAATCGGGCAACGGTGTGTCGTGCGTCGATTTGAAGCCAGCGGATCGAGCGGATTACTTCAGAGTGCTTATCATTGCATTTTGTCGGGAAGACTCGTGATCAATAAAGATGCAGCCAGCGGTAGACATCGAAGCGCGCCAGTCCCACCAGTTCGTGCATGGCGAGTTCGCTGTTCGTGAAGCCCCGAATGCGCGGAAAGAACGTGGCACGGTAGCTTCGCACATCGGACACGTAGGGCGCGGGCGTATAGCCGAACGCTTCGAAGGCGCGCATTGAGCGCCGCATGTGATACGCCGATGTGACGACGATCAAACGGTTGTCATGTGCGGCGCCCAGAATGGCGGCCACGTTGCGTGCGTTCTCGTAGGTATTGAGGCTCTGGTTCTCGCGCACGAGATCGCCGGGCGCGATGCCTTCAGCGAGCACGTAAGGTGCGTAGTTATCGGCTTCGGCCTGACCGTGGCGCTGCGGATCGCCGCCGCTCAGGATCACCTTGCACGAGGCGCCGGTCTGGCGGCACTGCCGGTACAGCGTCGCCACGGCGGCGATGCGCCGTATCGCGTTGTGCTTCGGGACGAGTTCCGGGCCGCTGCGATCCGTGCCGCCGCCCATCAGCACGATCGTCGTGTTGGGCGCGAATGCCGGCATGTCCGTCTGACGATAGCCATGTTGGGCGAGGTCGAGCAGGGGAGTCGCCAGCCAGCCCGCGCCGATGGCCCACGCAAGCGCCGCCACGACAATCGCGATCTGCGCGCGGCGGCGTCGCCATAGCGCAAATAATGCAAAAAAAAGCAGCAATAAAGTGAATAGAACCAATTTGATTGGGGTAACGTATTGGTTTAAGGGCAATTCGTTCCGTCATCGCGTACTTCGGAACGCATCGGCGGTGTCGCAGTAAAGCGCGTGATCAGCGCGCTCTCAACGGGGGCTTGTAATAGAAAGCAGCACCTAACGCAAGCGGCGGCCAAACATTCGACTGTGATTCATTCAGTTGGCTTCGCAGACGGAATTCGGCGCGCCGCGTTTAGTCGACGTCGCGGACCGTCGTGCGACCGTCACGAGCGTCGTCATGGCTGCACAGGAAGAAAGAACGAGATGACCACGTATTCCAACGAAGTTGTACTCGAGGCACTTCGCCGAGCGCAGTATCGTCAGGTTCCTTGGGCGAAACGCCCCAACGTATTCGATCTCTTGCGCGCGCTCGGCTTGCTCGAACTCGCACGGCAGCGCACCGTGGCGCCCGCGCCGGGATTTCATGCACCGGTCGACATCGCGGTGGTCACCGATCGCGGCAAGCATGAGTTTTCCCGGCTTTGCCGCGACGAGCGCTCCAGCGACTGGGATTTGCGCCGCGCGGAACGCTACACGTTCGGTGGTCAGGAAGCGGTTCTGGAGGCGCGAGTCTAGGGACTGCCTGGCACGTCCGGACGCGGTCGACAGTCGACGTTTGGGTCGAGGGTACATTGTCGTCGAACGAAAAAGGCTGACAAACGGCCTGGGTTTGTGGCACGGCCAAAAAAATGCCCGTATCGCGAAGGACACGGGCAGACCGGATCTCACTGTTGCCACGCTGTTCATGGCATTGGATGTGACTGGCGCGCGCCGGAGTGGTTCCGCGCATGCGCAAGATCGTTCGACGTCGTGACGCAAGCTCAATGATGTTGCGAGCGCGACTCCCGCTCTGGATCAGGGCGAGCGCGGACGTTACTCGCGATGTCTCCCCGCAGATCGCCACGCGGAGCGGGAGGCGAAGCGTCGCGATTGCGGCCGGCGTTCTGCGACGCGGCCATCGAAGCCTTCGTGCTCACATGGAAATCGGAAGCCGGAGGCGGAGGTTGTGCCTGGCTCATCGCCGCAGTGCTCGTGAGGGCGATGAAAGCGCCGTGGACGAGCAGAGTCGATGCCTTCATGGTGGAAATCCTCGAAGCCTTCGTGAGGCTTGTTCGATCACTCACCAAGCTATGCTTCGAGCCGCCGGAGCGCTGTAAGGAATGGTAAAGAGTTGTTTCGCCGTGGGCCGCGCGCGGCTTGCCCGTGTTACGAGGTAACATCGGCGGCCACGCAGCCGGTCATGGCGCGCAAGGGCACGATAGCCCGGGGCGCTGATTTCGGCGGAGAGGAAAACCCGCGCAGGGCGTGGTCTGCGCGAGCGGATGAAATTTCTCAGCGAAGCCGGCGAGGGCCGGCTCCGGCAGAAATGGAGACGCTCAGGCCATCTTGGCCGGCGCGCGCCACGATTCCGGGTTGGTCCAGAATGCGCCGCGCAGGCGATCGCGGCTCGGCGGTGCCGGCGGCTTCGCGGCGCTCGAACCGATGCGCCCGCGCAACGACACTTCACGGCCGTTGCTGGAAAGGCGCTTCACGATCTCGGCCAGCGTGCCGTCCGCTTGCCACTCGTCAAAGCGACGGCGGCAGGTCGGCGGCGACGGATAGCGTCCGGGCAGCTTCGACCAGCCTTCGCCCGTCGACAGCACCCACAACACCGCGTTGACCACGGCTCGCGCCTCGACGCGCGGCCGTCCGCGCCGCTCGCTACGCGCCGGCTCGGAACAGAACAACGCCTCAACTAGCGCCCACTCGTTATCTCTCAAATCGTCGAACAGCACCATATCTCACCTCAGCGAAGCTAACCCCGGTGCGCTGCCCCGCGCCGCGCACTCTGGTCGGAATCCGATGAACGAATACCTGGGAAGGCCGGAGCGGTTACGGCGGACGATGTTTCGATATAACCGCGTAATGACTCCGACCTCTGTGCGCAATGAAATGCGAGAACCGTGCCATGCATGTCGTGAAATCCGGGAAACCCGCATGGCAGTAGGCTGACGCGATGTCAGCATGGCCCGTATCAGACCTGAAACAGACTGATTAAGAAATCGGGACAATCACCAATCAAGTGCAATAGGCCCAGCAGACGTGCGTTTGCGCAGTTTGCTGCACCGCAGCGAAACGTACGTTCGCGCATGAAATCAGACCAATGGCGGTCTATACTTCCGCATGAAACAGGGCTATTAATGAGCATTTTGAATGAACGCGCCATTGAACGTGACGTTGCGGCAGCTGCGCGTCTTCATCGAGGTATCGAGACTACGCAGCTTCAGCCGCGCGGGCGATGAGATTGGTCTGACGCAATCGGCGGTGAGCCGCTGCGTCCGCGAACTGGAAGGGGAAATCGGCCTCAAGCTGATCGACCGGACTACGCGCGAAGTCCAGTTGACGGATGTCGGCGTGAATCTCGTTGGCACCGTGTCGCGCCTTTTGGCGGATCTCGACGAAGCGCTGCGCGAAGTCCGCGATCTCGGGCAGCAGCGCCGCGGACGCGTGATCGTCGCAGCGAGCCCGACCGTTGCATGCCGGCTGATGCCGCGTGTGCTCGCGTCGTGCCTGCGGCAGTTTCCTCTGATCAATCTGAGTCTGCGCGACGACGTTCAGTCCGACGTGCTGCGCAAGGTCAAGTCTGGCGAAGTCGATTTCGGCGTGGTGATCGGCCCGTTTTCCTCGGATGAGCTGCACGGCGAGCCCGTGATGACCGATTCCTTCTGTCTCGTCGTGCGGCGCGACCATCGGCTCGGGCGCGAGACCGCGGCGTCGTGGGAGGCGCTCGCCGGCGAGCGGCTCGTGATGCTCGACTACGCATCCGGCAGCCGGCCGATCATCGACGCCGTGATGCAGGAGCACGGCGTCGAGGCGCATGTGGTGCAGGAGCTCGGCCATTCGGCGACGGTATTCGGGCTCGTCGAGGCGGGCGTTGGCGTGAGCGTGCTGCCCTGGCTCGCGCTGCCTTTGCCGGCGGATTCGTCGCTGGTCGCGCTGCCGCTCGAACCGCGCGCCGAGCGGACCGTGGAACTGGTGCGTCGGCGCGATCGTTCGCTGTCGCCCGCGGCGGAGTCGGTCTGGTCGCTGATCGCGTCGCTGCCCGCGCGTGCGGAAGACCTCGGATGACGCCGCAGCGCGTTCCGAAACGTACGGCGCGCGCGTTAGACTCTATTTTTAAGACAAGACGACGGGGCAGGCGATGAGCGAATCGGAAGGAGCGGTGGTCAGCGAATTGAGCCAACTGGCGGGCGCGCACGGATCCGGTGCGCCCAATGCGCGGGACGCCGTGCGGGCGCTGAGGCCGTCGCAGATCCGCGAGGTCGCGAACGCCGGTTTCGGCGTCGCGGATGTACTGCCGTTCTGGTTCGGCGAATCGGATCGCGTGACGCCCGAGTTCATCCGCGACGCCGCGAGCCGCGCACTCGCCGACGGCGCCACGTTCTACACGCACAACCTCGGCATCGCGCCGCTGCGCGAATCGCTCAGCCGTTACGTGAGTGCGCTGCACGGTCCGACGACGCCGGCGCACATCGCCGTGACGAGCGCCGGCGTGAATGCGTTGATGCTGGCGGCGCAACTGGTGGTCGGCGCGGGTGATCGCGTCGTCGCCGTGACGCCGCTGTGGCCGAACCTCGTCGAGATTCCGAAGATCCTCGGTGCAAGCGTGGACACCGTTGCGCTGGACTACGGCGCGCGGGGCTGGACGCTCGATCTCGAGCGCCTGCTCGCGGCGCTCACGCCGGGCACGCGGATGCTGATGATCAACTCGCCGAACAATCCGACCGGCTGGACGATGACCCGCGAGCAGCAACGCACCGT
Source organism: Caballeronia sp. NK8 (assembly GCF_018408855.1). GTDB lineage: Bacteria > Pseudomonadota > Gammaproteobacteria > Burkholderiales > Burkholderiaceae > Caballeronia. Next base: position 1,790,838 of record NZ_AP024322.1, on the reverse strand, counting down.
GCTGGAGCATTGCCGGCGTCTTGGCATCTGGATCGTCGCGGACGAAGTCTACGAGCGTCTGTATTACGGGAATGACGCGCCCGGCCAGGCGGCGCCGTCGTTCCTCGATCTCGCCGCGCGCGATGAACGCGTGATCGCGGTGAACTCGTTCTCGAAGGCGTGGCTCATGACGGGCTGGCGGCTCGGCTGGCTCGTCGCGCCCATGCAGTTAATGGACGATCTCGGCAAACTGGTGGAATACAACACGTCGTGCGCGCCGTCGTTCGTGCAGCAGGCCGGTGTCGTCGCGGTGGACGAGGGCGAGCGCTTCACGCAGACGCTCGTCGCCGATCTGCGCGCGAGCCGCGATCATCTGGTCACGGCCTTGCAGGCGGTCGAAGGCGTCGACGTGCGCGCGCCCGATGGCGCGATGTATCTGTTCTTCTCGCTGCCGGGTGCGCATAGCAGTCTTGCGCTGTGTAAGTCGCTCGTGCGCGAGGCCGGTCTCGGGCTTGCGCCGGGTAGCGCGTTCGGTCCGGAAGGAGAAGGATTCGTGCGCTGGTGCTATGCGTGCGATCCTTCACGGCTCGACGCGGGCGTCGAGCGGTTGCAGCGTTTCCTGGCGGCGCGCGGCGTCGATCGAGGTGTGTGAGCGAGTGTCCCCGGCGTCAAGTGAGTTCGAATGCAATGAAGCGTTCACCTTTACGCCCCGGTTGTTTTTGCGTAATATGGCGCTCAGTCACGCGCTTTCGCCTAGGAAAGCGCCACCTCGTCCGGCTGGGATGGCCCGGCGATCGCTCACCGGTCGCCCGAATCCGCCTCTCCCCGGTGCGTGCTCCCAATCAATATGACCGATTACAATCGGGCGAGCGCGTCTTGAAAATCCGCGTCCAGTTTTATCGTTCGCACCATTTTGGTAGCGTTCGGCCGCGTGCAAGCTCGATTTGAATTGAATCATTGACCATACAGGGTTGACCCAAGCTGCATGAATACCCAAGAGGCGAAGATCGTCCTCGAGACTGCCTTGATTTGCGCGCAGGAACCGCTGAGGCTGAATGAATTGCGCAAGCTGTTCGCCGATGACATCGCGGCGGACACCGTTCGCACGTTGCTTGAAGCGCTCAAGGCCGACTGGTCGGGCCGCGGCGTGGAACTGGTGGCGCTTGCCTCGGGCTGGCGTTTTCAGAGCAAGCCCGCGATGCGGACCTATCTCGATCGGCTGCATCCGGAGAAGCCGCCCAAGTATTCGCGGGCCGTACTCGAAACACTGGCGATCATTGCGTATCGTCAACCGGTGACGCGGGGCGATATCGAAGAGATTCGCGGCGTGACGGTCAACACGCAGGTCGTGAAGCAGCTGGAGGACCGTAGCTGGATCGAGGTGATCGGACATCGCGACGTGCCGGGCCGCCCGGCGCTGTACGCAACGACCAAGCAGTTCCTCGACGACCTCGGCCTGACCGCGCTCGACGAACTGCCGGCGCTGGACAATCCGTCGGCGCAATTCGAGGCGTCGCTGTTCGCGCAGCATTCGATCGACTTCCCCGATAGCGTCGCCGGCGACGCGAAAACGCCGAACGTCGGGGAACGCGATGCCGCCGTGCAGGTCAACGCCGAAGAGCCGCTGGAGCCGGCGCGAGCCGAAGCATCCGGCAGCGATGAGAGCGCCGCCGGTATGAGCGCGGAGCCAGAAGCAAGAGAAGAACCGCAGGACATACTCGGAACGGAACATGCGGACGCGCACGACGAGCGCGTCGCATCGCCTTCCGGGATTCACGCGCAGCCGCTGGGCGCCGCGCACGAGACGCACGCCGCGCCCGTGCCGATGCCGCGTGAAGAGGAAGCAGCAGCGAGTCCATCGAACGACGCCGAACTGGACGACGACTCCGAAGAACCGACGGCGCGCCGCGCCTGACGCAAATTGCATGGCCCCTGATTTCGCAACCCGGCTCTCCATAAAGATCATTTCGAGACGACCAGCCGGAGCGATCAGCGGATTTTTAGACGCGCCCGCGACGGGCGCGCGATTCGACATTTGAGGTTGTTTTGACACACTCCCACGACAGCGATTCGCCTGAATCCGCGCGCCCCGTGCACGCCGCGGACGCACCTGAGTCGGCCGACGCCGGCGAACGCACGCGCACCGACCGCGCCGATGAAGGCGCCGAGGGCGACGACCGTCCGCGCCGCGGACTTCGCCGCGGGCCGCGCAGTCTGATCGCACGGCGTCGCGCTGTCGCGAAGACCAAGGGTACCGAAGGCGCGCCGGCCGCGCCGGATGCCGTGAACGAAACGCCGCCCGATGGCGTCGTCGCAGCGCAGGTGCGTGCGCCGCGCAAGGAGCCGGCCGCCAGGCCGCGCAAGACCGAAGGGGCGAATCCGCGTGGCCGCAAGAACGCGCGCGCCGAGACTGGCGAGACCCCTGTCGAAGCAACCGATGAAGCAGTGCCGCAAGCCGCCGCGCCCGCGCCGCGCGAAGGCGGCCGACGCAAGAGTCCGCAGCCACCCAAGCGCGGCAAGCGCAGCGACGCGGGGCCCGCGACGGTCGAGAGTGCGGCCGCTGCCGCCGTCGACGACGTCTTCGCCTACGTGACTTCGCCGGCGTTCGACGCCGACAACGGTTCCGGCGTGCGCGCTCCGATGCTGCGACGCGGCCGCAACGCCCCGCAGCAGAAGCGCGTGCTGGAACCGGACGACGACGCCCCGAAGCTGCACAAGGTGCTCGCCGACGCGGGCATGGGCTCGCGCCGCGACATGGAAGAATTGATCATCGCCGGGCGCGTCTCGGTGAACGGCGAGCCGGCGCACATCGGTCAGCGCATCATGCCGTCGGATCAGGTGCGTATCAACGGCAAGCCGCTCAAGCGCAAGCTCGCGAGCAAGCCGCCGCGCATCCTGCTCTATCACAAGCCGACGGGCGAGATCGTCAGCCACGCGGACCCGGAAGGCCGTCCGTCCGTGTTCGACAAACTGCCGTCGATGAAAACGGCCAAGTGGCTCGCGGTCGGGCGCCTGGACTTCAACACGGAAGGCCTGCTGCTGCTCACGACTTCGGGCGACCTGGCGAACCGCTTCATGCATCCGCGCTACAGCGTCGAGCGTGAATACGCGGTGCGCGTGGTCGGCCAGTTGTCGGAGGGGATGAAGCAGAAGCTCCTGAAGGGCGTCGAACTCGATGACGGCCCCGCCAACTTCCTGCGCATTCAGGACGGCGGCGGCGAAGGCACGAATCACTGGTATCACGTCGCGCTGGCTGAAGGCCGCAATCGCGAAGTGCGTCGCATGTTCGAGGCGGCGGGGCTGATGGTGAGCCGCCTGATCCGTACGCGTCACGGCCCGATCGCGCTGCCGCGCGGCCTGAAGCGCGGCCGCTGGGAAGAGCTCGAGGACAATCAGGTGCGCAGCCTGATGGAGTCGGTCGGTCTGAAGCTGCCGACGGCCGAGAAGGGCGCACGCAGTTCCGCGCCGCGCGTGCAACCCGACCCGATGCAGACGTCGATGGGCTTCATCACGCGCGAGCCGGTGCTGAGCTCGCACTCGCGCATGACGCAGCAGCAGACGCCGGGACGTGGCGGGCGGCGCGGCCAGCCGGGCGGCGTGGCCGGCGGTTTCGGGCTCGGCGGCATGGGTGGATTCAGCGGCAACGCGGGCGCCGGCAATGCCGGCGGCATGGGGCGTCGCGGCGGGCGCGAGGCGAACGGCAATCGTGTCGGCGGCAACGAGACGACCGGCAATCGCGCGAACGGCGGCCGTCCGGGTCCGCGCGGTCCGCGTCCGCAAGGCGCGCCGCAGGGCGTGGGTGGCGCGGGCAAGCGCGCCGCGGGCGGTGGCAACGCACCGCGCGGTAATCGCCAGGGCGGCGCGCAGCAGGGCGCCGGACAAGGCAAGGCCGGCGGCGGCGCCAATCGTGGCACGCGCAATCGCTCGCGCGGCCGCTGAGCCCGCAGAAAGCGCAAAGAAATGTAAAGACCTTGCTGGCAGGCGGGTCCGAGGCTTCGGACCTGCTGCCGGCAGCGAAAAACATATGCTGTGCGCTTCGGGACTGCGCGAACGAATCGACGTGAAACTGGCCACAACGGCCCCGAAAGCGCGCGGTACGTTTGCGTTTATCCTGAAAAATGGCTAAAATCATGAAGTCGCTGGGCACGTAGTTTTTTTGGCTGCCCGGGTGCGACCTCGGTTGAAGATGATGGGCGTTGCGCCCATTTTTTTTTGGCTATTCGGTTCGGCATCTCGGGAGCAGGGGTGCGCGCCCGCATGAAGGCGCTCGCCCGCAGGTGTTTTGGCGTGGAGCGCGCGAAACACCTTGGAGTTACTGTGCAACTGACGGAATTGATAGAAACCACGGTCTCGGGCCTTGGCTACGAGCTTGTCGATCTCGAGCGTTCGGGAGGCGGCATGCTGCGTATATATATCGACCAGCCGGCTGGTATCGCCATCGAAGACTGCGAGAAGGTCACACGTCAGCTCCAATACTTGCTCGAAGTCGAAAATATCGATTACGACCGGCTCGAAGTATCGTCGCCGGGACTCGATCGTCCGCTCAAGAAACTGGCGGATTTCGAGCGCTTCGCGGGGAGCGAAGTCTCCATCACGCTGAAAAAGCCGCTGGACGGGCGCAAGTCGTTCCGTGGCATCTTGCATGCGCCGGACGGCGAAAAGATCGGATTGGAATTTGAAGGGAAGGACGGCGCCGCGATGCTCGATTTCACGCTCGCGGACCTCGATAAGGCACGTCTCGTTCCCAAGGTTGATTTTAGGAGCCGCAAACAATGAGTCGCGAAGTATTGATGCTGGCGGATGCGCTGGCACGCGAAAAGAACGTCAACAAGGACGTCGTGTACGCAGCGCTGGAAGCTGCGCTTGCTTCCGCAACGAAGAAGCTCTTCGAGGAGGACGTGGATATCCGCGTCGCCATCGACCGTGAGAGCGGCGAGCATGAAACCTTCCGCCGCTGGCGTGTCGTGCCGGACGAGGCCGGCCTGCAAGAGCCGGATCAGGAAATCCTGTTGTTCGAAGCGAAGGAACAGAAGCCCGACGCCGAGGTGGACGACTTCATCGAGGAGCCGATTCCGTCGATCGAATTCGGCCGTATCGGCGCGCAGGCCGCCAAGCAGGTGATCCTGCAGAAGGTGCGCGACGCCGAGCGCGAGCAGATCCTGAACGACTTCCTCGAGCGCGGCGAAAAGATCATGACCGGCTCGGTGAAGCGCCTGGACAAGGGCAACTTCATCGTCGAATCGGGCCGCGTCGAGGCGCTGCTGCGCCGCGACCAGCTGATCCCGAAGGAAAACCTGCGCGTGGGCGACCGCGTGCGGGCGTATATCGCGAAGGTCGACCGCACCGCGCGCGGCCCGCAGATCGAACTCTCGCGCACCGCGCCCGAGTTCCTGATGAAGCTGTTCGAACTGGAAGTGCCGGAAATCGAGCAAGGTCTGCTGGAAATCAAGGCAGCCGCGCGCGATCCCGGCGTGCGTGCGAAAATCGGTGTGATCGCCTACGACAAGCGCATCGACCCGATCGGCACGTGCGTCGGCATCCGCGGCTCGCGCGTGCAGGCCGTGCGCAACGAGCTCGGTGGCGAGAACGTCGACATCGTGCTATGGTCGGAAGATCCCGCGCAGTTCGTGATCGGCGCCCTTGCGCCGGCAGCCGTCCAGTCGATCGTCGTCGATGAAGAAAAGCATTCGATGGACGTCGTCGTGGACGAGAACGAGCTCGCCGTCGCCATCGGCCGTGCCGGCCAGAACGTGAGGCTCGCCTCCGAACTCACCGGCTGGCAAATCAATATCATGACGCCGGACGAGTCGGCGTTGAAGCAGAACGAAGAGCGTGGCAAGTTGCGCGACCTGTTCATGGCGCGTCTGGATGTGGACGAGGAAGTCGCCGACATCCTGATCGACGAGGGCTTCACGAGCCTCGAAGAAATCGCCTACGTGCCGCTCAACGAAATGCTCGAAATCGAAGCCTTCGATGAAGACACCGTGCACGAGCTGCGTAACCGCTCGCGCGACGCGCTGCTCACGATGGCGATCGCCAACGAAGAGAAAGTGGAAGGCGTCGCGCTCGATCTGAAGAGCCTCGACGGCATGGACAACGAGCTGCTGGCCAAGCTCGCCGAGCACCAGATTCAGACCCGCGACGACCTCGCGGAGCTGGCAGTCGATGAAGTGGTCGAAATGACCGGAATGGAAGAGGATGCCGCTAAGGCGTTGATCATGAAAGCACGTGAACACTGGTTCCAGTGAGAAATGACCATGGCGCACTGATATTTGGCGGCCTGTCTGGCCGCGTGACCCCGATCTAACCGCAAGGATCTGTCCTTGCATCAAGAGGAATGAATGGCGAGTAACAACGTAGCCCAATTTGCCGCGGAACTCAAAATGCCTGCGGGCGTCCTGCTCGAGCAGTTGCAGGCGGCTGGCGTCCAGAAAGCGAGCGCGAACGACGACCTGTCTGAAACGGACAAGGCGCGTCTGCTCGATCATTTGCGCAAGTCGCACGGTTCCGCCGACGCCGACAAGCGCAAGATCACTTTGACCCGCCGGCATACGTCGGAAATCAAGCAATCTGACGCAACGGGTAAAGCTCGCACCATTCAGGTCGAGGTGCGCAAGAAGCGTGTGTTCGTGAAGCGCGACGAAGCCGGTCTGGAACAGGCCGAAGCGGCGCCGAACCACGTCGAAGAGCCGGAAGTCGACGAGGCCGAACTGCAGCGCCGCGAGGAAGAAGCGCGTCATGCCGCCGAGCAGCTCGAGCGCGAAGAGCGCGAGCTGAAGGAGCGTCAGGCGCGTCTCGAAGCCGAGGAAGCCGAGCGCCGTTCCCGCGAGGAAGCGGCCGAAGCCGAACGTCGCAAGCAGGAAGAAGAAGCGGCGCGCCGTGCGGCGGCTGCCGCTCAGGCGGCGGAAATCTCGCGTGCGGCACAGGCCGCGCGTCAGGAAGTGCGCGCCCAGGTCACGGCGGAAGCCAAGCAGGACACGAAGCAGAACGACGACGCGCAGCGCGCAGCCGCCGAAAAGGCAGCGGAAGAAAAGGCTGCGAGCGAGCGTGCAGCGCAGCGCGAAGCCGCCAAAAAGGCGGAGGAAGACGCGCGCGCGGCGACCGAGAAGGCACGCCTCGAACAGGAAGCCATCGCGAAGCGCCGTGCGGCCGCCGAGGCCGAAGCACGCGCGATCCGCGAAATGATGAACACGCCGCGCAAGGCGCAGGTGAAGGCGCCGGAACCCGCGCCCGCACCGAAGCCGGCGGAAGCGGCGAAGGCCGCTGAAGCGAAGGGCACGTTGCACAAGCCCGCGAAGCCGGAAGGCGCGCAGGCGGCACGTCCCGCAGCGAAGAAGCCGGCTGCAGGCGCGGCTGCGCCCGCATCGACGGCTCCGGCTGGCGCTGGCGACAAGAAGAAGGCTGGCGGCAAGGGCGGCTGGCAGCAGGACGACGCATCGAAGCGGCGCGGCATCAAGACGCGCGGCGACAGCAGCGGCGGTGTCGATCGCGGCTGGCGCGGCGGCCCGAAGGGTCGCGGCAAGCATCAGGAACAGACCACGTTCCAGGCGCCGACCGAGCCGATCATCCGTGAAGTGCACGTCCCGGAAACCATTTCGGTGGCGGACCTCGCGCACAAGATGTCGGTGAAGGCTTCGGAAGTCATCAAGGTGATGATGAAGCTCGGCCAGATGGTCACGATCAACCAGGTGCTGGATCAGGAAACGGCGATGATCGTCGTCGAGGAACTGGGCCATCGTGCGGTCGCGGCGAAGCTGGACGATCCGGAAGCGCTGCTCGTCGAAGGCGAAACCACCGAGGAAACGGCGGAGAAGCTGCCGCGTCCGCCGGTCGTCACCGTCATGGGTCACGTCGACCACGGCAAGACCTCGCTGCTGGATTACATCCGTCGCGCGAAAGTGGCGGCGGGCGAAGCGGGCGGCATCACGCAGCATATCGGCGCGTATCACGTCGAAACGCCGCGCGGCGTCATCACCTTCCTCGACACGCCGGGTCACGAGGCCTTTACGGCCATGCGTGCGCGCGGTGCGAAGGCAACCGACATCGTCATTCTGGTCGTCGCGGCCGATGACGGCGTGATGCCGCAGACGAAGGAAGCGATCGCCCACGCGAAGGCGGGCGGCGTGCCGATCGTCGTTGCGATCAACAAGATCGACAAGCCGGAAGCGAACTCCGAGCGCGTGAAGCAGGAGCTGGTCGCGGAAGGCGTGGTGCCGGAAGAGTACGGCGGCGATTCGCCGTTCATCGAAGTGTCGGCGAAGACCGGCCGCGGTATCGACGATCTGCTGGAAAACGTCTCGCTGCAGGCCGAAGTGCTGGAACTGACCGCACCGGTCGACGCGCCCGCCAAGGGCCTCGTGATCGAAGCCAAGCTCGACAAGGGCAAGGGTCCGGTCGCGACCATTCTGGTGCAATCGGGCACGCTGAACCGCGGCGACGTGGTTCTCGCGGGCAGCGCCTACGGCCGCGTTCGCGCGATGCTGGACGAAACCGGCAAGCCGACGAAGACCGCTGGTCCGTCGATCCCGGTGGAAATCCAGGGTCTTTCGGAAGTGCCGGCGGCGGGCGAGGAAGTGATCGTGCTGCCGGACGAGCGCAAGGCGCGCGAAATCGCGCTGTTCCGTCAGGGCAAGTTCCGCGACGTCAAGCTGGCCAAGCAGCAGGCCGCGAAGCTCGAGAACATGCTCGAGCAGATGGGCGAAGGCGAAGTGCAGAACCTGCCGCTCATCGTCAAGGCGGACGTGCAGGGCTCGCAGGAAGCGCTGGTGCAATCGCTGCAGAAGCTGTCGACCAACGAAGTGCGCGTGCAGATCGTGCACAGCGCGGTCGGCGCGATCAGCGAATCGGACGTCAACCTGGCGACGGCGTCGAAGGCGGTCATCATCGGCTTCAACACGCGTGCGGATGCGCAAGCCCGCAAGCTGGCCGAGTCGAACGGCATCGACATCCGCTACTACAACATCATCTACGACGCTGTGGATGAGGTGAAGGCGGCGATGTCCGGCATGCTCGCGCCGGAGAAGCGCGAGACGGTGACGGGCACGGTCGAGGTGCGTCAGGTGATTCGCGTGCCGAAGGTCGGCCTCATCGCCGGTTGTATGGTGACGGACGGCGTGGTGAAGCGTTCCTCGTCGGTGCGCGTGATCCGCAACAACGTCGTGATCCATACGGGCGAGCTGGATTCGCTCAAACGCTTCAAGGACGACGTCAAGGAAGTGCGTCAGGGCTTCGAATGCGGTATGTCGATCAAGAACTTCAGCGATATCGTCGAAGGCGATCAGTTCGAAGTCTTCGAAGTGACGGAAGTGGCTCGCACGCTGTAATGCGCTAGCCGCTGATAAAAGGGCGGGGTGAGCCTGGTGGCTCGCTCCGCCCTTTTTGCATCAGGCGGCGGAAAAAGAAATACGGAAACGACATCATGGCTAAAAGACGGACATCCGCGAACCGCAACGTGCAGATTGCGGATCAGATTCAACGCGACCTTTCGGAACTCATGCGCGAGGTCAAGGACCCGCGCGTGGGTCTCGTGACGATTCAGAGCGTCGAGCTGACGCCCGACTACGCGCACGCGAAGGTGTACTTCACGACGCTCACCGGCGATCCGAAGCAGACCGAGCAAGGTCTGAATCACGCGGCGGGGCATCTGCACAATATGCTGTTCAAGCGCCTGCACATCCACACGGTGCCGACGCTGCATTTCCACTACGACCAGACGATCGAGAAGGCCGTCGAGATGTCGCGCCTGATCGACGAAGCGAATGCGTCGCGCGCGAAGGATGCGGACGACGACAAGGAAGGCGCCTGAGCGATGGGCGGTCCGAAGAACGAAGCGCGGCCGAAGATCCCGCGCCGCGCGCTCGATGGCGTGCTGCTGCTGGACAAGCCGCTCGGGCTGTCGAGCAACGATGCGCTGATCAAGGCGAAGCGGCTTTATCTGGCGAAGAAGGCGGGCCACACGGGCACGCTCGATCCGCTCGCGACGGGTTTGCTGCCGCTGTGTTTCGGCGAGGCGACGAAGTTTTCGCAGGATCTGCTCGAGGCCGACAAGTCCTACGAAGCGACCATGCGCCTGGGCGTGCGCACGACAACGGGCGATGCCGAAGGCGAGGCCATCGATACGCGCGACGTAACGTGCGACGAAGCGGCGGTTGCCGAAGCGCTGACGAAGTTTCTGGGCGACATCGTGCAGGTCCCGCCGATGTATTCCGCGCTGAAACGCGATGGCAAGCCACTCTACGAATACGCGCGCGCAGGGCAGACGGTAGAGCGCGAAGGTCGCCAGGTGACGATTCACGCGTTGCAGTTGATCTCATGCGCGTTGCCGCTCGTCACGTTTCGCGTGACGTGCAGCAAGGGCACGTATGTGCGTACCCTGGCCGAGGACATCGGCGAGACGCTGGGTTGCGGCGCGCATCTGACGGCGTTGCGGCGCACGGGCGTCGGCGCGTTGACGCTCGAACACGCGGTGACGCTCGATCAACTCGGCAGTCTGACCGAAGCCGAGCGCGATGAACGCCTTCAGCCTGTCGACGCGTTGTTGTCCACGTTTCCCGCCGTGCAACTGAACGACGACGCGGCGCGACGCTTTCTGCACGGCCAGCGCCTGCGGCTCGCGGATGTCGTGGAATCGCGACTCGAAGCCGGTCGCGTGCGTGTCTATTCGCAAGAGGGCGGACGCCTGCTCGGCGTCGCGCGCGCGGGCGAGGGCGTACTCGCGCCCGAACGGCTGATCGTCACAGCGCAATAAAAAAGAGCCCGGTTTGATTCAACCGGGCTCTTGTCTTTCCGCAGGCGGCAAGTCAGTCAATGCGCCGCCGATGCGGCCGCCGCCGAATCTCCGCCGCCCGAACGCTCCGGCCGCGTGATCCAGATCAACGCGATCAGCGCGACGAAAATCCCCGCCGAGATATAGAACATGTCGTTCACGCCGAGCTGCGCGGCCTGCTGCGTGGCCATGCTGTTATAGAGGCCGACGGTCTGTTCCTGCGAGAAGCCGAGCGCGTGCATCTGCTGCATCGAGTTTGCGAACACCGGGTTATACGAATTCGCGCCTTCGACCAGTTGCGCGTGATGCACGATCGACCGATGCTCCCACGCCGTCGAGAAGATCGATGTGCCGATGCCGCCGCACATGATCCGCACGAAGTTCGACAAGCCCGACGCCGCCGGAATCCGATGCCCCGGCAAGCCCGACAGTGTGATCGACACCAGCGGAATGAAGAAGCCCGCCATGCCGATGCCCTGAATCACCGTCGGCACCGTGAGCGCCCAGGTATCGACGCCGGTCGTATAGCGCGAGCGCATCCAGAAGCACAGCGCGAACACGAGGAACGCCGCGGTCGCGATGTAGCGCGGATCGGTGCGCGGCAGGAATTTGCCGGTGATCGGCGAGAGCAGGATCGCGAACAGCCCGACGGGCGCCATCACGAGACCGGCGTTCGTCGCCGTGTAGCCGATATCCGTTTGCAGCCACAGCGGCAGCAACACGAGATTGCCGAAGTAGAGCCCGTAGCCGATCGACAGCGCGATCGTCCCGCCCGTGAAATTGCGCAGCTCGAACAGCGACAGGTCGACGACCGGATGCTCCGCCGTCAGCTCCCACACGATGAAGAACGCGAACGAGATCACCGCGATCAGCGCGAGCACGACGATCGTCGTCGAGTTGAACCAGTCGAGATCCTTGCCCTTGTCGAGCATGATCTGCAGCGAGCCGACCCAGACGACGAGCAGCCCGAGCCCGACGGTATCGATCGGCGCCTTGCGGATCGCCGAGTCGCGGTCGCGGAAGATTGCGAAGGTGGCGAGCGCGGCCGCGATGCCCACCGGAATGTTCACATAGAAGATCCACGGCCACGAGATGTTGTCGGAGATCCAGCCGCCAAGCACCGGGCCCGCGACCGGCGCGATGAGCGTGGTCATCGACCACATCGAGAGCGCCATCGGCGCCTTTTCGCGCGGATAGCTCGCGAGCAGCAGTGTTTGCGACAGCGGGATCATCGGGCCGGCGACCGCGCCCTGCAGCACGCGCGCGGCGAGCAGGAACGGCAGCGTCGGCGCGAGGCCGCAGAGCCACGACGCGAGCACGAACAGAATGATCGAGCCGAGAAAGAGCCGCACCTGGCCGACGCGCTGCGTGAGCCAGCCGGTGAGCGGCACCGAGATCGCGTTAGCGACCGCGAACGAGGTGATGACCCACGTGCCCTGATCCGACGACACGCCGAGGTCGCCGGAAATCGACGGAATCGAGACGTTCGCGATCGACGTGTCGAGCACGTTCATGAACACCGCGAGCGACACGGCGATCGTCCCGATGACGAGCTTTCCGCCCGACAGCGGCGGATGTACGACGTTTTGCGAAGACATGTGGCGAATCCGCTTACATCAGCTTGGCGGCCGATGCGGACTTCGTCGCACGGCCATGTGCAGACGACGTGCTCGACGCCGGCGCGCCCACGCCCGTGCCCGCGTTCTGCTGGATGATGCGTGCGATTTCCTGATCGGCCTGCGCGCCGTATTTGTCGAACACATTGGTCTGATAGACGGTGTTCTGCGCGTTGCCGAGCTGGCCGCCGCCCTCGTCCTTGATCGTCACGTCGGCGTTCATCGACAGACCGATTCGCAGCGGATGCTGTTCCAGTTCCTTCGGATCGAGTTCGATACGCACCGGCAGGCGCTGCACGACCTTGATCCAGTTGCCCGTCGCGTTCTGCGCGGGCAGGAGCGAGAACGCCGATCCCGTGCCGGCCGAGAAGCCGATGACCTTGCCGTGAAACACGACGCCCGAACCGTACAGGTCGGCCGTCAGCTCGACCGGCTGGCCGATTCGCATGTGCTTCAACTGCACTTCCTTGAAGTTCGCATCGACCCACACGGCGTTGAGCGGCACGATCGCCATCAACGGGTTGCCCGGCGCGACGCGCTGGCCGACCTGCACCGAACGCTTCGCGACATAACCCGTCACCGGAGCCGGCAGCGTGTTGCGCGCGTAGTTGATGTACGAATCGCGCACCTTCGCGGCGGCGGCCAGCACGTTCGGGTGATCGGCGATCGTCGTGTTGGCGGTGAGCGAGCGGTTCGACGCGAGTTCCTGCTCGGCGGCGTCGAGCGCGGCCTGCGCGCCGCGCACCGCGTCGCGCGCATGCGAGATTTCTTCCTGCGACACCGCGCCGGTCTGCGCGACCTGCATGCGGCGCTTCAGGTCGTCCTGCGCGCGCGACAGATCCGAGCGGCGCAGCGCGATCTGCGCTTCGTACTGGTTGTTGTTCACGAAGAAGGTCCGCACCTGACGCACGGTCTGCGCGAGATTCGCTTCGGCCTGATCGAGCGCGACCTTCGAATCGGCCGGATCGAGCACGACGAGCGGATCGCCGACCTTCACCGTTTGCGTGTCGTCGGCGTTCACGGAAATGACCGTGCCGACGACCTGCGGCGTGATCTGCACGACATTGCCGTTCACATAGGCGTCGTCGGTGGCTTCGTGGAAGCGCGCGACGAGGAAGTAGTACAGCCCGTACGCGACGGCGGCGATGATGATGACGAGCACGATCAGCGTCATCAGCCGGCGGCGTTTGCCGTTGCTCTGCTTCGGCGCGGGCGCGGCGGCGGTTTGTTGAGGGTCGCTCATGAAAGACTCCGAATATTCCGTTTTGGTCTTGATGCGTATTCTTGTGCGCGGCTTATTTCGCCGGCGTGGCCTGATTGGCCGGCTGTGCGCTCGCCTGTTGCTGCCCGCTGCCGTCGACCGCGAGATTCGTGCTCGTCGCGTCGAAGCCGCCGCCGAGCGATTTGATCAGCGCGATTTGCAGATCGGTGCGCTTCAGGCGCAGATTCGTCACGGTCTGCTCGTTGGCGAGGCGGTTTTCGTCGGCGTTGAGCACCTGCAATTGCGGCGACAGCCCGGCCTTGTAGCGGATCACCGCGAGCTGATACGCGCTTGACGCCGCCGTGAGGGCGCGCTGGGCGTCGGCCATCTGCTTGTCGAGCGAGCGGATCGCGGAAATATTGGTCGCGACGTCGCTCAGCGCGTTGATGAGCGTCTGATTGTAGTTCGCGACATCGCCTTCGAAATCGGCGTAACGGCCCTTCAACTGGGCGCGCAGCGCGCCGGCGTCGAAGATCGGCAGATGCACCGCCGGCCCGATCTGAATCTGCCGGCTGCTCGCCTGCAGGAAGCGGCTCCAGCCGAACGCGTCGAAGCCGAAGGCCGCCGCGAGGTTGATGTCCGGGAAGAACTCGGCCTTTGCTTCCTTGATGTTGTGCGTCGCGGCTTCGACCTGCCAGCGCGCGGCGACGATATCCGGGCGGCGCGCGACGAGATCGGCGGGCACGTTGTCGGGCAGCGTCACGCTGACGTCCGGCTTGATCACGGGCTTGGCGATCTGCAGACCGCGGTCCGGGCCTTTGCCGAGCAGCGCGGCGAGCTGATAGCGGACGGTTTCGATCTGTCCGTCGAGCTCGGTCGAGTTCGTCTGGCTCGTCGCGACGTTGCCTTCCGCCGTGCGCCGCTCGACGTTGGTGTCGAGACCGGCGGCGACGCGTCCGTTCGTGATGCGCCCGACGTCCTGCCGGTTCGCGATCTCGCGCTGGGAGACGTCACGCAACGCGTAGAGCAGCGCGAGCTGGTTGTAGGTGCGCGCAACCGACGTCGCGAGCGAGACGCGCGCCTGCTGCATGTCGGCCTCGGCGGCCTTCTGCTGCGACACCGCCATGTTCAGCCGCGAGCGATTCTTGCCCCACAGATCCAGTTCCCACGACGCGCTCGCGAGCACGTTGTTCTCGCTGAACCAGGTGCCGCCGTAGGGCGGCGGGAAGAGGGCGTTGGCCGAATACAGCTCGCGGGTCCACGAATACGACCCGTTGACCTTCGGATAGAGCGCCGAGCGCGATGTCTCGATATACGACGACGCCTTCGCGATGCGCGCCTGCGCCTGCGCGATGGACGGATTGTCGGCGAGCGCCTCGTCGATCAGCTGCGGCAGTTGCGGATCGCCAAACTGCTTCGCCCAGTCGAGCGCGGGCCACTGGCCGCCCTGGCCTGGCACGCTTTGCGTGGCCTCGAAGTTTTCGGGCGCGGCAATCTGCTTGTCGCTCGAAATGCCCGCATAGTTCGCGCAACCGGCGAGCGCGAGCGCGGCCGCCGCAACGGCGACTGCACTCTTCACACGGCTTTCGCCGCGAAACGCGGACGGGGAGAGGTGTTTCATATCTCGTCTCTTGAGAAGAGAATTAAAGATGGACGCTGCAATCAATTTGTAGGCTTGTGATGACCAATTTGCTTGTCATCGCAATGACGTACCAGGCTTATCATTGCTGGCCAGCAGAGGCGCCACGGAAGGATCGCAGGAATTCGCAAGAATTCGGCGCAGCATGCTCTTCAGAAAGCCCACTTCCTCCGGCGTGAAGCCGGCAAGAAGGTTGTCCAGCACGCGCGTGAAAATGGCGGGGATCTTCTCAGCAATCGCCTGGCCTTCTTCCGTGAGCGCGAGGCGTACCACGCGGCGGTCTTCCTCGCTGCGCACCCGCGAGAGCAGGCCACGCTTCTCCAGCCGGTCGATGAGGCGCGTCACCGCGCTCGCATCGATGCCGTATTCGCGGGCGATGTCCGCCGCCGTCAGGCACTTGCCGACCGCCAGCATGAAGAGAATGCTGGCCTGCGTGCTCGTGATGCCCAGTTCGGACGTCGTGTGCTGGGTGACCATGTTCCACATGGTCGAGCGCACCCGGCTCATCAGATAGCCGACGCTCTCGGCGAGCACATAGTCGCCGATCGCCGCGGATTTGGGAGCGTCGCTCATGGAAATATTTGTGCGATTGCAATAGTTGACTAGGCAGGATTATAGGTGGGCGTTACGAGTGCCGCAAGGATCTTTTCTGAAAGCGCTTAACAATCGTGCGGACCGGCGCACGCGCAGCGCCGCGCTTGCTGGCCCGATTTACGGGTTGCGTCCTATTGCGAGGAAAGGTCATCCGTGCGTGCTATAATTTACGGTTCTCACCGCGCCGGGCCCGCGTAGTCATGCTTGCATGACGTTATCAAGGGGGGCTTGCCGAGCCATGAAGTCTCGCTGAAGAGGCTGCTCCGACGGCGCACAACCAAGACATCTCTATATGACTCGCGCCCTCCGCAATATCGCCATCATTGCCCACGTCGACCACGGCAAGACCACGCTCGTCGACCAGTTGCTCCGCCAGTCGGGCACGTTCCGGGAAAACCAGCAGGTCGCCGAGCGGGTCATGGACTCGAACGACATCGAAAAGGAACGTGGCATCACGATCCTGGCGAAGAACTGCGCCGTCGAATACGAAGGCACCCACATCAATATCGTCGATACGCCGGGACACGCGGACTTCGGCGGTGAAGTGGAACGCGTGCTGTCGATGGTCGACTCCGTGCTGCTGCTCGTCGACGCCGTCGAAGGCCCGATGCCGCAAACGCGCTTCGTCACGAAGAAGGCGCTCGCGCTCGGTCTCAAGCCGATCGTCGTGATCAACAAGGTGGACCGTCCGGGCGCGCGTATCGATTGGGTGATCAACCAGACCTTCGATCTGTTCGACAAGCTCGGCGCGACCGAAGAGCAGCTCGACTTCCCGATCGTGTATGCGTCGGGTCTGAACGGCTACGCCGGTCTCTCGCCCGAAGTGCGCGAAGGCACGATGCGCCCGCTCTTCGAAGCCATTCTCGAACACGTGCCGGTGCGCCCGGCCGATCCGGACGGTCCGCTGCAATTGCAGATCACGTCGCTCGACTACAACTCGTATGTCGGCCGTATCGGCGTGGGCCGCGTCGCGCGCGGTCGCATTCGCCCCGGCATGCAGGTCTCGGTGCGTTCGGGTCCGGAAGGCGCGATCATCAATCGCAAGATCAATCAGGTGCTGTCGTTCCACGGCCTCGAGCGCGTGCAGGTCGAAGAAGCGCAAGCGGGCGATATCGTGCTCATCAACGGTATCGAGGAAATCGGTATCGGCGTGACGATCTGCTCGCCGGACAATCCCGAAGCGCTGCCGATGATCACCGTCGACGAACCGACGCTCACGATGAACTTCCTCGTGAACTCGTCGCCGCTCGCGGGCAAGGAAGGCAAGTTCGTGACGAGCCGCCAGATTCGCGACCGTCTCACCAAGGAACTGAACCACAACGTGGCGCTGCGCGTGAAAGACACCGGCGACGAAACCACGTTCGAAGTGTCGGGCCGTGGCGAATTGCATCTGACGATTCTCGTCGAGAACATGCGCCGTGAAGGCTATGAGCTCGCGGTGTCGCGTCCGCGCGTGGTGCTGCAGGAAATCGACGGCGTGAAGTGCGAGCCGTATGAAAACCTGACGGTCGATATCGAAGACCAGCATCAGGGCGGCGTGATGGAAGAGCTCGGCCGCCGTA
This sequence comes from Caballeronia sp. NK8, assembly GCF_018408855.1. GTDB lineage: Bacteria > Pseudomonadota > Gammaproteobacteria > Burkholderiales > Burkholderiaceae > Caballeronia. The sequence goes on along the minus strand of NZ_AP024322.1, from coordinate 1,773,482 downwards.
AGGGCGAAATGCTCGACATGACGTCGGACGGACGTGGCCGCACGCGTCTTGAGTACAAGATTTCGGCGCGCGGTCTGATCGGCTTCCAGAGCGAGTTCCTGACGCTCACGCGCGGCACGGGTCTGATGAGCCACACGTTCGATTCGTATGCGCCGGTGAAGGAAGGCTCGGTCGGCGAGCGCCGCAACGGCGTGCTGATCTCGCAGGACGATGGCGCCGCCGTCGCCTATGCGCTGTGGAAGCTGCAGGATCGCGGCCGCATGTTCGTGACGCCGGGCGATGCGCTCTATGAAGGCATGATCATCGGCATTCACAGCCGCGACAACGACCTCGTCGTGAACCCGATCAAGGGCAAGCAGCTGACCAACGTGCGCGCGTCGGGCACCGACGAAGCCGTGCGCCTCGTGCCGCCGATCCAGCTGTCGCTCGAATACGCGGTCGAGTTCATCGACGACGACGAACTCGTCGAAGTGACGCCGCAGTCGATCCGCCTGCGCAAGCGTCATCTGAAGGAACACGAGCGTCGCCGCGCGAGCCGCGAAGGCAACGCCGAGTAAGTATCCGGAATCGGTTCGTATCGCCAGAACAAGAGCCGCCTTCGGGCGGCTTTTGTCGTTGTGCGAAGCCGTGGAAGAGTCCCTTGCGTATCTCACAAAAGCCCGCACATGCTTGTTGCGCAAAGGATGACGAGGGCAGGGCACATGCGGCGTTCCGTCATATGACTATTCGTTCTGTGCTATGCTTCTCGGATTAGCTGTCGCTATTAGGTCCTTCCAAGCAGACTTGATTCGCGCAATCCGCTAAACGGTCAGGCCGTGGCGCGGAAGGTTTCGTAACCCGCACTTCCTCGAGAAACTCGAAGAAAGGTGAGCGTAAAATGATGAAGCAATTCCAGTCGAACTCTTATCTGTTCGGCGGTAATGCTCCGTACGTCGAAGAGTTGTACGAGCAATATCTCGATAATCCCGCGTCAGTGCCCGAGACCTGGCGCGCCTATTTCGACGCGTTGCAGAACGTGCCTGCATCCGACGGCACGGCTCACAACGACGTGGCTCACGGCCCCATCGTCGAATCTTTCGCCCAGCGCGCGAAGGCGAACGCCTTTCTGCCGCGCGAAAGCACCGGCGACCTCACCACCGCACGCAAGCAGGTCTACGTTCAATCGCTGATTGGCGCGTATCGATTCCTCGGCACGCAGTGGGCGAACCTCGATCCGCTCAAGCGCCGCGAGCGTCCCGCGATTCCCGAACTCGAACCCGGCTTCTACGACTTCACCGAAGCCGACATGGATCAGGTGTTCAACGCGAACAACCTGTACTTCGGTTTCGAGCAGGCGTCGCTGCGCGACATCGTCAAGGCGCTGCGCGACACGTACTGCGGCACGATCGGCGCCGAGTTCATGTACATCAGCGATCCCGAGCAGAAGCGCTGGTGGAAGGAGAAGCTCGAGTCGATCCGCTCGACGCCGAACTTCTCGAACGACAAGAAGAAGCACATCCTGAATCGCCTGACGGCCGCCGAAGGCCTCGAGCGTTTCCTGCACACCAAGTATGTCGGCCAGAAGCGTTTCTCGCTGGAAGGCGGCGAAAGCTTCATCGCTTCGATGGACGAAGTCGTCCGTCACGGCGGCGCGAGCGGCGTGCAGGAAATCGTCATCGGCATGGCGCACCGTGGGCGTCTGAACGTGCTGGTCAATACGCTCGGCAAGATGCCGGCGGACCTCTTCGCCGAATTCGAAGGCAAGCACGTCGATGACCTGCCGGCCGGCGACGTGAAGTATCACAAGGGCTTCTCGTCGGATGTCTCGACCGAAGGCGGGCCGGTTCACCTGTCGCTCGCGTTCAACCCGTCGCACCTGGAAATCGTCAATCCGGTGGTCGAAGGCTCGGCCAAGGCGCGTATGGATCGCCGCGGCGACGAAGAAGGCCTGCAAGTGCTGCCGGTGCAAGTGCACGGCGACGCGGCCTTCGCGGGTCAGGGCGTCGTGATGGAAACGCTGAACCTCGCGCAGACGCGCGGTTACGGCACGCACGGCACGCTGCATATCGTCATCAACAACCAGATCGGCTTCACCACGTCGGACCCGCGCGATGCGCGCTCGACGCTGTACTGCTCGGACGTCGTCAAGATGATCGAGGCGCCGGTGCTGCACGTGAACGGCGACGATCCCGAAGCCGTCGTGCTCGCGACGCAGCTTGCAATCGACTTCCGCATGAAGTTCCACAAGGACGTGGTCGTCGACATCATCTGCTTCCGCAAGCTCGGCCACAACGAGCAAGACACGCCGGCGGTCACGCAGCCGCTGATGTACAAGACCATCGCGAAGCACCCGGGCACGCGCGCCGTCTACGCGGAAAGGCTCGTGCAGCAAGGCGTGATCACGGCGGAAGACGCGGACAGCTTCGTCAAGGAATATCGCCAGGCGATGGACGAAGGCCATCACACGATCGATCCGGTGCTCTCGAACTACAAGAGCAAGTACGCGGTCGACTGGGTGCCGTTCCTGAACCGCAAGTGGACCGACGCGGCTGACACGGCGGTTCCGCTCGCCGAACTGAAGCGCCTCGCCGAACGCCTCACGACGATCCCCGAGAACTTCAAGGTTCACCCGCTGGTCGAGCGCGTGATCAACGACCGCCGCGCGATGGGTCTGGGCGAAGCCAAGCTCGACTGGGGCATGGGCGAGCACCTCGCGTTCGCATCGCTGGTGGCGTCGGGCTACGCCGTGCGTCTGACCGGTCAGGATTCGGGCCGCGGCACGTTCACGCACCGTCACGCCGTTCTGCACGATCAGAACCGCGAGCGCTGGAACGACGGCACCTACATTCCGCTGCAGAACATCGCGGAAGGCCAGGCCAAGTTCACGGTGATCGACTCCGTGCTGTCCGAAGAAGCGGTCCTCGGTTTCGAGTATGGCTATTCGACGGCCGAGCCGAACACGTTCGTCGCGTGGGAAGCGCAGTTCGGCGACTTCGTGAACGGCGCGCAGGTCGTGATCGACCAGTTCATCTCGTCGGGCGAAGTGAAGTGGGGCCGCGTCTCCGGTCTCACGATGATGCTGCCGCACGGCTACGAAGGCCAGGGTCCGGAGCACTCGTCGGCGCGCATCGAGCGCTTCCTGCAACTGTGCGCGGATCACAACATGCAAGTGGTCCAGCCGACCACGCCGGCGCAGATCTTCCATCTGTTGCGCCGTCAGATGATCCGCCTGTTCCGCAAGCCGCTGATCATCGCCACGCCGAAGTCGCTGCTGCGTCACAAGGAAGCCGTGTCGGATCTGTCGGAACTGGCGAAGGGCTCGTTCCAGCCGGTCATCGGCGAAGTCGACGAAGCAATCGAGCCGAAGAAGGTCAAGCGCGTGATCGTGTGTTCGGGCCGCGTGTATTACGACATCGTCGCGCATCGCCGCGAAGCGAAGAGCAACGACGTCGCCATCGTGCGTATCGAGCAGCTGTATCCGTTCGCGCACAAGCAGTTCGACGCGGAAATCAAGAAGTTCGAAAACGCGACCGAAGTGGTCTGGGTGCAGGACGAGCCGCAGAACCAGGGCGCCTGGTTCTATGTGGAGCACCATCTGCGCGAAGGCATGCGCGAAGGCATGAAGCTGGCCTACAGCGGCCGTCCGGCTTCGGCATCGCCGGCAGTCGGCTACTACGCGAAGCACTACGAGCAGCAGAAGGCGCTCGTGGAAGGCGCGTTCGGCCGCCTGAAGGGCGCGCAAGTCATCGCGAAGTAAGCATTGCTCGATGGGACCGGCTCAGCCGTTTGCGTAACGGCGGCTCCCCGGTCCCTCGCTCGAACACACAGACACGCATTAGGACATACAGAAATGGCTATCGTAGAAGTCAAGGTTCCCCAGCTTTCCGAGTCGGTCTCGGAAGCGACCATGCTGCAATGGAAGAAGAAGCCGGGCGAGGCTGTCGCCCAGGACGAAATCCTGATTGAAATCGAGACCGACAAGGTCGTGCTCGAAGTGCCCGCGCCCTCCGCTGGCGTGCTGGCGCAGGTGATCAAGCACGACGGCGATATCGTCACCGCCGACGAACTCATCGCGAAGATCGACACCGAAGCGAAAGCAGGCGAAGCGGTCGCCGCTGCCGGCGACTCCGAAGTGAAACCCGCGCCGGTCGCGGAAACGACTGCCGCCGCCGCTGCTCCGGCTGCTGCGCAAGCGTCGGCGGGCGCAACCGGTGGCGCGTCGTCGCCGGCCGCGACGAAGATTCTGGCCGAGAAGGGCGTGTCGGCGGATCAGGTTTCGGGTTCGGGCCGCGACGGCCGCATCACGAAGGGCGACGCGCTCGCCGCTTCGGCATCGGCTCCGGCACCTGCCAAGGCTGCTGCACCGGCTCCGGCAGCCGCGCCCGCGCGCGCCGCGAAGCCCGCGCTGCCGCAAGTCAGCGCGCCGGCATCGGCCGACCAGTGGCTGAAGGACCGCCCGGAACAGCGCGTGCCGATGTCGCGTCTGCGTGCGCGTATCGCCGAGCGCCTGCTCGAATCGCAGCAAACCAACGCCATCCTGACGACGTTCAACGAAGTCAACATGGCGCCGGTCATGGATCTGCGCAACAAGTACAAGGACCGCTTCGAGAAGGAACACGGCGTGAAGCTCGGCTTCATGTCGTTCTTCGTGAAGGCGGCCGTCCACGCGCTGAAGAAATTCCCGCTCGTGAACGCGTCGATCGACGGTAACGACATTGTCTATCACGGCTACTTCGACATCGGTATCGCGGTCGGTTCGCCGCGCGGCCTGGTCGTGCCGATCCTGCGCAACGCGGATCAGATGAGCCTCGCCGACATCGAAAAGAAGATCGCCGAATTCGGCCAGAAGGCGAAGGACGGCAAGCTGTCGATCGAAGACATGACCGGCGGCACGTTCTCCATCTCCAACGGCGGCGTGTTCGGCTCGATGCTGTCGACGCCGATCATCAACCCGCCGCAGTCCGCGATTCTCGGCGTGCACGCCACGAAGGAACGCGCGGTCGTCGAGAACGGCCAGATCGTGATCCGTCCGATGAACTACCTCGCGCTGTCGTACGACCACCGCATCATCGACGGCCGCGAAGCCGTGCTGTCGCTGGTCGCGATGAAGGACGCGCTGGAAGATCCGGCCCGTCTGCTGCTGGACCTGTAAGAAAAGCATTTCGCCTCGGTGCGCGCGATAGGCTCGCGCGCACCGCACGAGGCTGCTCCGCATGAGCGGAGATAGACCCCAAAGGAAAGTCATGTCCAAGGAATTTGATGTCGTCGTGATCGGCGCGGGCCCGGGCGGCTATATCGCGGCGATTCGCGCAGCGCAGCTCGGCAAGACGGTTGCGTGTATCGAGAAGTGGAAGAACCCGGCCGGCGCGCTCAAGCTCGGCGGCACGTGCCTGAACGTGGGCTGCATTCCGTCGAAGGCGCTGCTCGCGTCGTCGGAAGAATTCGAAAATGCGTCGAAGCATCTGGCCGATCACGGCATCAGCGTGTCGGACGTGAAGCTCGACGTGTCGAAGATGCTGGCCCGCAAGGACGGCATCGTCGAGAAGATGACGAAGGGCATCGAGTTCCTGTTCCGCAAGAACAAGATCACGTGGCTCAAGGGTCATGGCAAGTTCACTGGCAAGAATGCTGCCGGCGTGCAGATCGAAGTGTCTGGCGAAGGCGAAACGGAAGTCGTCACGGCGAAGAACGTGATCATCGCGACGGGCTCGAAGGCGCGTCATCTGCCGAACATTCCGGTCGACAACAAGATCGTCGCGGACAACGAAGGCGCGCTGTCGTTCGACGCGGTGCCGAAGAAGCTCGCCGTGATCGGCGCGGGCGTGATCGGTCTGGAACTCGGCTCGGTGTGGCGGCGTCTCGGCGCGGAAGTGACCGTGCTGGAAGCGCTGCCGCAATTCCTCGGCGCGGCGGACGAGTCGCTCGCGAAGGAAGCCGCGAAGCAGTTCAAGAAGCAGGGCCTCGATATTCACCTCGGCGTGAAGATCGGCGAAGTGAAGACGTCGGACGAGAGCGTGTCGATCGCTTATACGGACAGCACGGGCAACGCGCAGACGCTGGAAGCGGATCGCCTGATCGTGTCGATCGGCCGCGTGCCGAACACCGATAACCTCGGCCTGGAAAGCATCGGCCTGAAGGCCAACGAGCGCGGTTTCATCGACGTCGACGACCATTGCGCGACGAGCGTGCCGAACGTGTACGCAATCGGCGACGTCGTTCGCGGCCCGATGCTCGCGCACAAGGCGGAAGACGAAGGCGTGGCGGTGGCGGAAATCATCGACGGTCAGAAGCCGCACATCGACTACAACTGCGTGCCGTGGGTCATCTACACGGAACCGGAAATCGCGTGGGTCGGCAAGACCGAACAGCAGCTCAAAGCCGAAGGCCGCGAGATCAAGACCGGCCAGTTCCCGATGATGGCCAACGGCCGCGCGCTGGGTATCGGCAAGGCGGAAGGCTTCGTTAAGATGATCGCCGACGCGAAGACCGATGAAATCCTCGGCGTGCACGTGATCGCCGCGGACGCATCGGACCTGATCGCGGAAGCGGTGGTGGCGATGGAGTTCAAGGCGGCGTCCGAAGATATCGGCCGCATTTGCCATCCGCATCCGTCGCTGTCGGAAGTGATGCGTGAAGCGGCGCTCGCCGTCGACAAGCGCGCGCTGAACATGTAATCAAGCTCGGCTTCGGGCAGGCATCGCACACGAAGGCGAGCGGATCAAACCGCTCGCCTTCGTCACTTCATACGGCAGAAGATGAACGTCACCGAATACTACGAAAACGAACTGCGCACGCGGGGTTATCAATCGGACGAGGCGCAGCTCGCGGCGGTCGCGCGCCTGCAGCAGTGCTACGAGGAATGGGTCGCGTACAAGGCGCGCCGCTCCAATGCGCTGAAGAAGTTTCTCGTGCGTCCGGACTTGCCGCGCGGTGTCTACATGTGGGGCGGCGTCGGGCGCGGCAAAAGCTTTCTGATGGACAGCTTCTACGCGATCGTGCCCGTGCAGCGCAAGACGCGCCTGCATTTTCACGAGTTCATGCGCGAAGTGCATCGCGAGCTGGAGGAGCTGAAGGGCCAAGCCGATCCGCTCGACGAACTCGCCAGACGCATCGCCAAACGCTTCCGGCTGATCTGCTTCGACGAGTTCCACGTCTCCGACATCGCCGATGCGATGATTCTCTATCGCCTGCTCGACCGGCTTTTCAAGAACGGCGTGCAGTTCGTGATGACGTCCAATTACCAGCCGGACACGCTCTATCCGGAAGGGCTGCATCGCGATCGTCTGCTGCCCGCGATCGAGCTCATCAAGGAGCATCTCGACGTGCTCAACGTCGATTCAGGCACCGACTATCGCAAGCGCACGCTGTCGCAAGTGAAGGCGTATCACACGCCGCTCGGCGCAGCCGCCGACAAGGCGTTGCGCGCCGATTACGCGAAGCTCGCCGCCGTGCCCGACGAAAGCCCGATCCTGCATATCGAAAAGCGCGAGATCAAGGCGTTGCGCCGTGCCGACGGCGTCGTGTGGTTCGACTTCGCCACGCTGTGCGGCGGGCCGCGCTCGCAGAACGACTATCTCGAACTGGCGAACCGCTTTCACGCGGTGATTCTGTCCGATGTGCCGCAGATGACGCCGCGCATGGCATCCGAGGCGCGCCGCTTCACCTGGCTCATCGACGTGTTCTACGACCACAAGGTCAAGCTCCTGATGTCGGCGGCCGTGCCTGCGGAGGAGTTGTACGTCGAAGGGCCGATGGCCAACGAGTTCGCGCGCACTGTTTCGCGCATCGTCGAGATGCAGTCGAAGGAATATCTGGAAGCGCCACGGCGCGTTACGGATATTTCGCTGACCTAATACGAGAATCAAAATTCTGTGATCAGCCAATCGGCATAAGGCTTTTGCGGCTTTTTCAAGATTCGGACCTCTCTGATTTGCTGGCTTTCGGGGACTCGGTATCGTCGGTACCAGTTTTCAGTCAGCAAATTGGAGAAATTACCGTGAAGCCCTACCGCGACATGTCCGACGAAGAATGGCAGATGGTCGCTCCGCTGCTTCCCGAACTGCGCCCGCGTTCGGAGCTGCGTGGACGGCCCCTCGCCAATACCCGCGCCGTGCTCAACGGTGTGCTCTGGGTGATGTACAGCGGTGCGTCGTGGTCCACGCTGCCGCGCAAATATCCGTCGTATCAGACGTGCCATCGGCGTTTCAAGACGTGGCACGAGTCGGGCGTGCTGTTGCGCGTGATGACGCAGCTGTTCGGGCCGGCAGGCGAATCGCTCTATGCGTTGATGACCTCGCGCATGCGTGTGCCGGCGGAATTCAAGCAGGAACTCGCCAACATGCCTGAGAGCGTCTACGGGGACGAGGCGCATAAGCATCAGCGTCACGCTGCCTGATCGCGTAACGCGCCAGAGCGAGATGAGCAAAGCCGGTCGAAGACACGCGTCTTCGGCCGGCTTTGTCGTATCTGAACCTTACTGCTGGCGCACCCAGGTCTGCGAGCGCCCCAGCAGCGATACGCCGACATACCCGCGCACGACGAGCTTCTGCCCGCCGTCCTCGAGCTTCATCTTGCATTTGTAAAGCTTGCCGTGTTCGGGGTCGAGAATCTGGCCGCCGTCCCATGCATCACCGTTCTGCCGCATTCCTGTGATGATCGTCATGCCCTTGATCAGCTGATCGCGACGGTCGTCGGTACAGGCCGTGCAGCGCTTTTCCGGCTGATCGAATTCGCCGATGCCGCGCACGACCTTGCCGGACAACTGACCGCTGCCGTCATCGACGATCTGGATAATCGCCTTCGGCTTGCCGGACTGATCGTCGATGGTTTGCCAGGTGCCGACGGGCGTCGGCGTCTGGGCGAACGCGCTTGCGGCGATAAACGCGCCGAGTGCGCCGAGTGCGCCGAGCGCGCCGAGCATCAGGCGCGCGCCGCGCCGGCCGATGGAACGGGTCATCATCGTCTCCTTATTGTGATCGCCCGAGCATACGAGAAAGCGACCGTTTTCGTGTGGGAGGAAACGTTCTAGCGGCGCGCGCTCGACACTCAGACGCCGCGCTTCAGTCCCGCTTCGAGCGTGGCGAAAGTACGCTCGTCGGTGCGATCGAAATGCAGCGGCGTGACCGACACGCCACCGGCCGCGACCACCGCCGTTTCGCTATCGGGCGAATTCGGGCGCGGGCCGCGCTGAAAGCGCAGCCAGTGATAGTCGATTCCGCGCGGATCGACGAGCGGCAGCACATCGATGCCTTCCACCAGCCCGACGCCCTGTCGCGTCACGGTGAGCGGTCCGGCGGCGGATGCGTCGCAATCGGGGAAGTTGACGTTCAGGCACGTGGGCGCTTCGTGGGAGATCGCCAGCAACTGGCGGATCACGCCCGGCGCGAGTGCGCGCGCCGTATCCCAGCGCACGTTCTCACGGTCGGTGAAGGTCTGGCTGAGCGCGATCGACGGCAGTCCGAGCAGCAGGCCCGTCATCGCGGCGCCGACGGTGCCGGAGAACATCGTCTCGACACCGAGGTTCGCGCCGCGATTGATGCCCGACAGCACGAGCGTGGGCGGCGCGTCCTTCATGATGTGGCGCGCGCCCATCACGACGCAGTCGCCGGGCGTGCCCTGGACGCCGTAGCGTCGTTCACCCTTGCGCGATACGCGCAACGGCGAGTGCAGGCTGATGGAGTGCGAGGTGCCGCTCTGGTCGTGTTCCGGGGCGATGACCCAGACTTCGTGCGCGAGTTCGGCGGCGACGGCTTCGAGCACGGCGAGGCCGGGCGCATCGATGCCGTCGTCGTTGGTGATGAGTACACGCTGCACGATGGGTGAAAGGGCGGACATCGCGAATGACTCCTTGGTCGAAGGTGAAAGGAATCGACCGATTATTACAGAGTTCGCGTGGCCGGGCGTCCGCGAGGCCCGTATCCGGGAGGCGCTTACTTGACGCCGAGGCCGCGCAGCACCGCGTTGCCGTCGTCGGTCAGGCGCACTTGCGGCTTGCCCGCTTCCGGCGACACGATCTCGACATAGCCGTACTCCCGCAGCGACGCGACATCGGGCGTGGCGGCCATCGCGTCGATGGGCGCGTGCAGCAGCAACAGCAGCGTGGCGATCTCGTGATGGCTCAGCAGCCTTTTGATGGCTCGCACGGGAGCCGAGATGGGACGACGGAGGTTCATGATGAAGCCCTCAGGTTTGCACGACGATTCGCGGCGCGACGGGCCTGAAGCGGTGTGCGCCGACGTTGATGTCGATGGAGTGCGGGCAAGGTTATCGGCGGATTCTTAGGCGAAACTTAAAACCTGCACGCACGCCCGGAGCGCGATTGTTACTTTAGGTGTCACGAAATCAGCAGGCATTTCATTGCGATTTCGGTCAGAAACGATAGTCGGGATTTCTTGGGTCGAATGTCAGACCGTCGAAGGCTTGAGGCTCGATACGCTCGAACACGACGCTTTCGAAAATATTGCCGTCGTTGTCGTAGGACTCCAGCGTGCGAAAGAGCGGACGTTTGAGATCGAGCCCGAGCACTTCCTTCTTCGCGTAGAACTCGGGCTGCCCCTCGGCTGTTTCATACGTGAGCGCGACCACGCGAATCCCGTTGACGGTCTTCACTTCGATCTCCGACGGCTTCGTGATGCCCGCTTCGGCGAACTTGCGTCCTTCTTCGATGAAGCGCTGCGAGATCGAGACGATGCCGAGCTCGCGGATCGAATGATTCGATTGCGTGCGGGCGAAAGCGCCATTCACCGACGTCCACATCGGCACGACGCTCAGCAGGCCGCCGAGATGACCATAGAGTTCGTCCGGCCGCGTGGAATCGTCGTAGATGACTTCCTGGCCCGCGTGCGCGCCATCGGGCAGCCATTTGGCGTAGATGCGCAGCGGCTCGTGCGCGACGCGCACAAGCATGTGATCCGCACGCTTCGGCCACTTGCCCTTGATGCGCTCGCGCCGGCGCATCGTGAACTCGCACGACGCGTAATCGCGCAAGCCGTCCTGCAGATAACGCGGCAAGGTGCCCGCATCGAGCGAGCGAAACAGGGCGACGAGTTGCGCGTCGTCGAGTTTCGCGAGCGCGCCGCTCGCCGCCGATTCAGACAGCCATTGCGCCTGCTGCTCGACACTCATCGTGCCGACGCGCGCGGCTTCGTCCGTCGCCTGCGTCTGCGCCCGGGCGAGCACACTCGCGAGCGCGATGGACAGACACAACCACAGACACAACCGGCGGCATCGCGCACGCGGCATGAGCATCTCCGAAGGTCAGTCCTGCGATTTCCGTGGTATCGACCCGTCTTCGCGCAACTCGCGCCGGAGCACCTTGCCGATGGTCGTGAGCGGCAAGGTGTCGCGAAATTCGACGTAGGATGGCACCTTGTAGCCGGTCAGGTGTAAACGGGCGAACTTCAGCAGTTCTTCCACTGTAAGCGTTTCATCGCGCCGCACGACGAACGCCTTCACGCGCTCGCCCGTCACCGGATCGGGCACGCCGATGACCGCCACCGCGCGCACTTTCGGATGCGCGGCGAGCACGTCCTCGATCTCGTTCGGATACACGTTGAAGCCCGAGACGATCATCATGTCCTTCTTGCGATCGATGAGCCGGATGATGCCACGCGCATTCATCACGCCAATGTCGCCGGTCGCGAGCCAGCCATTCGCGTCGATGTTTTTCGCGGTGTCCTCGGGACGGTTCCAGTAGCCTTTCATCACTTGCGGGCCCTGCACGCACAGCTCGCCGGGTTCGTCGATGTTCGCCCACGCGCCGTCCTCGCGGCGCAGGCGCACGAGCGTGGACGGCACCGGCACGCCGATCGTGCCGTCGAATTCGCTGCCGCCGTGCATGTCGACGACCGGCGTCGCGCAGACGAGCGGCGAGCATTCGGTGAGGCCGTAGCCTTCGACGAGCGTCTGGCCCGTCATCGCCCTGAAGCGCTCGGCGACGACGCGCTGTGTCGCCATGCCGCCCGCCATTGCGAGCTTGAGCGCGGAGAAGTCGCGCCGGCGGAAGGCGTCGTGGTCCATCAGCGCGCTGTAGAGCGTGTTGAGCGCGGTGATCGCCGTGAAGTTTTCGTGACGCAGCGCGCGCAACAGAGAGTCGATGTCGCGCGGATTGACGATCAGCACATTGCGCGCGCCGATCGCGAGAAACGCGAGCGCGTTCACGGTCAGCGAATAGATGTGATAGAGCGGCAACGGCGTCACGATGGTCTCTTCGCCATCGACGAGCCGTCCGCCCGCCCACGCGAGCGCCTGCAACAGATTGGCGATCACGTTGCGATGCGTGAGCATCGCGCCCTTCGCGACGCCGGTCGTGCCGCCGGTGTATTGAATGAACGCGATGTCGCCGTGACCGACTCGCACCGGCTCGAACTTCTGCCGCGCGCCGCGCGCGAGCGCGAGCGGCAGGCGCACGGCATCGGGCAGCGCGTAGGCGGGCACCTGCTTCTTAACGTGCCGCAGCAACAGATCGATGGTGCGGCCTTTCAGATTGAGCCCGTGTCCGAGCAGATCGCCGAGTCCGGTCACGATGACGTTCCTCACGCGCGTGCCCGGTTGCGCGTCCTGCACGGTCTTCGCGAATCTGTCGAGCACGACGACAGTCTGCGCGCCGCTGTCCTTCAGTTGATGACTGAGCTCGCGCACCGTGTAGAGCGGATTCACGTTCACGACGATCGCGCCCGCGATCAGCGTGCCGAAGAGCGCGACGGGATAGACGAGCGCGTTGGGCATCATCAGCGCGACGCGGTCGCCGGGCTTCACGCCGATGCCCTGCAGATACGACGCGAATGCGTGGGCCTTCTTGCCGAGCGCGGTGAACGTCATCTCGGAGCCGAGGCTCACGAACGCGACGCGATCGGCAAACCGCTCGACGCACTCGTCGAAGAAATGCGCGAGCGATCGATAGCGCAAAGGGTCGATCTCGCGCGCGACCTCCGGCGGATACGACGCGTACCAGATGCCGTCGGTCGCGTGCGGCTCCGAAGCCTCGCGCGGCGCTGCCTGTCCCGGGCTCATGTGGTGTCTCCGTTGGCGCCGCGCGTGTTCGTCGATGGCGCGCCTTATTCTTTCACTTCTGCCGCTTACCGCTCCAGTATCGCGACGACGCCCTGGCCGCCCGCCGCGCAGATCGAGATCAGTCCGCGCAACGGTTTGCCGTCGCTGCGTCCGGGCGCTTTCGCCAGCATCTTCGCCAGCGTCCCGACGATACGTCCGCCCGTCGCGGCGAACGGATGGCCGGTCGCGAGCGAGCTGCCGTTCACGTTCAGGCGCGCGCGGTCGATCGAACCGAGCGGGCCGTCGAGTCCGAGCGCGATGCGGCAGTATTCGTCGTCTTCCCACGCGGCGAGCGTGCACAGCACCTGCGCCGCGAACGCTTCGTGGATCTCGTAGAAATCGAAGTCCTGTAACGCGAGCCCGGCGCGCGCGAGCATCGACGGCACCGCATAGGCGGGCGCCATCAGAAGGCCTTCGCGCTTGTCGAAGAAATCGACGGCGGCGGTCGCGGAGAACGTCAGGAACGCCTGCACCGGCAGCCCGCGTTCGGCGGCCCATTGCTCGGACGCGAGCAGCACCGCCGATGCGCCGTCGGTGAGCGGCGTCGAGTTGCCCGCGGTGAGTGTGCCGGCGTCGCGATCGAAGACGGGCGTCAGTTGCGACAACTGATCGAGCGACACATCGGGACGCAGCGTGTTGTCGCGCGCGAGGCCTCGATAGGGCGTCATCAGATCGTTGAGGAAACCGCGCCCATATGCGGCCGCCAGCTTGCGATGGCTTTCCTGCGCGAGCGCGTCCTGCGCCTCGCGCGAAATCTTCCAGCGTTTGGCCATCAGCTCGCAGTGCTCGCCCATCGAGAGGCCGGTGCGCGGTTCCGCGTTGCGCGGCAACAGCGGCCTGAAGAACATGCCGGGCCGCAGCTTCGCGAGCGCGCCCACGCGCGCGCCCGCCGAGCGGCCGCGATTCGCTTCGAGCAGGATCTTGCGCATGCGCTCGTTCACGGCGATGGGCGCATCCGACGCGGTATCGACGCCGCCCGCGATGCCCACCTCGATCTGCCCGAGGGCGATCTTGTTCGCGACGAGAATGGCGGTTTCGAGGCCGGTGCCGCAGGCCTGCTGCACGTCGTAGGCGGGCGTTTCCTTCGCCAGCGTGGTCGAGAGCGCGGCTTCGCGCGTCAGGTTGAAGTCGCGCGAGTGCTTGACGACCGCGCCCGCCGCCACTTCGCCCAGTCGCATGCCGTGAAGCTCGAAGCGATCGACGAGCCCCTGCAGCGCGAAGCTCAGCATGTCCTGATTCGACGCGCTGGCGTATGCCGTGTTCGAGCGCGCGAACGGAATGCGGTTGCTGCCGACGATCGCGACGCGACGAACTTCGCTCATGGCAGCTCCCATTCGAAATGGCCGCGCAGATGCGCCCGGTCGCCCGCGAGATTGCGCACTTCGAAGTCGCGCGCGGTGGGCGAGGGCGCAGCGGTCCAGAAGGTCGCATCGCCGGGCAGATAGAGCGGCGATTTGAAATCGCCCTGTGCATACCCGGACGCGAGCGCCTTGACCGGATGCAGCGCCGCGAGCGTACGCGCGAGCGTCCACATGCCGTGCGCGATCGCGCGCGGAAAGCCGAACGCTTTCGCGCTCAGCATGTGCAGATGAATCGGATTGAAATCGCCCGATGCCTTCGCGTAATCGCGCCCGAGTTGCGGCGGAAGCTGCCAGCGCGCTTCGCGGGCGAAGAGCGGCGCGGGCGTGTCAGTAGCATCGGCTATCTCGATCGACGGCGCGGTGGCTTCGCTGCGCACGCCGCGTTTCAGATAGACGCTGTCGCCGTCCCACACCGCTTCGCCGCGCCGGTAGATGCGCGTATGCAGCGTGAACGCCTGGCCTTTCTGATGCGGCATCAGCGGCCCGCATTCCACTTCGATGCGCAAGCCCTGGCCCGCCGCGAGCGGACGCCGCAGCCGCACACTGTTGGACAGATGCACGACGCCGAGCGCGGACCACGGAAACGACGGGTCCGTGAGCATCATCAGATGCAAGGGAAACGCGAGCACGTGCGGAAAGGTGAGCGGCACGCCGTGCTCGGGGATGAACCCGCACACGCGCGCATAGCGGCCGATCTGCTCCGCGTCGAGCTTCACATCCGGGCGCACGAGCCTGAGCGCGGGCAGCTCCGGCGCACGCGCGCGCCGGAACAGCGCCGGTAGCGCGCGGCCATAGAGTTTCGCGGGCGGCGGCAGCGTATCGATGACGACGGTGCGGGCGCGCGGCATGGTCGGTGCATGCATGGGGACGGGTCTCCTCACGCGCCGATCAGGCTTTGGCCGCACACGCGCACCACGTTGCCCGTGATGCCCGCGCTGCCCGGGCTCGCGAGCCACGCGACGGTTTCGGCGACATCGACGGGCAAGCCGCCTTGTCCCATCGAATTGAGCCGTCTGCCGGCCTCGCGTACGCCGAAGGGCATGCGCGCGGTCATGTGCGTCTCGATGAAGCCCGGCGCGACCGCATTGATCGTGATGCCGCGCGCGCGCAAGAGCGGCGCCATCGCGTGCACGCGGCCGATCACGCCGGCCTTCGAGGTCGCGTAGTTGGTCTGTCCGCGATTGCCCGCGATGCCGCTGATCGACGACACCGCGACGATGCGGCCTTGCTCGCGCAACACGTTCTGCGCGAGCAGGACATCGTCGATGCGCGCCTGCGCCAGCAGATTGATGTCGATCACGCTGTCCCACATGTCCGGGCTCATGCGCGCGATGGTCTTGTCGCGCGTGATGCCCGCGTTGTGCACGACGATATCGATGCCACCCGACGCGATGAGCGCGGCGGCGATGTCGGCGGGCGCTTCGGGCGCGGCGATATCCGCGACGAGCGCCGCATGCGCGCCGTCCGACGGCGATGCGTCTTCGATCGACAGCATGGTCTGATCGAGCGCGTCGCGCACGGCGTCGACATCGAGGCCGGTGACGATCGCGCCGTGCTCGGCCAGCACCGCCGCGATCGACGCGCCGATGCCGCGCGCCGCGCCCGTCACGAGCGCGCGCTTGCCCGCGAGCGGCTTTGCCCAGCTCGCCGGGGCGCTGGCGGGCGCGTCGATGGTCACGACCTGACCCGACACATACGCCGAGCGCGGCGACAGGAAAAAGCGCAGCGCGGATTCGAAGTCCGCGCCATCGGCCACGCGCAGCAGGTTCGAGGTGATGCCGTTGCGCGCTTCCTTGCCGAGCGAGCGGACCATGCCTTCGAGCGCGTGCTGCGCGGTGGCGGACGCGACGTCCGCGCGCGTGGCGGGCGGCCGCCCGATGACGACGATGCGCCCGTTCTTCGCGAGCGAGCGCAGCGCGTCGTGGAAGAAGGCGTACAGGGAATGCAACTGGCCGCTGTCGTCGATGCCGGTCGCGTCGAAGATCAGGGCCTGCACGCGGTCGGTGGCGAGCGCGTCGCGTGCGCGCGGCTCGAAGCGGCCGCTCATCGCGCCGTGACGGGCGGCGACGGGCAGCCAGCCGGACGCGCTCTCGTGCGCGACGCCCGTCATGCCGATGCCGGACAATACGGCCATCAGGTCATCGAAGAGCGCCGGCGACGGCCCCGCGCCGATGGCCGCCATGCCGCCGAATTCGGCGTGATCCGCGCGATGGCGGCGCAATGGTTCGGGACGCGGCAGGCCGAGCGAGCGTGCGATGCTCGTGCCGAAGGGCGAATTGACGAAGTCGAGATAGCGGTCTTTCATCGATTGGCGATCGGTCGAAGGGCGCGCGCGGCGGGGCCTGGACGCCTGCGTGCTCAGGCGATAGTTTCGGGCAATGTCCGCTCGAGCGCGTCGCTGCGCTTTTGCAATGCTTCGAGGATACCGAAGTCTGCGGAAAAATCATCGACTTTCACCGCTTCGCGCGCATGGACGGCCCATTCGCCCAGCAGCGCGCGCTCGTTTTCGTCGATCAGACCGCGCGCGGCGGCCGTGTCCGCCCACGCTGCGACGTCTTGCGGGCTTTGCGGCAGCGGGGCGCTCTGGCCCGCTTTGACGGCGTCGCGCAGACGCGCCTCCAGCGCCGCGACGGCGGGCGTGAGCGCGAGAAGCTTTTCGCCGCGTGCGATCGGGTCGTTTTCGAATGCCGAAACGTGCGAACCCGCGACGAGCCGCTCGCGCGCTTCGCCGGGCGTTTGCAGCAACATCGCGACGGCGTTGCCGAGGGCATCGGCGCTGGGCGCGTGCGGCAGGCCGAACGGGAACGCGATCGCGCGCAGGAAACCCGCCGCCGCGCGGTTCGGATAGTTCGCAAGCAGGCCGTCGAACGCGGCGCGCGCCTGGTACAGCGCGTCTTCGGCGCCCCAGCGCACGAGCGGCAGGTCGCTTTCGCGGCGGCCGTCGTCCTCGAAACGCTTGAGCGTCGCGGACAGCAGGTACAACTGCGAGAGGATGTCGCCGAGCCGCGCCGAAAGCCGCTCGCGACGTTTGAGCTCGCCGCCGAGCGTGAGCATCGAGACATCGGCGAACAACGCAAACGCGCTCGACAGGCGCGTGGCGGCGCGGTAATAGGGCAGAAGACGCGCATCGGCGCGCACGGGCTTGCGTGTGAGCGCGCCGCCGCCGAATGCATACACGAAACTGCGCATCGCGTTGGAGGCGAGAAAGCTCGCGTGGCCGAAGAAGGCGTCGTCGAATGCGCGAAGGTCGTTTTCGCGCGTCGCGGCCATTTCCTTGAGCACGTAGGGATGACAGCGGATCGCGCCCTGTCCGAAGATGATCAGGCAGCGCGTCAGGATGTTCGCGCCTTCGACGGTGATCGAGATTGGCATCTGCTGATACGCGCGCGCCAGAAAGTTCGACGGCCCCATGCAGATGCCCTTGCCTGCGACGACGTCCATGCCGTCGTTGATCACCTTGCGCGCGCGTTCCGTGATGTGATACTTCGCGATCGCCGAGATGACCGAGGGCTTCTCGCCGAGATCGACGGCCTGCGCGGACAGCCGTCGCGCCGCGTCCATCACATAGAGGTTGCCGCCCATTCGTCCGAGCGCTTCCTGAATGCCTTCGAAGCGTCCGATCGAGGTGCGGAACTGGCGGCGCGCGGCGGCATAGGCGCCCGTGCCGCGCACGGCGAGCTTTGCCATGCCGACGTTCGACGATGGCAGCGAGATCGCGCGTCCGGCGGCGAGACATTCCATCAGCATACGCCAGCCATTGCCGACTTGGGCGCGCCCGCCGATGACCCAGTCCATCGGAATGAATACATCCTTGCCCCAGTTCGGGCCGTTCTGGAACACCGCGTTGAGCGGCCAGTGCCGCCGCCCGATATTTACGCCGGGATGGTTCGTCGGAATGAGCGCGCAGGTGATGCCGGGGGCTTCGTCATCGCCGAGCAGATGGTCGGGATCGAGCGCGCGAAAGGCGAGACCGAGCACCGTCGCAATCGGCCCGAGCGTGATGTAGCGCTTCTCCCACGTGACGCGAAAACCGAGCGTCTCGCGGCCCTCGTGCACGCCGCGGCACACGATGCCCGTGTCCGGAATCGCCGCCGCGTCCGATCCGGCGTACGGGCTCGTCAGCGCGAAGCACGGGATTTCGTCGCCGCGCGCGAGACGCGGCAGATAGTGACTCTTCTGTTCGTCGGTGCCGTAGTGCAGCAGCAGTTCGGCGGGCCCGAGCGAATTCGGCACCATGACCGATACGGCCGCCGCCGACGAATGCGTCGCGAGCTTCATGATGACCTGTGAATGGGCATACGCGGAGAACGCTTTTCCGCCGTACTGCTTCGGGATAATCATGCCGAGAAAGCCCTGCGCCTTGACGTAGGCCCATGCTTGCGGCGAGAGGTCCTGCCAGATCGCGGTCGTGTCCCAGTCGTTCGACAACTCGCACAGGCGCGCGCATTCGTTATCGATGAAGCTTTGTTCTTCCTGAGTCAGCTTCGGCGCGCCATGGTCGAGCAGGGCGTCCCAGCGCGGCCGGCCAGAGAAGAGTTCGGCGTCCCACCACACCGTGCCGGCTTCGATCGCATCGCGCTCGGTCGACGACATCTCCGGCAGCATCGTGCGAAACATGCCGAGCACGCGATGGCTGATCAGCGCGCGGCGTAGCGGCTTGATGGCGAGCGCGAGCGCCGGAAGCGCGAAGACGATTGCGAGCAGCGTGACGCCGATCGCGCCCGTCACGCCGATGACCGGGCCGACGGCGATCCAGATCGCAAGCGCGGCGAACCACGCGAATGCGGGTGCCTGCAGGAACGTGAGCGTACCGGCGAGCAGGAAGAAGGCGATGACATAAAGGGCGGGCATCACGGGTTCTCCGACGTTTGCAAACTCGAAGCACGCATCGTGCCACGAGTTTCGGGTTGAGATCGTGCCTGTAAGCCGTCTAGAGCCATTCTTCGGAAGTCGTCCGCTTTAAGACGTATCCACTTCATCGCCCACTATGCGGGAGCTATTCTTTCAAAGAATATCGAAACAGATTAAAAGTAATGATTAGTTCGGGTAACTAAACAATGGAAACCGAGCGAAATCTTGACTCCCCCGCGTGAGCGGGGTCGTCAAAGGGTGCTGTGGAAGAACCTCGGCCGGATACCCCACAGCGAGTCACAACACGGGGCTTCTTGTTGCGACCACCTGCCACGCGCATGGTGGCCAAAGGAGCATATTTGGAAGTGGAGACAAGAGATCAATTAGTCAGGCTAAATTTAGGCGCGATACCTGAAGAACTCGACGTTCCGGATTGGGCGCATCTCGAAGGCGACATGCTCTATTTGCTGATCCGTTCCACCGGGGAAGTGCAATACCTGTATGTCCCGCTGGATATCGAAATGCTGAGGCGACTCCGGGAGTCGAACGCGCGCAAGGAAGATGGCGTGTACCTGGACAGCCGCGGTGAGCCGACGCAGCTCGCCATGTATCTGGCGCTGGTTTTTCTGGAACGAGACGTGTCTGCTTCGGCTATTCAACGCGAGCTCGGCATGTCCGACATCACGATGCGCTGGTTGCTCGATGTCTGGCAATGTGCGACCGGCGTCATCGACCCTCACGACCTTCTGCAACTGATTCGTCTGCTGACGTTCGAGGGGAATGGACATGAGTAGCGACAGGCAACGATCGCCAGCCGGCGCGGCGTCGTGGTTGAGTTGACGGACTCTCCCGCGGCGATCGAGAATCTACAGAAATCTTCTTTCGGCAGAAAATTTCTGCGCTGGAAAAGGGCATCAGGAGGATAAGCGTTCCTAAATAAATGTGTTTACCTGACGGAGCTAAATATCAACTTTTTTAAGAGCGGGAGGTGCGTATCTCTGGTCTGGTCTCGCATGTCGCGAGGCCGGGCAGGCATCTCGAAGGAGGCGGGAGAAAAGGACGGCGCAAAACAAAAAACCCCACGACAATGCGTGGGGTTTTTGCGTGCGACGCGCCCGAATGAGCGTTTCGCGAAAGAGGGACCTTGGTGCCCAGGAGAGGACTCGAACCTCCACGGTGTTGCCACCGCTAGGACCTGAACCTAGTGCGTCTACCAATTCCGCCACCTGGGCCAAGGGGTACAGCGAGCCCGCTATTCTAGCGGGAACGGGCGCCGTGTCAATCGAAAAGTCATACGACTCGTCTTAAACAAACGCACGGTCTCCGCACAAAAAGAAAAAGCCACCCGAAGGTGGCTTTTCCGAACATCTGGTGCCCAAGAGAGGACTCGAACCTCCACGGTGTTGCCACCGCTAGGACCTGAACCTAGTGCGTCTACCAATTCCGCCACCTGGGCAAGGGTGCGTTTTGCTGCAATTTCGCTTTGCGTTCAGCAGCAAAGAACGACATTATAGCGAGTCCAGAGCCGGTGTCAAGCGTTTCGATGCAGCGCACGTGAAGACGCCCGCGCGGCGCCGCATCTGCCCGCAAGCCCCGTGGCGTCTAAAAGACGGGTGTTAGAATGGCCCGCAACGATGGCCGCATTATTTGGTTGCAAAGCACCGCAAAAGTCCCGTCCAACGAGAAAAATCACGACTACGCCCTTGAGCAAATATCCGTATCCGATTCCGAGCCGCGAAGAAATTCTCGGCGTGTTGCGCACGAGCGAGACACCGCATGCCGCGAACGACATCGCCGAGGCGCTGTCGATCAAGCGCCAGGAGCGCGAAGGATTTTTCAAGCGACTGGCGGCGATGGAACGCGACGGGCAGATCCGCCTCGACAAGCGCGGCCACTATCAACTCACGCATCCGTCGAATTTTGTCGCGGGCCGCGTGCAGGGGCATCGCGACGGCTTCGGCTTCCTGATTCGCGACGACGGCCAGGACGATCTCTTCCTGCCCAACGGCGAAATGCAGAAGGTCATGCACAACGATCGCGTGCTTGCGCGCATCGTCGGGTATGACCGGCGCGGGCGGCCCGAAGGACATATCGTCGAGGTGACGGACCGCGCGAACAAGCGCGTGATCGGGCGCCTGGTCAACGAGAACGGCGCGCTCATTCTGGTGCCGGAAGACAAGCGCATCGGTCACGACATCCTGATCACGCAGAATCCGAAGAAGGCGAAGGTCGGCCAGGTGGTGTCCGTCGATCTGACGGATTTCCCGAGCCGCCATTCGCAGCCGCTCGGGCGCGTGGCCGAAGTGATCGGCGATATCGACGATCCCGGCATGGAGATCGAAATCGCGGTGCGCAAATACGGCGTGCCGCATGAGTTCAGCGACGCCGCGTTGGCCGCGGCCGCCAAACTGCCCGACGAAGTGCGTCCGGTGGATATCCGCCATCGCGTCGATCTGCGCGACGTGCCGCTCGTCACGATCGACGGCGAGGACGCCCGCGATTTCGACGATGCCGTGTATTGCGAGCCGGTCGCGGTCGGGCGCGGTCAGGGTTATCGCCTGCTGGTCGCCATCGCGGACGTGTCGCATTACGTGAGTCCGGGCGAGCCGCTCGATGTCGATGCGCTCGACCGCAGCACGTCGGTGTACTTCCCGCGCCGCGTGATCCCGATGCTGCCGGAGAAGCTGTCGAACGGTCTGTGCTCGCTGAATCCGGACGTCGACCGCTGCGTGCTCGTATGCGACATGGTCATCACCGCGCGCGGCGAGATCAAGGCGTACCAGTTCTATCCGGGCGTGATGCATTCGTCAGCGCGTCTCACGTACACCGAAGTCGCGGCCGTGCTCACCAACACGAAGGGACCGGAAGCGACGAAGCGCGCCGAGATCCTGCCGCATCTGCAGAATCTCTACGGCGTGTACAAGTCGCTGCACGCGGCGCGCCAGAAGCGCGGCGCGATCGACTTCGACACGACGGAGACGTATATCGTCGTGAACTCGCAGGGCAAGATCGAGCAGATCGTGCCGCGCCATCGCAATGACGCGCACCGGCTGATCGAGGAATGCATGCTGGCCGCGAACGTCTGCGCGGCCGATTTCCTGAAGCGCAACAAGCACCCGGGCCTGTATCGCGTGCACGCGGGCCCGACGGAAGAGAAACTCGAGAACCTGCGCACGTTCCTGCGCGGCGTCGGCCTGACGCTGACCGGCGGCGCCAAGCCGCACGCGAGCGACTACGCCGCGCTCATCGCGCAGATTCGCGACCGGCCCGACGCGCAGATGTTGCAGTCTATGGTGCTTCGCTCGATGCAGCAGGCGGTGTACAGCCCCGACAACATCGGCCACTTCGGACTCGCGTATGAAGCGTACGCGCACTTCACGAGCCCGATTCGGCGCTATCCCGATCTGCTGACGCACCGCGCTATCTACGCGATCCTGCAGGGCAAGAAATACCTGCCGGACATCGGTCACGACGTGCCGCTCAGCACCGGCCTCACGAAAGCCGCCCGCGAGCTGCAGAAAGCCGATGACACCGCGCGCGGCCGTGCGCGCAACAGCGTGGCGATCTGGGAAGAACTCGGGCTGCATTGCTCGTCGAACGAACGCCGCGCCGACGAAGCCTCGCGCGATGTCGAGGCGTGGCTCAAGTGCTACTTCATGCGCGACAAGCTCGGCGAGGAATACGGCGGGATGGTGAACGGCGTGACGTCGTTCGGCATCTTCGTGCAACTGGATTCGCTGTTCATCGAAGGGCTGGTGCACGTGACCGAGCTCGGCTCCGACTACTTCCAGTACGACGAGATCAAGAACGAGTTGCGCGGCGAGCGCACGGGCATCCGCTACCGGATGTCGGATCGCGTGCGCGTGCAGGTGGGCCGCGTCGACCTCGATGCCCGCAAGATCGACTTCCGGCTGGTACGCGATACGCCGGTGAAGCCGCCGTCGCCGCGTCCGGCGGCGGTTGCGGGCGAGCATGCCGCGAGCGCCGGCAACGGTGCGGCGGGACCGCGCATCCGCCCGTTCGGCGATGACGACGTGCCCAGCACGCGTGCGCGCGGCGGCACCAAGAAGGGCGCGCCGCTCGCGGCGAACCCGCGCGGCGGCGCGGCCAAGAAGCGTGGGGCGGCGTCGAAGTCGGCGTCGCAGGGGCGGCCGGCGCGCAAGAAACGATAGGGCGGCACGCACTCCCGTCGCCACACATTACGCGCGGTCCGATGCTTCGTGCTTCGGACCGCGTCGTGCTTTTCAAGTTTTCACCGAAGGTTCGGATCAGTCATGTCACGTCTCAAGGTTCTATACGGATTTCACGCAGTGACCGCGCGTTTGCGCGCGGATGCATCGTCGATCGAAGAGGTGCTGTACGACCCCACGCGCAAGGATCGGCGCATGCAGGATTTTCTGCGGACCGCGAAGGAAGCGGGCGTGCGGCTGATCGCGGCGGATGAATCGCGGCTGTGGGGGCTGGCGGGCAATATTCAGCATCAGGGCATCGTCGCGCGCGCGAACGATCTGCCGCTGGCGCAGAATCTCGCCGAACTGCTCGATGGCATTTCGGGCACGCCTTTGCTGCTGGTGCTCGATGGCGTCACCGATCCGCATAACCTCGGCGCGTGCCTGCGCGTCGCGGATGCGGCCGGCGCGCATGCGGTGATCGCGCCGCGCGATCGCTCCGCGGGGCTGAACGCGACGGCGGCGAAGGTGGCGAGCGGGGCGGCGGAAAGCGTGCCGTACATCACGGTGACGAATCTGGCGCGCGCGCTGCGTGAGCTGAAGGACGCGGGCGTGTGGGTGATCGGGACGGCGGGCGAGGCGACGGCTTCGCTCTATGAGACGAAGCTGGACGGTCCTGTGGCGATCGTCGTCGGCGCGGAAGGCGAGGGCATGCGCAGGCTCACGCGCGAGACGTGCGACGAAGTCATGAATATTCCGATGGCGGGAGCGGTCGAGAGTTTGAATGTGTCGGTGGCGAGTGGGGTGTGTTTGTTCGAGGCGGTTAGGCAGAGGGCGGTGAAGAAGTAAGGGTAACTAGAATCGGACTCGTCGCAGCTTTTTCATGGCATCGCTCAAGACAACACTCGAACGGCTGGCTCCGTCTCATCGTGCCGTTCTGCAATGGTTTCAGACCTTCGAAGGGCAAGAAGTCGAATGGCCTAAGCCGTTGCCGGACGGGACCTTCATCGTCAACAAAGCCAAAGGTATTCATAAGCCAAAAGGCATCGACTATGCAGTGAGCGTGCGGCAGTCGCTCAATAGCCCGTATGCTGATCACGAGCCGATCATGGAGTCCGATGGCTCTTGGACTTACCGATATTTCCAAGAGCAACTCGATCCCGCTGAGCGCGACAGTCAGTTCACGAATCGCGGGCTAGTGGCGTGCATGAATGATGGCGTTCCTGTTGGGGTTTTGCTCCAAGTCAAGCCTAAGCCGCAGCCGCGGTATCGAGTTCTTGGCTTAGCGTTTGTGACTCATTGGCGCGATGGTTATTTCGAGTTGAAGAGTTCTGGATTTGATTCGTCGGGAGACGACGCTCCAGCAATCGATCAAGTCGGGCAAGCCGTTGATATTGTCACCGCATTCGATCCGGCGAATCTTGACGACGCACGTCGAAGGATCAATGCGTCCATCGTCGTAAGGCAAGGCCAGCCTGCTTTCCGGAAAGAACTGCTCGAAGCGTACGAGCGCCGTTGCGCGCTCACGAATTGTGCGGTCGAAGCGGTCCTCGAAGCCGCCCACATTTGCGGCTACATGGGCCCGGAAACCAACGACGTTCGGAATGGCCTCCTCCTGCGCGCCGACTTGCACACCCTTTACGACCGCGCATTGATCGCGATCGATCCGGCGACTTACGAAGTGTCGATTGCTCGGGAGTTGCGAGAAAGTGAATATGCCTTGCTTGAAGGACGTTCGCTTCGTTTGCCGAAGCATCCTCGGAAACAACCGAGTCCCGACGCGCTGCAGATTCACTGGATGCACGTGAGATCGATCCGGGAAAGACAATCGTGATCGGCATGAAGAGGGCATTCACCGTGGCTGCAACGATATTGGCGTGCACGCTCACCGCCTGCACCACCACCCAGATCGACCGCGGCACCTACCTCGCCGACACCCAGCACCACGCCAAAAACGCCGACTCCCGCATCCGCTTCCTGGTGATGCATTACACCGAAATCGACGAAGCGCGTTCGATCGAGGTCCTCACAGGCGACCAGGTCAGCGTCCACTACATCGTCCCCGATGCCCCGCGCGTCGAACACGGCGAACCGGTCGTCTACCAGCTCGTGCCCGAGGACAAGCGCGCCTGGCACGCCGGCGTAAGCTCATGGCAAGGCGCGACCGAACTGAACGCGTCCTCGATCGGCATCGAGAACGTGAATCTCGGACCGATCGGCGAGCAAGGCGGCGAAAAAAAATGGCAACCGTACCCGCCCGCACAAATCGACGCCCTCATCAGACTCTCGCGCGATATCGTCGCGCGTCACCACATCCCGCCGACGCGCGTCGTCGGCCATAGCGACATCGCGCCGCAACGCAAGATCGACCCAGGCCCGCTCTTTCCCTGGCGCGCGCTGTACGATGCCGGCGTAGGCGCCTGGCCCGACGCCGACGCCGTCGCCGCCCACCTCGCCGGCCGCGATCCCAACGCGCCATCCGACGTGCGCGCATTGCAGGAAAAGCTGAAGCGCTACGGCTACGACGTCGCCACCGACGGCGTGCTCGACGACAAAACGCGCCGCGTCTTCAGCGCCTTCCAGATGCACTTCCGTCCGTCGAACTACGCGGGCGACGCCGACGCCGAAAGCGACGCCATCGCTCAGGCCTTGCTCGACAAATACATCGACAATTAAGAAGGAACCCGCCATGGGCGACTATTTCCTGCCGCTGCGCGCGCTCCACATGACCTGCGCGGGCCTCTCCATCGCTGGTTTCGTGCTGCGCTGGATCTGGATGCTGACGGACTCGCGCCTCCTGAATGCGCGCGCCACGAAAATCCTCCCGCACATCGTCGACACGCTGCTGCTCGCAAGCGCGATCGCACTGGTCGCGATCATCGGCTTTTCGGCGAACGCCGCGTGGCTCGGCGCGAAAATCGCGGGCCTCGTCGTCTATATCGTGCTCGGCATGCTCGCGCTGAAGCGTGGCCGCACGAAGGGCGCGCGCGCCGCCTTCGGCATCATCGCGATCATCGTGTTCGCGTTCATCGCGTCGGTCGCGCGCACGCACGATCCGCTCGGTTTCCTGCGCGCGTTTGCATGATCCGCGCGACCGCCCGCCGCGCTCCGATAAAATCTCAGTTTTCTTCCATAAGCAGCACCGCACCCATGACTCAAGACGAACTCAAGCAACTGGTCGGCCAGGCCGCCGCCGACTACGTGAACGCGACCGTGCTGGAAGGCGCGATCATCGGCGTCGGCACCGGATCGACGGCCAATTGCTTCATCGACGCCATCGCGAAGTCGAAAGCGCGTTATCGCGGCGCGGTGTCGAGTTCGCTCGCGACCACTGCGCGCCTCGAATCGCACGGCTTTCAGGTGTTCGATCTGAACGATATTGAAACGCTCTCCATCTACGTCGACGGCGCCGACGAAATCGATGCGAGCGGCGCGATGATCAAGGGCGGCGGCGGCGCGCTCACGCGCGAGAAAATCGTCGCGTCGGTGGCGGACGTGTTCGTGTGCATCGCGGACGCGAGCAAGCGCGTGCCGGTGATGGGCGCTTTCCCGCTGCCCGTCGAAGTCGTGCCGATGGCACGCACCGCGATCGGCCGCAAGCTCGCGGCGCTGGGTGGCGTGCCGATCGTGCGCGTGACGAAGGACGGCTCGCCGTTCATCACGGACAACGGCAACGAGATCATCGACGTGAAAGGGCTCTCGATCACCGATCCGCGCGCGCTCGAAGCGCAAATCAACGCGTGGCCGGGTGTCGTGACGGTCGGGCTGTTCGCCGCGCGCGGCGCGAACATCTGTCTGCTCGGCACCGAGACGGGCGTCGAGCGGATCGACTACAAGTAATCCGGACGCGAACAAGACAAAAGCCCGGCGATGCCGGGTCAGTTCAGAGTTGCCGGGCTTTTGTCGTTGCTGGGTCGATCAATACGCGTTGCGTCCGATGAACCCCTTGAACATCGTCATCGCGACGATCTTGATGTCGAACCAGAACGACCAGTTGTGGATATAGAACAGGTCGAACTTCACGCGGCTCTGCATCTTTTCGACTTTCTCGGTCGCGCCGCGATAGCCGTTCACCTGCGCCCAGCCCGTGATGCCCGGCTTGATGCGGTAGCGGAACATGTATCCGTAGACGAGATCCTTGTAGAGGTCGTCGTGCTCCAGCGCATGCGGGCGCGGCCCGACCACCGACATGTGCCCGAACAGCACGTTCAGGAACTGCGGCAGCTCGTCGAGGCTCGTGCGCCGCAGGAACGCGCCGACCTTCGTCACGCGCGGGTCGTTGCGCGTCGCCTGCGTGACGTTGCCGTGGTTTTCCTGATGCACCGCCATCGAGCGGAACTTGTAGATGCGGAACGGCCGTCCGTCCGCGCCCTTGCGGTTCTGCGTGAAGAACACCGGACCGCTCGACGTCGCCTTCACCGCAATCGCGATGGCGATCAGCAGCGGGGCGAGCGCGAGCAGCGCCGTCGCCGCGAAAAGGCGGTCGAACAGCAGCTTCGGCCACATTTGCAGCGTGTTGATGGGCGACGTCGTCAGATTGATGGTGGCGAGCCCGCCGACATCGGTCATCGAATGATTGAAGAGCGAGATGCTGCGCGTGTCCGGAATCAGCCGCAGATTCACGAAGTCGTGACGCAGCGCGTGGACGAAGCGATAGATCGTGTGCTCCTGCGACAGCGGCAGCGCGAGCCAGACTTCGTTGATGTCCTCGGCGCGCACCTTCTCGACGAGTTCGTCGAAATCGTTCAGCACGGGCAAACGATTGCCTCCCATGCCGATTGCGGACGTCGGAGCGGCCACGCCGTCCGCGCCTGTCGCTCGCAATTCCGCGTCGCTGGTCATGTCGAGCACGCAGACGGGCGTGAAGCCTTGCTCGGGCGTGCTGCTCAGGTGCGCGAGCAAGGTGCGCGAAAAGCCCTGCGCGCCGACGATGGCGACGGTGCGCTGATTGAGCCCGCGCCCGCGCATCAGGCGCAGACCCGTATACACGACGCATTTCGCCGCGACGATGAGCGCGCCGGAGATGAGTGTCGAATAGGCGAACCACAGGCGCGACACCGCATCCATGCGATGCAGCGTGAACGCGAGCAATAGACCTGCCGCGACCACGGCCATCCAGGCGAGCGTGACGCGCGCCAGCATCATGGCGAGCGGCTTGCCACGCCAGGTTTCGTACACGCCGAATGCGGGGAAGAGGAGAAGGGCGAGCGCGGAGTTGAACGCGATCAGCAGCCTTTCGATGTCGCTGAAATCGAGCGACGAAAAGCGTACGTCATGCGCGATCAATCCGCCCGCAATGATCAGACATACATCCAGAAAGCGCGCCAGCCAGCCAAACAATTCGTGATTTTTTTCTTGCATTCATCCAAACCGGTTAGACACTTGAGGCCGATGCTGCCTCGGTTGCTCGAAGACGCGGGAGTAGTCGGTCGAATTCCCGCTTGACGAGCCCGTAGCACTCGCATGCGCGTGCTTCCAGGCCCTCGCGATCCACGACCTTGATGCAGCCGCGGCTGTGATGGATGAGGCCGGCGTCGTGCAGCTTGCCCGCCGCCTCGGTCACGCCTTCGCGGCGCACGCCGAGCATATCGGCGATCAGTTGCTGCGTGACTTGCAGCTCGTTCGACGCGGTACGATCGATTTCGATCAGCAACCAGCGGCAAAGTTGCTTGTTCAGTGAGTGATGGCGATTGCATGCGGCCGTCTGCGCGACCTGCGTGAGAAGCGCCTGCATATAGAGCAGCATCAGGCGGCGCAGGAAGTCCGAGCGGCCGAATTGCTCGCGCAGGGCTTGTGCGCTCATGCGATAGGCGAATCCAGGGCACTGCACCTGCACGCGCGTGGGCATGGTCTCGCCACCAGTCAGCACGGGCACGCCCGTCATGCCTTCGCGGCCCACCGCGGCGATCTCGACCGAGCCGCCGTCTTCCATCGTGTGCAGCAGCGAGATGATCGCCGTCGTCGGGAAGTAGACGTGATGAATGCGTTGGCCCGAATCGCACAGCAGTTGTTCGGTGCGCAGTTGTACGAGTTCGAGATGCGGTGTGAGCGCTTGCCATTCGTGCGCCGGAAGTGCGCCGAGCAGGTGATTGCCGTGCAGGTCGGACTGGAGGGTCAGCATGATTTGTTCTCTCTCGTGACTTCGCGCGTTGCGCTTCAATTTTTATTTACTGGGTGAGCGTTTCCGAAAGATGTCGTTTCGAAGAAGCCTCACACCAGCCCCGTAGCCGCCCGTTCGCGCTTGAATCCGTTTTTTTGTTCGCGCTGATTCGGGTTGCGGGTCTCTATTAGCGAGGACTATGCCAATGCGGGCAATCGCAATGCTGGCGGGACCTCATAGCCGATGTACTTGTCGTGATGCAGCGCAGCGCAGCGTTTTTGTTTCAGTCTTGAACATTGGTGGTCTTAGGAATGCCTGTGTGCCCCGATGAGTTTCCTCTGCGCAATCCCCCCGAACGGAGGTTTGGTCGTTTCTGACCACCGTGCGACAAGCCTCACAGGTCGACATCCCCTCTACAACCCACCTTCTTTCGTAGGGACATTGGAAATTGATTCATCCGTGTTCCATCCATTTCGCAGGGCTTCAAACGCGCGTTATTTCCGCGCGCCCTTGATTTCCCGCGACGCCTTGCCGGGCGGGGCTTTGCGGCTTGTGCTCCAAGTCTGCCGCCAGGCGTTGCACGAAGTGGAATCGTTGCGCCCATTGCACATCCTGAAAAATCGGTGTGCCACGCCGCGCACGAGAATGCTTCAGCCGCGATGCATGGGGCGTGAGGTGCCTCACACAAGGCCTGCAGCGCATCACACAGCGGAGCGACGGATGGCTTTACTGCGCGAAACGTTTGCCCGGATCTCATCGGAGAGATCCTTTTCGCAATGTTGGCTCGCGCACGCAGGGAGCGTCGCGAAATGTTTCATCGGGGACAATTTCATGCGGAACCGATTAATCCGCGCGTAATGCGTGTTGCGTCAAATGCCGCGCGGACATCACGAGGTCATAAAAATGAATATGCAATGCGGACGTAAATGAATGAAAAACCCCTTGAATCAGGGGCTCGAATATGTTCTTTGCAGCAAGCGTGTGCTGAAGTGAATGAGGTGTCAGCACACGATATCGGCGAGCGCGGGAATCACGCGTTCGTAAGCATCCTCGATGAGATCGAACGATGCCTCGCATGGCTCGCTGCGGCCACGCGACAGCGCGCGCGCGAGGCGGCACTGCATGACCATCGTTTCGCTCGCGATTTTGCGCGCGGCCGCATTCGTCTGCACAGGAATGTCGAAGCCTTGTTCACGCATCCATTGCAGGTAGTGCGCGAGCAGTTCGAAGTTCGCCCCGAGTTGTCTCATGACGTTGGACGCATAGAAACGCGCGTAAGGCTCGCCGCGCGAGAGCATCGCTTCGACATGCTCGGGGAACGCCGCGCGCCAGCGTGTGATGGGGTTGTGCAGCGGGCGACGCAGCAGATGCGCGCACAACAGGTCCGCGGAGACTTCGGCGAGTGAAGTGCCCGACAGCGAATCCCGCACACGCTTGACGAACTCGACGTGCGGAAAGAGCTCGTGCATTGCGTCGGGACGCAAGATGCCGTCGTAATCATCGCCGTCGAGCAGGTGATAACCCGTGTGATGAAAGTAGCCAAGACGGCGCGCATCGGGGTCGATCACATCGATGCCGATGGTCGTTTTCGCATGCTCGCGGCGATACGAACCGGCGCGCATGTCGGGCAGGAAGAACGCGTCGACCTCGACGAGCACGGTGTTCCCGCGGCGCGTCTGCACGAGCGCGCGTTCCTCCAGCGAGTCGAATACCGCCAGCTCCTGCACCTGCAGTCCGTACAGCTTTTCGATGTCCTCGAACGGCAGCTTGCCGAGCGTGAACTGATCGGCTTCGAAGTCCTGAGCGACGGTGAACGCAAGCGCCGCGCGCGGCTCGAGCCCGTTGCCATGCAGGAGTTCTATCCACAGATCGATGGGCGCGACGCCTTCGCGCCAGATGCGCTCGCCCCGATGCAGCGCGTGTGCATGATGACGCCGCGCACGCATGCGCAAAGGATCGAGCGACACGACGCGGGAACGACTCGCGCCTGAATTCGTCACACCGCTCGTCTGGAACGCGCTCATGCCGTGACCTCGGGCCGGGAAGGCCGGCTGCCGATACCGCGTATGCGTGAAAGCGCGTGTGCTTTTGGTTTTAGTTGTGCGTATGCGTGTGCACGCGCGTCGCGTCCGATGGCGGTATGCATTTTGATTTTCCCATGAAGGTGCCCTATTACGCGAGCGCTATCGACGCGATGCGAGCACGCGCGGCGGCCCGCAGCGCGGACTGTCGCGTAGTCGTTTCGAACGTCGGGCAGGCGTCTTTTTCCCCGGGACGCCTTTGCAGCGTGTGGTCGGGCTTATTTGAAAGGCGCGCAGGGTTGGGGTCGGTGCGATGGCGCACTGAATTTAGGCGGGTCGGCACGTAAGGTTTAATCGTCGCAACGCCGGTAATTGCCGGTAAAGCATGGAGATAATCGATGAACTGGAAAATCCTGGATTTCGAACAACTCACTGCGCGTGAGCTTTATTTGATTTTGCGCGCGCGCAGTGCGGTGTTCGTTGTCGAACAGTCGCACGTCCATCTCGATCCGGATGGTCGCGACGAAACGGGCACGCACATATTCGCAGCGGAAGACATGAGCCGTTCGATGCCGGTGCTCGCTTATGCGCGTATTCACGCGGGCGACGCGGAAGATCCGGAAGTGGTGGTGGACAAGATCCTGACGAGCCCGCTGCGCCGTGGCGATGGCACCGCGCACGCGCTGATCGAGCGGCTGCTCGCGGTGACGGCCGAGCGCTGGCCTGGTCGGGGCGTGCGTCTCACCGCACCCGTCAGCCTGCGCGGTTTCTACGAGGCGTTCGGCTTTCGCAAGACCGAAGGTCCGTTTCTCGAGCACGGCATGCCGTACATCGGTCTGACGAGAAAGAGCCGACAGGTTCAGTTCGCGGCGAGCGACAACGCCACCACCTACGAGTTGCTCTAAGCGCCACCAGCGACGCGCTGCGTGCGCCGCTACCGGTGCGCAGCGAAAGAAGCCAGTAGCACGGCGTGGACGGTCCAGGCATCGAGGCAGGAACAAGGATCGAGGCGGCGCGAGCCGTCTCGAATCGCGTCCTCGAAAGAATAAGATCAACGCCGCCGGCACAAGCCGGCGAGCGTATAAACAGCCTATCTCATGCGAATAGTCCATCTCGCCAACCACGCGCAGACGATCGGCAACGGCACCGTCAACATGATGGTCGATCTCGCCTGCATGCAGGCTCGCATGGGTCAGGACATCGTCGTGGCATCGTCCGGCGGCGGGTTCGAGCCGCTGTTGCGACGTCACGGCATCACGCATATTCCGCTGCAGCAGTCGCGGCAGCCGTGGCGCGTGCCGTCGATGATCGCGGGCTTCAATCGTCTCATCGATCGCTTCGATCCCGATATCGTCCACGCCCACATGATGACCGGCGCGCTCATTTCGCGTTTCGGCAGCATGCGGCGCCGCTTCGCGCTCGTGACGACCGTGCATCACGAACTGCAGAAAAGCGCGTCGCTCGTGCGCGCCGGCGACCGCATGGTGGCCGTGAGCCGCGCGGTCGCGCTTGATCTGCAGGCGCGCGGCATCGGGCCTGAGCGCATGTCGATCGTGCTCAACGGCGCAGTGGGCGCGCCACGGCTCGTGTGCCGGCCCGCTGCGAAGCCGGTGCGCCTGAGGCATCCGAATATCGTCTGCGTGGCGGGCATGTATCGCAGGAAGGGCATCGCGGAGCTGCTGCATGCGTTCGCGCTCGTGCGCGAGCAGTCCGCGAACGATCACGAGTTCATGGCCGAGCCGCATCTCTATCTCGTCGGCGACGGCCCCGATCGCGGTTCGCTGGAAGCGCTCGCGGACGAACTGGGCATCGAGCAGGTCACGCATTTCACCGGCTTCGTCGCCGATGCCCGCCCGTACTTCGCGAGCGCTGACGTGTTCGCGCTGCTCTCGCATCAGGACCCGGGTCCGCTCGTGATCGCCGAGGCGCGCGAGGCGGGCTGCGCGATCGTGGCGACGCGCGTGGGCGGCATCCCCGAAATGCTCGACGACGGCGCAGCGGGCGTGCTCGTGCCCGCGGGCGACATTGAACAGGCGGCGGCGAAGCTGCGCTGGCTGTTGCTCGACCGACAGGCGCGCGACCAGTTCTCGGCGCGCGCGCGACAGAATCTGCAATTGCTGTCGGTGGAACGAGCAAGCGGCGAATACATGGCGATCTATCAGCACACGCTCGCGGAGCGTGAATCGATGCAGCGACGGCAGATGACAATCGATGCGCGACGCGCCCGCACGCCAGATGGCGCGATTTAAGCATAGCGCTGACAAATGGCCGCGCTGCACCGCGCCACGGTACTTTCGTCCCATACGTCCGATCATACAAATGGCCCATGCCAGCAGCCTTCCGTTCGCGTTCGCACAGAAAGCCTACGTGATGCTTGCTCAAATGAGTGCATGATCGGTCCGACGACATGAGGGCCGCAAAAAAAGCACTCGCCGCGCTGCGACGCCGTCATTCTTCAGTTTCCCTGATGAATGCCTGCGCGCGCGCGGCGCGAGCGCAGCAGACGCACGTGAATCGGTAATAAAGAA
This sequence comes from Caballeronia sp. NK8, assembly GCF_018408855.1. GTDB lineage: Bacteria > Pseudomonadota > Gammaproteobacteria > Burkholderiales > Burkholderiaceae > Caballeronia. The sequence goes on along the minus strand of NZ_AP024322.1, from coordinate 1,739,423 downwards.
AAAAGACTAATCATCGACATCGGGGCCAGAGGGATTACCCTGTCAGGAAATTCCTGACTGGCATTCGAAGCAACGAAGACGCAACGTATCAAGCACGACGAATGGACCTGTCGGGAACCCGTCGTGCCTTTCGCAGGCCTGGAAGCGAAAGCGATGCGCTCATACACATGGCTACGGAACAGGCGAGAAGGGGAGAAGCGAGATGGATGAAAACAAAGAGCGATCGCTGGTGGCGAAGGTGATGGACGGACTCGTCTCAGGGATCGTCGAGCAAAAATATGGCGCGATACTGCCACCGCAGGACATCCTCTCGAAGGAGTTCGACGTGAGCCGCACCGTCATGCGTGAGGCGCTGTCGATGCTGCTCGCGCGCCACATGCTGGATGTGCGGCCGAAAACCGGCACACGTATTCGTCCGATGAGCGACTGGCGGCTCATCGATGAGGACGTGGTGAGCTGGCGCTTTCGCGCAAAGCCCGATCAGACATTTTTGCGGGATGTAATCGAATTCCGCATGCTGATCGAACCGCGCGCGGCAGCGCTCGCGGCCGCGCGCGCGACACCCGACGAGATCGCCGGCATCCGCGATGCGTTTGACGCGCTCTCGCGTCTGCAGGTTGGCGAGCCGGAATATCAGGCGGCGGACGAAGTGCTGCACACGCGCATCGTGGCGGCAAGCGGCAACCAGTTCTTTCGCCAGATGACGGCGATCGTGCGCGGCGCGCTCGTGACGGTGAATCCGATCGTCGATGGCATCGAGTCCGTGCGCGAGGCGACGCTTGCGGCGCAGAAGAGCGTGGTCGAGGCGATCGAGGCAAAGGATCCCTCTGCCGCGGAATCGGCGACGCGCGCGCTCGTCGACCTCGCCGCCGAGGAAGTGGGTCGCGCGTTCTCGCTGGAGCGCTCGAGCAGTCAGCCCGCGTCGCCGAGCGTGAACGCGTCAGCGGGGGTTTAGGGCGCTTAAGCGTCGGTCGATGTTGCTTGCCAAGCCTGGAGCCGGGACATGTCCCGGCTTTTTGCCGTCTGCGCGCGCCGCGCGAACTCGCCATGCGATGCAATGAGGCACAATGCGGCGCACGACGAACATTGCATACGGAGGCACGATTGAGCAACACGAACATCGACGGAACAACGATACGCTGGGGCATCGTCGGCGCGGGGCGCATCGCGCGGCGCTTCGCCGACAGTCTCGCGCATGTCGAGGGCGCGCGGCTCGCGGGTGTGTGGTCGCGTCGCGAGGAACCGGCGCGCGCGCTCGCCGATGCCTTCGATGCGCACGCGTTCGCGGATTTCGACGCGCTGCTCGAAGACATCGACGCGCTCTATATCGCGACCTTGCAGGACAGCCATCCCGGTTACGCGTTGCGCGCGTTCGCGGCGGGCAAGCCCGTGCTGTGCGAAAAGCCCGCGGCCGTGAATGCGCGCGAATTGCAGCGCATGATCGACGCGGCGCGCGCGGCCAAGCTGCTCTTCATGGAAGCGATGAAGCCGCCGTTCTACCCGCTGTATCGCCGCCTGCGCGCGCATCTGGCGAGCGATCCCATCGGCGAGATCGGGCTCGTGCGCGCGGGCTGCTCGATGGCCGGCGTGCCGCTCGATCATCCGTCGTTTTCACTGGAAGCAGGCGGTGGCGCGCTGCTCGACATCGGTGTCTACGAGGCGTTCCTCGCGGTCGACTGGCTCGGCGAAGCGCTCGATGTGCAGACCATCGGACGTCTGGGCGAAACGGGCGTCGACGTCTTCGCAAGCCTGAACGTGCGGCACGAACGCGGCATCGCGCAACTGTTCTGCGGCCTCGATCTGCAGGGTCGCGGCGACGCGCTGATCGGCGGCACGCTCGGCACGGTGACGATCCACGAGAACTGGTGGAATCCGGCGCGCGCGACCATCGCTTACACGGATGGCCGCAGAATCGAACTCGACGAGCCTTTCACGGGCGGCGGCCTCAACTACGAAACCGCGCATTTCTGCGAGCTATTGCGCGCGGGTGAAACGGAAAGTCCGGTGATGTCGCATGCGATGTCGATGCGCATGATCGCGATCATCGACGCCGCGCGGCGCGATCTGAAGCTGCGCTTTCCCTTCGAAACCGACTGACGAACTTAGGCAAATGCGCAGTCAATGCCGTCCCGGCAGTGCGAGACGTCGCTCGAAAATCCGCTGCACGAATTCGAGCACGCTGCACAGAATCCAGTAGACGAACGCAGCCGCGAGATAGAGCGGCAACGGCTGATAGGTCGCCGCGATCACTTCCTGCGCGCTGCGCAACAGCTCGGTCACGGTGATGACGGACACGAGCGACGTGTCCTTGATCAGACTGATGAGACTGTTCGACAGACTCGGCACCGCGATGCGCAGCGCCTGCGGCCCGATCACGTAGCGCAGCGTCTGCGTGCGCGACAGCCCGAGACTGTAGGACGCGAGCCATTGCCCGGCGTGGATGCCGAGAATCGCGCCGCGCATGCTTTCGGACAGATACGCCGCGACGTTCGCCGACAGCGCGATCACGCCCGCGGGCGTCGGTTCGAGCGAGATGCCGAGGCTCGGCAGGCCGTAGTAGATGACGAAGATCTGCACGAGCAGCGGCGTGCCGCGCATCACGCTCACATAGCAGCGCCCGAGCGCGACGAGCGCGCGATTCTGGCTGATGCCCATCAACGCGAGCACGACGGCCGCGATGAGGCCGAAGAACATCGAGTAGAGCGCGAACTTGATCGTCAGTAGCGCGCCTTGCGCCAGCACGGGCGCCGATTGAACGAGCAGGGATGTCGTGGACATGAACGGAAAGCGTGAGAGAACTGCGCGTAAGAGAACTGCGGCGTGGCGAATCGGAAAATCCGCACATCATAAACCGGCGAGCAAAAAACGAAGGGCGGCATCGTTCAACGATGCCGCCCTGTAGCGCTGAACGCGCTGACTTACTTCGCCGGCTTCGTCACGTCGATGCCGAACCACTTGTCCGAAATCTTCGTGAAAGTGCCGTCCGCTTCGAGCTGGGTCATCGCGTCGTCGAGCGCCTTGGCGAACTTCGGATTGCCCTTCTTGAACGGAATCCCCGACGGATTGCCCGCGCCCACATTTGCGCCCGTGCGCAGCGGCAGTTGCGAATTCTTCAGCAGATACGCGAGCATCAGGCGGTCGTTGAGCGCTGCGTCGAGACGGCCGGCGGCGAGATCGCGCAGATACTCGGGCGCGCCCGGATACGTCTTAACGTCGATGCCCGGCACCGACTTCGCCATGTCCATGTAGTTCGTGCCGAGACCGACGCCGAGCTTCTTGCCCTTTAGTTCATCGAGCGTCTTGAACTCGCGTTTGTCGTCGTTGCGCTGGATCAGCTGCGCGTTCGAATACGTGTACGCCGGCGAGAAATCGAGCGTCTGCTTGCGCGCATCGGTGATGCCGACCTGGTTCACGATCACGTCGAACTTGCCCGCCTGCAGGCCCGCGATGATGCCGCTCCATTCGGTCGTGACGAACTCGGGCTTCACGCCGAGCTTGGCGGCGACGGCCTTGGCGATATCGACGTCAAAGCCGACCAGTTCGCCATTCGGCGCTTTCGAGTTGAACGGCGGGAAGGTGCCTTCGAGGCCGACGCGCAGCGTGCCACGCTGCTTGACCTGATCGAGCAGATCGTCGGCGTGGGCGGCGGTGGCGGTGAATGCCGCGCCGATCAGGCTGGCGGCGACGAGCTTCTTGAGCGTGGACAGTTTCATCGTGTTGTTTTCCTCTTGATGGGCACAGCGTCTTTATTCGATGCGGCGATCATAGTGAAAATGCAATCGCTGCGTAATATCGTTTGCTTATGTCTATATGCGGGATTGGCCGGTCACGCGAGCGCTTCGACGCACTCCTTGACGAGCGCCGGGCCGCGATAAATCAGCCCCGTGTAGATCTGCACGAGCGCAGCGCCCGCCGCCAGTTTCGCGCGCGCGTCCTCGCCCGAAAAGATCCCGCCCACGCCGATGATCGGCACCTCCGTGCCGACCTCCGCGCGCAGCTTGCGGATCACTTCGTTGGACGCGTCGAAGACCGGACGTCCCGACAGGCCGCCGGCCTCGTCGCCGTGCTGCATGCCTGTGACGGCGGTGCGCGAGAGCGTCGTGTTCGTGGCGATCACGCCGTCGATCCTGTGAGCCAGCAGTGTGCCCGCTATCGACTTGATCTGCTCGTCGTCGAGATCGGGCGCGATCTTCAGCGCGAGCGGCACGAGCTTGCCGTGCAGGTCGGACAGACGCGCCTGCTTGTCCTTCAGCGCGCCGAGCAGCGAATCGAGCTCGCCCGCGCCTTGCAGTTGCCGCAGATTCTTCGTGTTCGGCGACGAGATGTTGATCGTCACGTAGCTCGCGAACGGATACACGCGTTCGAGGCAGTAGAGATAGTCTTCGGCGGCGCGCTCGATCGGGGTATCTGCGTTCTTGCCGATGTTCAGGCCCAGCACGCCGCGATAATGCGCTGCCTTCACATTGGCGACGAACTGATCGACGCCGCCGTTGTTGAAACCCATCCGGTTGATGAGCGCGTTCGCCTCGGGCAGCCGGAAGATGCGCGGGCGCGGGTTGCCGGGCTGAGCGCGCGGCGTCACGGTGCCCACTTCGATGAAGCCGAAGCCGAGCGCGGCCAGCCCGTCGATGCACGCGCCGTCCTTGTCGAGGCCCGCTGCAAGGCCGACAGGGTTGCGGAACGTGATGCCCATGACGGTGCGGGGCGAATCGGGGCCGCGCGTGGCGAGCATGCCGGCGAGTCCGGTGCGGCCGGCGGCGCCGAGCATGCGCAGTGTCAGGTGATGAGCATCTTCCGCGTCCATCTTGAAGAGATGCGAACGCGCGAGCGGGTAGAGGGAGCTGAACACGAAATGAAAGCCGGCGACGGCGAATTTTTTTAAGACCGCTATTTTAGCGGCTTTGGGCGGCGCGCCGGTCCGGCCGTGTCGGGACTATTTCGGCTGGCCCGGTCCATGAATGCGCCCGGGCATCGGCAGCGTGCCGGCGGATTGCGTGTTCGCGGGATCGAGCGGCGCCCAGTGGCCGTCGATCAGGCCTTCCAGCGGCCGGAAATTCGCCTTGTAGGCCATCTTTTCGCTTTCGCGAATCCAGTAGCCGAGATAGACGTGCGGCAAGTCGAGGCTCTTCGCCTGCTCGATCTGCCAGAGGATGTTGAAGGTGCCGTAGCTCGTCTTCGGCATGTCCGGCTCGAAGAACGTGTACACCGACGAAAGCCCGTCGCCGAGAATGTCGATCATGCTGATCATGCGCAGCACGCCGGGTTCGTCCGGGTGCACCGGATCGCGCGGCTCGCGGAATTCGACCAGGCGCGAGTTGATCCGGCTTTGCAGCAGGAACTGCTCGTACTGGTCGCGGCTGTCGCGATCCATGCCGCCGCCCGCGTGCCGCGCGGACTGATAGCGCATGTAGAGCGTGTAATGCTCTTCGTCGTAATGCAGCGGCGCGACGCTCGCCACCAGATTGCCGTGCAGTTTCCACACGCGGCGTTGCGCGCGGTTAGGCACGAAGCGCGCGACCGGCACGCGCACCGGCACGCAGGCGCGGCAGCCGTCGCAGTACGGGCGATAGGTGAATACGCCCGAGCGCCGGAAACCGGCCTTGACGAGTTCGGTGTAGACGTCGGAGTTGATCAGATGGCTCGGCGTGGCGACTTGCGAGCGCGCGACACGCCCTTCCAGATAACTGCAAGGGTAGGGCGCTGTTGCATAGAATTGCAGCGCGGAAAGCGGTGACAGCGGCAGCTCGTTCGGATGTGTCACGTTGGCGGCTCTCGCAGGCGTCGTCTCGTCGTTGCCGGCCGGCGCGCGGGTTCGATTCCAGGCGCGCGCCCGGCGGCTGCATTGCGTTCGTCGCTCAGCGTGCCAGCGCGTCGAGAAGGACGGTTTTATCGAAGCGCCAGCCGATCGCCGGTTCCGTGGTGGCCCGCCCGAGATGCGCGACGAACGCGCGTCGGGCAATCTCGCGGCCTCCCAGCGACGCCAGATGCGACGTGTTCTGCTGGCAGTCTATCATCTCTATTTTGTTGCGGCGCAAGTGTCCGACGAGCGCCGAGAGCGCGATTTTCGACGCGTCGGTGCGGTGCGCGAACATCGATTCGCCGAAGAACATGCGCCCGAACGATACGCCGTAAAGCCCGCCCACGCGGGCCCCGTCGTACCACGCCTCGATGCTGTGCGCGCTGCCCGCGCGATGCAGCGTCGAGTACGCATCCACGATGTCCGGCGTGATCCAGGTGCCGCGCTGGCCGTCGCGCGGGGTGTCGGCGCAGGCGCGCATCACGGCGGGAAAATCGTCATCGACGCGAATCTCCCAGAGCGGGTCGCGCAGCACGCGCTTTAACGTCTTGCGCAGCGAATCCGACACCTTGAACTCGGCCGGATAGAGCACCATGCGCGGGTCGGGGCACCACCACAGCACGGGCTGGCCGTCCGAATACCACGGGAAAATGCCGCGCCCATAGGCGTCGATGAGCCGCGACGGCAACAGGTCTGCGCTGGCGGCGAGCAGGCCCGGCGCGCCGCTCGACACGCCGAGCGCGCGCTCGACGGGCGGGAAGGGATCGTCGTCGGCGAGCCAGGGAACCATGTTCTCGGAAGGACGTGCTTCAGCCGTCGCGCAGCGTGCGGAAGATATCGCCCGTATGCAGCGTGAAGTTGCCGGCGGCGCGGTCGGCGAAGAAAAACCGCAGGGTCTGGCCGACTGTCGGGAAGGCGATTTCGTCCCACGGAATCTCGCTTTCCTCGAAGAGCTTTACTTCCAGGCTTTCCTCGCCTGGATCGACTTCGATGTCGAGCAGCCGCGCAAGGTAGAAGAGATGCACCTGATGCACGTGCGGCACGTTGAGCAACGTGAAGAGACTCTGAATCTCCACGCGCGCGCCCGCTTCCTCCAGCGTTTCGCGCGCGGCGCCTTCGCTCGTCGTCTCCTGCATTTCCATGAAGCCGGCGGGCAGCGTCCAGTAGCCGTAGCGCGGCTCGATCGCGCGGCGGCACAGCAGCACCTTGTCGTCCCAGACGGGCACGGTGCCCACGACGTTGCGCGGATTCTGATAGTGAACGGTGTTGCAGTTGTTGCAGACGAAGCGCTCACGGTTGTCGCCGGGCGGAATGGCGAGGCCGACCTCGTGGCCGCAGACGGAACAGAATTTCATGGAAATGGACGTGGGATATGTGGTGCGAGTGTATCACCGCACCGGCGCGCCTTTGAGACGCTCAAAACGGTTTGCGGCATCAGCCGGGCCGCATGAGCGGCCTGCCTTGGGCCAACGGTGCGACGCCTGCCTTCTCGCTACAATAGTTGACTCGAATTGCAGTGTCCCTTTTCACGATCGGGGCGCCTCGTGCGCCCGAAGCGAACACCATGTCATCCACGCCAGCCGCTGCCAGCCGTCCTCCGATGCTCGCCACCGCCGATGCGCTCGGCCGTTTGCTCGACGCCGCGCGTCAGGTGGACGGGCGCGAACGCGTCGACACGCTCGACGCGGGCAATCGCGTGCTCGCCGCGGACGTCACCTCGCCGCTCGACGTCCCGCCGATGCACACCAGTTCCATGGACGGCTACGCGGTCCGCGCCGCCGATCTCGCCGGCGCGAGCGAAGGCGCGAGCGTCGCGTTGCCGGTCTCGCAGCGCATTCCGGCGGGCCATGCGGCCGCACCGCTCGCGGCCGGCACGGCTGCGCGCATCTTCACCGGCGCGACGGTGCCGCCCGGCGCCGATGCGGTCGTCATGCAGGAAATGGCGCAGGTATCGGATGACGGCCGCGTCGCGTTCGCACAAGCGCCCGCGGCGGGCGAATGGATCACGCGGCAAGGCGCCGATATTCGCCGCGACTCGGTCATCCTGCCTGCGGGCACGCGTCTCACGCCGCAGGCGCTCGGACTCGCGGCCTCGGTCGGCTGCGCGCAACTCGATGTCGTGCGCGCCGTGCGCGTCGCGATATTTTTCACTGGCGACGAGCTGCGCATGCCGGGCGAGCCGCTCGAACCCGGCGCGATCTACAACTCGAACCGCTTCACGCTGCGCGCGTTGCTCGCGAAACTCGGCTGCGAGGTGACGGATCTCGGCATCGTGCCGGACCGGCTCGATGCGACGCGCGAGACTTTGCGGCGCGCGGCGAGCGAGCATGACCTGATCCTGACCTGCGGCGGCGTGTCGGTCGGCGAGGAAGATCACGTGAAGCCAGCGGTGGAAGCCGAAGGACGCATTTCGATGTGGCAGATCGCGATGAAGCCGGGCAAGCCGCTCGCGTTCGGCGCGGTGCGGCGCGGTGATCAGGGAAGCGAAGCCTTTTTTATCGGCCTGCCGGGCAATCCGGTGTCGAGCTTCTGCACGTTCCTGCTGTTCGTGCGGCCGTTTCTGCTGCGTCTCGCAGGCGTGAAGCACGTCACGCCGCGCGTCTACTCGATGCGCGCCGACTTTAGCCAGAAAAAAGGCGATCGCCGCAACGAATTCCTGCGTGCGCGGGTAAACGAATCGGGCGGCCTCGATCTCTTCGAGAATCAGAGTTCGGCCGTCATGACATCGACGGTCTGGGGCGACGGTCTCATCGACAACCCGCCGAATCATGCGATCAGCGTTGGCGAGATCGTGCGCTTCATCCCCTTTTCAGAACTGACGCGGTAAGGACGAGCTGGACATGAAAGTCGAACTGAGATTTTTCGCGAGCGTGCGCGAGGCGCTTGGCGTCGCGAACGAAACGGTCAGCGTGCCGGACACGGTGGTCAACGTCGGCGACGTGCGCGCCTGGCTGCGCATGCGCGGCGGCGCGTGGGAAGAGGCGCTCGCCGAGGGCCGCGCGCTGCGCATGGCCTGCAATCACGTGATGACGAATCCATCGCAGCGCATCACCGAGGGCTGCGAAGTGGCGTTCTTCCCGCCTGTCACGGGTGGTTGACATGTCGACGCATGCCAAAGTCCGCGTGCAGGAAGCCGATTTCGACATCAGCGCGGAAGTGGCCGCGCTGCGCGCCGACAATCCGAAAGTCGGCGCGGTCGCGTGTTTCGTCGGCACGGTGCGCGACCTGAACGAAGGCAGCGCCATCGAAACGATGGAACTGGAGCACTATCCGGGCATGACGGAAAAGTCGCTGGAAGCGATCGCCGCGCAGGCGCGCGAGCGCTGGCGCGGCTCGGACGTGCTGATCGTGCATCGCGTGGGCAAGTTGAAACCGCTCGATCAGATCGTGCTGGTCGTGACGACGGCGATGCATCGCGCGGAGGCGTTCGAATCGTGCGCGTTCGTGATGGATTACCTCAAGACGCAGGCACCGTTCTGGAAGAAGGAAAAGACCGAAGCGGGCGAGCGCTGGGTCGACGCGCGCGAAACCGACGATGCGGCGCTCGCGCGCTGGCAAAATCCCGACGACTGAGCCGGCGCTACTACTCGCCGGCCGATCTGCCGATGAACTTCGCCGGAAACGGCTCGGCATCCGGGCGCTCGGGAAAGCGCGGCTCGGGCGCGCCGCCCGTGCGCTGGCGTTTGAGCGCCGCGAGCAGTTCCTGCTGCTCGACGGGAATCTGATAGTCCCAGCCGAACTTGCTGAGCTGCAGGCTTTGCGCGATGCGCAGCGCGGGTTCCATGAACTGCACGGCGGCGGCCGGTTCGTAGCGCGCCTCGACCGTGTTCAGAAACAGCGACAGCCAGCGCGCGAAGTGGCGCGGCTCGATGTCGTCGATCGGCCGGTGGGCTTCCTGCACATTCCCGCGATACTGCTTCGACCCGAGCACGAGGCTCGACCAGAACGTCGTCATTTTGGCGAGATGCTCGTCCCAGCGGCCCGTGAGCGCGCGAGAGAAGATCGGGCCGAGCAGCGGATCGTCGTCGACGCGGCGATAAAAGGCTTCGACGAGCGCGCGCACGTTGGCCTCGCTGGGTTCGCGATCGCGCGGATCGGCTGCAGGTTGGTGATCTGAATTCATGAAGGTCAAGCGCCAGCCGATGGTTTGCTGACGAAAAGCAATAATATGACGCACAATATCGGATACTCGGGCGGGCGCTGCTCCGGCAGCGGCCCGCATCGAGCGCCGCGCCGGCTCCATTTTCGGGCTGCCCGCGTGCCGATACTAGCCCTTGCGGGGCAGACGACCGTCATTTCCCTTGCCACCGCGCGGTTTTCGCGCAGCCGGCGCGACATGACGCCGCTTCCTGTTCAAGTCGTTCTCGTACCCGCGTCACCGATGCACCCAGGCGCCTGAACCCATGCGCGCGACACCATGCGACTGACCGACTACACCGACTACGCCCTGCGCGTTTTGCTATATCTCGCCGTCCGACCGGCCGGGCTCGCAACGATTCAGGAGATCTCGGACGGCTACGGCATCTCGAAGAATCATCTGATGAAGATCGTCCAGCAGCTCGGCGAGCTTGGCTGGGTCGAGACCGTGCGCGGCCGCAACGGCGGGCTGCGGCTGTCGGCGCGCTCGAACGATCTCACGATCGGCGACGTCGTGCGCAAGACCGAGAGCGACTTTGCGATCGTCGGTTGTTTCGTGGACCAGGAGGCCGCCGTGCGCCAGCGCTGCGTGATCCAGCCGCAGTGCCGTCTGCGCGGCGTGCTCGCGGCCGCGCGCGACGCGTTTCTCGCCGAACTCGACAAGTACACGGTCCGCGAACTCGCGGAACCAGCGAACGAACTCGCGCGGCTGCTGGGCATCGTCACCATCACGCCTGTTCCGGCAAGTGCGCTGGTGCCGAGCCGCGCGCCTTCCTGATCGAACGAAGCGATTCAGTTACCGATCGTTTGCCGAAAGCCGGCCCTCGGTCAAGAGCCTGTCGAAAAGCAAAAAAGTGCACTTATCGAGCTAAACAACGCTTGAAAGTGACAGAAAGCGCCTCATTTTGATCGTATTCAGAATTGGAGCTTCAAAAAATGAGAATCGACAAACTCACCACCAAATTCCAGGAAGCGCTCTCGGACGCGCAAAGCCTGGCAGTCGGACACGACAACCAGTACATCGAGCCGGTTCACCTGCTTGCGGCGCTGATCGCACAGCAGGACGGTTCCGCGCGTTCGCTGCTGTCGCATGCGGGCGTGCAGGTGCCGGCGCTGCAAACTTCGCTGAACGACGCCATCAGGCGTCTGCCGCAAGTTCAGGGCACGGACGGCAATGTTCAAGTGAGCCGCGAGCTCGCGGGCCTGCTCAACGCCGCGGACAAGGAAGCGCAAAAGCTCAACGACACGTATATCGCGAGCGAGATGTTCCTGATTGCCGTCGCGGACGATCGTGGCGAAGCGGGCCGCATCGCGAAGCAGCACGGCCTGTCGCGCCGCGCGCTCGAAGCGGCGATCAACGCCGTGCGCGGCGGCGCGCAGGTCAACAGCCAGGACGCCGAAAGCCAGCGCGAGGCGCTCAAGAAATACACCGTCGATCTGACGGAACGCGCCCGCGCGGGCAAGCTCGATCCGGTGATCGGCCGCGACGACGAAATCCGTCGCGCGATCCAGATCCTCCAGCGCCGCACGAAGAACAATCCGGTGCTGATCGGCGAGCCGGGCGTCGGCAAGACGGCGATCGTCGAAGGGCTCGCGCAGCGCATCGTCAATGGCGAAGTGCCGGAAACGCTCAAGAACAAGCGCGTGCTGTCGCTCGACATGGCCGCGCTGCTCGCGGGCGCGAAGTATCGCGGCGAGTTCGAGGAGCGCCTGAAGGCGGTGCTGCATGACATCGCGAAGGATGAAGGGCAGACCATCGTCTTCATCGACGAAATTCACACGATGGTCGGCGCGGGCAAGGCCGAAGGCGCGATGGACGCGGGCAACATGCTCAAGCCGGCGCTCTCGCGCGGCGAGCTGCATTGCGTCGGCGCGACCACGCTCGACGAATACCGCAAGTACATCGAGAAGGACGCGGCGCTGGAACGCCGCTTCCAGAAGGTGCTGGTAGACGAGCCGACTGTGGAAGCGACTATCGCGATCCTGCGCGGCTTGCAGGAAAAGTACGAGCTGCATCACGGCGTCGATATCACCGATCCGGCGATCGTCGCGGCGGCGGAACTGTCGCATCGCTATATCACGGACCGCTTCCTGCCGGACAAGGCCATCGATCTGATCGATGAAGCGGCGTCGCGCATCAAGATGGAAATCGATTCGAAGCCCGAAGAGATGGACAAGCTGGACCGTCGTCTCATTCAGCTGAAGATCGAGCGCGAGGCGGTGAAGAAGGAGAAGGACGAAGCGTCGCAGAAGCGTCTGCAACTGATCGAAGAGGAAATCGATCGGCTGAACCGCGAGTATTCGGACCTGGAAGAAATCTGGACTGCCGAGAAAGCGGCCGTGCAGGGCAGCGCGCAATTGAAGGAAGAAATCGAGAAGGTGCGCGCGGACATCACGCGGCTGCAGCGCGAAGGCAAGCTCGAAAAGGTCGCCGAGTTGCAGTACGGCAAGCTGCCGGAACTCGAAGCGCGCCTGAAGCAGGTGACGCAGGCCGAATCGCAGGAGCAGAACAACCCGACGCGTCCGCGGCTGCTGCGCACGCAGGTCGGCGCGGAGGAAATCGCCGAAGTCGTGTCGCGTTCCACCGGCATTCCCGTGTCGCGGATGATGCAGGGCGAGCGCGAAAAGCTCTTGCAGATCGAGAGCAAGTTGCACGAGCGCGTGATCGGCCAGGACGAGGCGATCGGCGCGGTGGCGGACGCGATTCGCCGTTCACGCGCCGGTTTGTCCGATCCGAACCGTCCGTATGGCTCGTTCCTGTTCCTGGGTCCTACGGGCGTCGGCAAGACGGAACTGTGCAAGGCGCTCGCGTCGTTCCTGTTCGATTCGGAGGATCATCTCATCCGCATCGACATGAGCGAGTTCATGGAGAAGCACAGCGTTGCGCGGCTGATCGGCGCGCCGCCGGGATACGTGGGCTATGAGGAAGGCGGTTATCTGACCGAAGCGGTGCGTCGCAAGCCGTATAGCGTGATTTTGCTCGACGAAATCGAGAAGGCGCATCCGGACGTGTTCAACGTGCTCCTGCAAGTGCTCGACGATGGCCGCATGACCGATGGCCAGGGCCGCACCGTGGACTTCAAGAACACGGTGATCGTGATGACGTCGAACCTCGGTTCGCAAGTCATTCAGGGCATGGTCGGCGAGCCGCAGGAGAACGTGAAGGACGCCGTCTGGGAAGAAGTGAAGCTGCACTTCCGGCCGGAATTCCTGAACCGTATCGACGATGTCGTCGTGTTCCATGCGCTCGATCGCACCAATATCGAATCGATCGCGAAGATTCAGCTGCATCGTTTGCAGGAACGTCTGGCGAAGCTCGACATGCAGCTCGAAGTGTCGGACACGGCGCTCGAGCAGATCGGCAAGGTCGGCTACGATCCGCTGTTCGGCGCGCGGCCGCTGAAGCGCGCGATTCAGCAAGAGATCGAAAATCCGGTCGCCAAGCTGATTCTCGCCGGACGGTTCGGGCCGAAGGACGTCATTCCGGTCGATGTGCGGGAAGGGCAGTTCGTGTTCGATCGCGTGGTGCATTGAGGCGCGCCGAGGCTGACCCGCATGCGGGTCAGCCGTTCATACAAAAGGCAACGAAGCGATTCGTTGCCTTTTTTCTTTATGGCGCGCTCGAAACACCGTCTGCAAAGTAAAAGCCCCGCGCGGCGCAATGCCGGCGGGGCTTTCGATGCAACAAGAAGCGCGATCAGCCCTGCTTGGGCTCTTCGCTCTTGCCGCCAAACAGGCCGCCAAGGCCGCCGAGCGAGCCGAGCACGCTGGACAGATCGAGCTGGCCTTCGGGCGGCACTTCGCCGTTGGGCGTCGCGCGGTCGACGACATGCGGCAACACCGCCGCCAGCATGCCCGAGAGTTGATCGCCCGAGACGCCGGCTTTCTGCGCGAGCGCGCCGACGTTGTCCTGACCGAGCACGTTGGTGAGCGTGTCGGGGCTGATCGGCTTGTTCTCGCCCGTGCCGATCCACGATTGCACGACATCGCCCGCGCCGTGCTGCTGGAAGCGCTGGATCAGGCCCATGAGACCGCCCGGCTGGCTGTTGACGAACGCGAGCGCCGCCGTGATCAGCGCGGCCTGGCCGGACTGGGCAGGTTGGCCGCCCGGTTGTTGCGATGAATTGCCGAGGGTGGAGGCGAGGATATCGATTAGGCTCATGGCAGTCTCACTACGAGAGGTTACGGGGTGGGTTCGCTCGCGCCGCCGCGTCCGCATGTGAGCGGGGCGCGGCGGCGCGGGCATCGGCCGCGAGCGACCGTTCAACGATGGTCCTGCGAAGGCAACGTTCCTCCGTCAAGGTTCCCCGAAGAATTACTGACTTGCGGCCGCTGCGCTGGCGGCCTTGTCTTTCTTGCTGCGCTTCGATTTGCTTGTTTTCGTGTCGCTGGCGGCGGACGGTGCCGATGCGCTGGCCGTCGCCGACGCGGCGCTTTCCTTCTTCGACTTCTTCGAAGCCTTCGTGCCCGATGCGGGTGCAGCGGGCGTCGTGGCCGGCGTCTGCGCCGTGGTGGCAGTCGGCGCAGTTGCGCCAGTGGCCGCCGTCGAGGACTTGACCGTCGAGTTCGGCGCGGCGGCGCCGCCTTGCGTCGTGGTGGGTTTGGACGTCTTGCCCGTCGGCGGCAGCGAGGAACCGCCGATCGTCAGGCCGTTCTGCTCCAGATTCGCCACCGACTTCGTGCCGAGGCCCTTGACGCGGGTGGCGAGATCATCGGCGTCCTTGAACGGGCCGTTCTTGGTGCGCTCGTCGACGATCGCTTTGGACTTTACCGGCCCCAGACCCTTTACCGATTCCAGCGCGGCTTGATCGGCGGTATTGACGTCGACCGCGGCGAAGGCCACACCCATCGACACTATGAACGCTAAGCACAGCATCAGCAGCTTTTTCAGCATGACGGCACTCCAGGCTTGGTGAGAAAGGATGAATCGATAAGTTCGGGCCGATTGGGAAGATGCCGTTAAGCATAGGGCAAAAAGCCGGCACGAACGATGACGGTTCGCATTGTGCACGACCCCGCCGCGCGCACCGCGCTTCCGCACAATCTTTAACGCTGCGAAACGCCGGACGGATGACGTTGCGATTTAGTCTCTCACCGGAGCGCACCGGCGGGCGTCTTCGCAAACGCGCCGCGCACCTCGAAGCCGACCTGATCGACGACTTCGCCTTTCGAGTCGACCAGTTCCAGCACGTGACGGCCCGGCCACGGCAGCCACGCCGCGCGGGCGTCGTGGCCATAGGATTTGCCGTCGAGCCGCCACGCGAGGCGCGCGCCGCTGTCGACGCGCTCGAACCACACGCGTTGCCGCGCGGGCGGAATATCCGGATCGAGCGCGAAGATCGTGCCGTTCGTCGGCGCGCCGATGCGTGCCGCCTTCGCGTCGGGTTGCGCGCCGCGCGCGGCCTCCGCCGCATGGGACGTGAGGCCGATGGCGCTCATCTGCGTGCCGCGCACGAACCATTCGTTGCGCGCCGGCTCGATCTCGTTCTGATACGTGACGCGGGTCGTCACGACGCCCGATGGCGTTTGCGGCGGACGGCTATCCGATCGCCGGTTCAGATAGTTGACGATCGCGTTCCACGCGGGCGCGGCGCCGGTCACGCCTGAAACGTCCCACATCGGCGCGCCGTCGGCATTGCCGACCCAGACGCCCACGCTATAACGCGAGGTGAAACCGACCGCCCAGTTGTCGCGCATGTCCTTGCTGGTGCCGGTCTTTACCGCGCTGAAGGTGCGCGTCGCGAGCACGCTGTCGAAGCCGAAGGTGCGCGTGCGCGCGTTGTTGTCGGCGAGGATGTCCGTGACGATGAAGCTCGCTTCGGGGCTGAAGATGCGGGTGCCCGCGGGCGCGGGACGATCCTGCATGAGATCGAAGAACGGCCGCGCGATACCGCCGTTCGCAAGCGTGCGGTACGCGTTGGTCAGCGTCGCCAGCGTGACATCCGCGCTGCCGAGCGCGAGGCTGAAGCCGTAGTAATCGCCCGCCTGCGTCAGCGGCAGGCCGAGTGCGACGAGCGTCTTCGCGAAACGATGCGGCGTCACCATCACGAGCGTACGCACCGCGGGCACGTTCAGCGAGGAACCCAGCGCGGTGCGCACGCTCACCCAGCCCTTGAAATCGTGATCGTAGTTCTGCGGGATGTAGAGGCCGCCGCCGGTCGCCAGATCGAGCGGGGCGTCGTCGAGCAGGGTGGCGGCGGTGACGCGCTTCTCGTCGATGGCCTGCGCATAGAGGAAGGGTTTGAGCGTCGAGCCCGCCTGACGCGCGGCCAGCGCGGCATCGACTTCCGGCGCGTTCGACAGACCGCCCGCCGAGCCGACCCACGCGAGCACATCGCCCGAACGGTTGTCGATCACGACCGCCGCCGCGTCGTGCACGTTGCGCGGATGCGCGCGCGCGTTCAGTTCGGCGAGCGTGCGCGCGAGCGTATCGCGGGCGAAGCGTTGCAGGCGGGCGTCGAGCGTGGAGCGCACGCGCGCGCCTGCCGCCGGATGCACTTCGTTCGCGATGCGTCGCGCGAGATGCGGCGCGAGCGCGGCATCTCCTTGAGCGAAGGCGGGGGCGGACGCCGTGCGCGTGAGCGTGAGCTGGACATAGCTGCCCAGATTGACGCATGGATCGACGCCGCGCGTGCCGTGCAGCGTCTGCATGTCGCGCAGGATCGCGCAGGTTCGCGCGGCGACTTTCGGATACGGCGCATTCGGCGCGCGCACGAGCGCGGCGGCGAGCGCGGCTTCGCGTTCGTCGAGACCTGACGGCGCCTTGCCGAACAGCGTCTGCGAGAGCGCCGACAAGCCGACGATCTCGCCGCGAAACGGCACGAGATTCAGATACGCCTCGAGAATCTGATCCTTGCGCCAGCTGCGTTCGAGCCACAGCGCGCCGATCGTCTGGCCGGCCTTTTCGCCGATCGAGCGCCGGCCTGCTGGCTTGCCGGCATCGATGAGGCCGTCGAGCTGCATCGTCACCGTCGATGCGCCGCGCGTGCGCGTGTTCCACAGATTGCCCCATGCAGCCGCGGCCGCGCCACGCCAGTCGACGCCGGCGTGTTCGTAGAAGCGCTTGTCTTCCGATACGACGATCGCCTCGCGCAACGCCGGCGACACATCCGACAGCGCGACCCAGTCGCCGCGCCGCGCGCTCGTATCGACGCGCGTGCGGGCAAGCGGCTCGCCGTCGCGCGCGAGCAGCACCCAGTCCGAGCTGCGCCACTTCGCCCGCACCTCGTCGAAGTTCGGCGACGCGTGCGCCGCCGCCGACAGAGCGCAGGCGATGACGAGGCAGGCGGCGCGTCTCATGACGTCACTTCGCGGGCGACGGCTGCACGGTCACCGCCGCGTTCGGCAGCGCGCCGAACGTCGAGGGCGCGTAAAGCGCTTCGACGCGCGTCGGCGGCAGGCCGAAGGTGCCGGGATTGTTCAGCCGCATCGTGTATTCGACCGTCAGCTTGCCCTTCGGCAGATAGTCGTAATACGCGCGATAGCCCTCGAAGCCACGTTCGACGAACGCAGGCCACGCGCCGCGATCCTGCTTCTCGCCCGATGTCGCGGCTTCGGAGTCGCGGCCGAGACCGGAGCCGAGTATCGTCGCGCCCGCGGGAATCGGATCGTTGACGACCACCCAGGTCATGTCGCTTTGCGCGTCGATGTCGAGATGCACGCGCACGATGTCGCCGCGCGAGAGCACGCCCTTCACGGCAGGGTCGATCGGCGTGACGGTCTTCGCGATGCGATAGCCCGCCGCGAACGGCGCCTTGAGCGCGACGGCCGCGAGACTTTCGATTGTCGCCCACGGTTTGCCCGTGCCGTCCTGCGTCAGCGTGAGCGAACCGGTGCTCCACGGCAGCATGACGCTGCGCACGCTCGCGGTTTTCGTCACGGACGTGGCCGAAGCGGGCGCATTCGATGCAGGCGCGCTCCAGTTCACACCTTGCGTCGAAGTGCCGAGCTGAATCGACGTATGACCCGTGACCGGCGTGCTCTCGAACAGGCGTGAGAACCGTCCGACCGCCAGCGCGCCCCACAGATTGGCGGTCGTCGTCTGCCACGCGCCGTTCTTCTGCAACGCCAGCAGACCCGCGACGACGCGCGGCATCTCGTCCTTCCAGCCCGGCGCGTCCGCGAAAATGAGCGCGGTGCGCGCGGCGTTGGTCTCGGCGCTGGTCATGAGCCACCAGAGATCGTCGTCGCGCTCGGTCGAGAACGTGAGGCGCGTGCCCTGATACGTCAGGCGCGCGCGGATGATCTGCTCCGCCTGCGCGCGCTTCTCGTCGCGATTCGGAATGCCATCGACGCGCGAGAGGATCGCGTAGTAATCGAGCACCGCCGATGTCGGCCACTGGTCCGGCGCGATCGTGATCGAGCCGAGCATGCGCGGCTGCGCGAGGCCGTAGCGCGACAGCGCCTCGATGGCCGCGAGCTTCTCGAAGTCGCGATCGTTGCGTGGCGTCCAGAACTTGCGTTCGAGCTTGCCGTCGACGAAATTCGCGAGGCCTGCCGCCATCTGATTGCGCAGATCGGCGGGCAGGGCGAAGCGGCTGTCCTGTTTCGCGGCTTCGTCGCTGACGGCGAGCAGATACGCGGTGAGGGCGGGGCTGCCGGTCGGACGTTCGTCGTCAGCAGGCGGGAAGTAGTTCGCGAGGCCGTCGCGGTCGAGATACGACGGCATCTTCGTGAGCACGCCTTGCCATTGCGCGGCGTCCATCAGGCCGAGCGCGCGCGAGGTTTGCTGCTCGAGGCAATTGTACGGATAGCGCTCGAACCAGCGGCGCACGCCGGGCAGACCGTCCGCGAGCTTCGGCTGCAAGGACACCGCGATGCCGCCGCGCACGGCGCCATCGCCCGATTTGCTTGCGTCGGCGGGCGGCGCGACGGGCAGCGCGAAGGTGCCGTCGACCTGCGTGATCGTCGCCTGCTGCACGGTGACGGGAATCGCCGCGACGACTTTCTGCGTCAGCTTCACGGCGTCGCTTGCCTTGGGCGCGGCCTGTTCTGCCGCGCTGACTTCCCATGCGAGACTCGCGGAGGAATTGGCGCCGAGGACATCCGGCGTCGTCACGTCCCAGGCCACTTCCTGCGACGATTCCGGCGCAAGCTCCACCGTGCGCGCGTCGAGCGCGAGCGAACCGGCGCGCGGCGCGACGACGACGCGCATCGTCCGCGCGGTCGTGTTGCGCAGCGTGAACTGCGCGCGGAACGCATCGCCGACGCGCACGAGCGGCGGCAATCCCGAGATCAGCTGCAAGTCCTGCGTGCTTTGAATCGATGCGCTGCCGGTGCCGAACTGCCCCGCGCCGACCGCCGCGACTGCGACGATCCGAAAGCGCGTGAGCGCGTCGTTCAGCGGTACGTCGACGGTGGCTTCGCCCTTCGCATCGAGCGTGACGCGCGGATTCCACAGCAGCAGCGTGTCGAACAGCTCGCGCGTCGCGCTGTGTCCGCCGCCGCCGCCCGCGGGCACCGCCTTGCGTCCGAAGTGACGCCGCCCAATGATCTCCATCTGCGCGGTCGCCGTCTCGACGCCGTAGGCGCGCTGCTGCAGCATCGCGTCGAGCACGTCCCAGCTTCGGTTCGGCATCAGTTCGAGCAGCGCTTCATCGACGGCTGCGACGGCAATCTGCGTGCCGGCCGGCGCGGGCTTGCCGTCGGGCAGCGCGACCTTGACCTTGACGTGCGCGCGGCTTCTCACCTTGTACGACTTCGCGTCCGGACTTACGTTGACGGCGAGCCGGTGCGCCGCCGTGCCGACCTTGATCGAGGCGAGCCCGTAACGGAACGCGGGCTTCGACAGATCGACGAGCGGCGTCGGCGCCTGATACTGCCGGCCTTCGTACCAGAACGCGCGCGCCCATTCGACCGGTGCCTTCCATCCCCAGGTGAAGAACGAATACCACGGCACCTCGCGGATGCGTCCGCGCAACGCGAGCACCGACACGTAGACGTTCGGCCCCCAGGTTTCCTCGACCTTCAGCTCGACGGTCGGGTCCTTTCCGTTCAGTTCGACGACCCGCGTCTCTACGATGCCTTCACGCTCGACCGCGACGAGCGCCGTCGCCGAGCGGAACGGCATGCGTACCTGAAAGCGCGCGGTCTCGCCGGGTTCGTAGCTGGTTTTTTCGGGCAAGACGTCGATGCGATCGGTGTTCTCGCCGCCGAACCACAACTCGTCCTGGCGCGTGACCCAGACCGACGTGCTCGCGTTGGCCGCGCGGCCGTCGCCGTCTTTGGCGACCGCGATCAGATCGACGTTGCCCGGTTCTTTCAGGTTTGCGTCGCAGGAGACGATGCCGTGATCGTCGCTCTTGCCGCTGCACAGCGTGCCGAGATCCTTGATCTCGGTGTGGTTGTCGTACGCATAGAAGCCGCCGACCATGCGTTTCCTCGAACTCGACATCACGCGTGCGACGGCCTTGATATCGACCGATACGCCCGCGCGCGGCTTGCCCTGCAAATCGAGCGCGATGGCCTGCACCGGCAGCGCGCCGCCGACCGACACCCAATGCCCCGCCTTCACGCCGACGGCGACCGCGGCCGGCCAGAGCGTCGCGCTGCCGCTGATGGTCTGGATCTCGCCGTTCGGATCAGCGAAGCTCGCTTCGAGTGCGAGACGCTTCGGCGATTCGACCGCCGGCAGCGGCTTCACCGTGACCTTGCCGACGCCGTCGCGATCGAGCGTCACGCGCAGTTTGTCCGCGATGAGCTTCGTCGTCGCGTTGTCCTGCTGTTCGCTGTCTTCGTCTTCGGCGGGCGCGCTTGCACCGTCGTTCGCCGGTTTGCGATAGGGCGCAAAGCTGAACGCCTCGTACTGAGAAGCAAACGCCGGCGCTGTGTCGCGCACGAGCGCGGAAACCTGCACCGGCAGATTCGACGCCGGTCCGCCCTGCACGTATTCGAGCCGCACCGCGACGGCCGCTTCCTGCGCGCCGACGAGTCCGGGCGATTTCGCGTCGCCGGCCGTGATCGCGCCTTTGAACACCGGCAGGCGGAATTCCTCGACACGGAAACTGCCCGATTCGTACGACTGCGTGACGGCGTTGTCGTTGTCGCCGTCGTTGTCGCCGTCGTTGTCGTCGTCGTTCGACGCGGCCGCGCCGTTGTCGAGCGTCACGCTGTATTCGCCGAGCTTCGCGGCGACGGGCACGGTGAAGGTCGAATCGGCACTATGATCGGCCGCCCATTTGAGCGGCAGATGCCAGGTCTGGCCGCTGCCGACGTGGCGGATAGTCACGCGGCTCGGATAACTCGCCGGGAACGCGAAGCCGCCGAGCGTTTCGACGCGCAGCAGATGCTTCATCGACACGGTTTCGCCCGCGCGCAGCAGCGTGCGGTCGAATACCGTATGGGCGCGCGTCGTGCGCGTCGCGCTCATGTCGGTCGGCACGTTGAAGCGCCACGATTCGATACCGCGATTCCAGTCCGACAGCACGAACGCCATGTCCGGCCCGGTGACGGAATCGTTCACGCGCGCCGACACGAAGAAGCCGCCCCACGCGAGGCTGTGCTCGTTGCATTCGCGCGCGGCCACGAGCGGCTTGCCGATCTTCGCGAGCCCTTGCGCGTCGGTTTTCGCGGTGGCGATTTCCTCGCCGTTGCAGTCGGTCACGCGCACTTGCGCGTTCGCCACGGGCTTGCCCTTGTCGAGCGTCGTGACCCACGCGAGGCTGTTCTCGCGCCCCTGCTTGAAATGCACGCCGAGATTGGTGACGAGCACCGACGTGCGCACGTACATCGCCTGAGGTTTGCCGAGCAGCGACGCGCCGAGCGCGGGCGAGTTCAGTTCGACGACATAGAAGCCCGGCTTCGTGAGCGGAATGCCGACGACTTCGAATGGCCGCAAGGCTTTCGGATCGGCGGCGGGCAGGGTGAGCGTTTCGACGCCGCGCTGCTTCGCCAGCATCGACAGCGAACGGATGTCGATCTGCGGGTCTTTGGACACCGAGCCGTCGCTGTTCGGGATGACGACCGGCGCGATGCCGTTGCGCAGCATCGCCGGCATGCGCTCCTCGATGGTCGAGCGCGGCATCGCGACGCCATCAAACAGATCGACGGCGCGCATCCACTGGCGGATGTCCTGGTCGGCGTCGAGCTTGAGCTTCGTGATCTGCGATGTGCCCGAATCGAGGCCCTGCACATGCAGATCCGCTTCGACGTGGCGCAGCGTCACCGGCAGCATCGCGGGCATGTCCGGTTCGGCGAAGCGCTCGATGATGCCGAACGTGCCCGATGAGAACTTCGCGAGCGGCGGCATCGGCGCGGTCGCGGTCTTGAGCGGGAAGAGATCGGCGTTGGCGAGCGCGCGGCCGCTGACGTCCTTCAGGTTCGCGGGGGCGTCGATGGTGAGATCGGCGCGCTCGGGCAGCGGCGCGGCGAATTCGACGGCGCTGACTTCGGCGTCCTTGTCGGTCGCATCGAAACGAGGCGACGCGTTGCCCTTCGGCCCGTGCAGCACGAACTTCTGCGCGTCGGCGCGGCTGATCGGCGCGCTGAAGTTCAGGCGCAGCGGACGCAGCGGCGTGCAAGGCGCGTTCGCGTTCTCGCGCTCGCAGGAGAAGTTCGCCGTGAAGGGCTCGCGCACGTTGAAGTCGAAGCGCTTCTCGACGTCGTTGGCGATGCCGCTTTGCCCCGTCACGCCCGCGCCGTACACGAGCTGCATTTTGCTCGCCGACGGCAACGTTTGCTGGCACGCGAGCGTAAGCACGCGATCGCTTTCCTTTTGCAGCTTGAAATGGTCGAGCAGGGCGGCGCGTGTGGCGTCATCGACCGCGCGCACCGGAATGCGGTTGCCGAGCGCGCTCGATTCGCACCAGACGTGTTCGAGCACCGAAGCCTGCGTAGCCGGGCCGTTCAGCCGCAGCACGAAGGCCTGATTCTCTTCGATGTCGCCGTAGCTCGGCATGATGCGCGTGACGAACGGTCCGCCCGTCTGAAACGCGAAGTGGCGCGGGCCGCCAAGCGCGTTGCCGGCGACGGACTTGAGGCCGTCCGCGAGATCGAGCGCGCAGCGCACGCCGGGCGGCAGATCGTGCTCGAAGTCGAACGCCCAGGTTCTGGCGTCAATCCAGCGGCCCGAGCCCGCGGTCGCCGCCGTGCTCGCACCGCTACAGGCGAGCTTGCCGGGCGCGCCCGCCGCCGCATTGCCGAACGCGATCATCGGTTCGTCGAATTTGGCGACGACCTGCCGCACTTGCGCGACCTTGCCTTGCGGAGACACGCTGGCGATGCGCGCGGCATCGGCTCGATGCAGCGCGGTGCTCAAACCAAGCGCGGCGATCAGCGTGGTTGCGGCCAGAATCCATTTTTTTTGTGACGTTGTAATGCGGCTCATCCACTCGCTCCGGGTTTCCCTCGACGCGAAATTCTACTGGAGCCTTACGTCAGTCTTTCCGATGATGCGAGCCGATGATGTTTTTCCACACATCAGGTCGGATCGACCTTGTTCAGATGCCGCGCGCTCACGCGCCGCCAGTAGAGAAACAGGCCGACGCCCGCTATACCCAGACTCGCCGAATTCGCGATCCAGAAACCGCGCGCGCCCTGCAGCCACTCGGGCACGCCGCCGCCCACGTCGAAGCCGAGCAGATAGCCGCCGCCGAGCCCGATGCCCCACAGCGCGATGGCGTAGATCACGGTCGGCACGAGCGTCACCTTGTACGCGCGCAGGATGAACGCGGTGGTGATCTGCAGCGCGTCGCAGAAGTGATAGAAGAAGATGATGAGCACGAGCGGCATCGCGGCGGCGATGACGCCCGCATCGGGCGTATAGGCCGCGATCACGTGAGCGCGCGCGGCGATCAGAAGCACGCCGTAGGCGAGCGCCAGCACGCACGCCATGCCGATACCGTGACGCGAGATCGAACGCGCGTCGTCGTAGCGTCCGGCGCCGAGCGCCTGCGACACGAGCGTCGACGACGCAATGCCGATCGACAACGGCGTCATGTAAAGCACCGCGCCGAGATTGCCGGCGATCTGATGACCGGCGAGCGTGGTCGTGCCGAAGCGCGAGATGAAGAGCGCCATGAACGTGTACGAGGTCACTTCGATGAGATACGAGAGACCCATCGGAATGCCGAGACGCAGGAGCGCGAGCTGACGCCGCCAGACCGGCCAGCAGAAGCGCGAGAAGATGCCGAACGGGCGGAAGAACTCGACCTTGAAGAGCACCGTCATGCCGACGATCGCGAGCACCCAGTTGATGAGCGTGCTCGCGAGCGCGCAGCCCGGACCGCCGAGCGCGGGGAAGCCCGCGCCGCCGAAGATGAACCAGGTGTTGAGCGGAAACTTGAGCAGCAGGCCGCCGACTTGCAGAAACATCACGAGCCGGGGTTTGCCGACCGCGTTGGTGAGCGAACTGTAGACGCGAAACGCGAGGCTCGCGGGCAGGCCGAACGACAGAATCCGCAGATAGTCGACGGTGCGGTCGTGCAGCGCGGGCGGCGTCTTCGCGAGCGACAGCAGCGGCTCGGGATGGAACAGCAGCACGAAGCCGATCACGGCGAGCACGGCGGCGAGCCAGAACGCCTGACGCGTCTCTTCGCCAATCTCGCTTTCGCGGCCCGCGCCGAACAGTTGCCCGGCGATCGGCTGCAACGCGACCAGAATGCCCGTGAGGCCGATATACACCGAGATATAGACAGAGCCGCCGAGGCCGAGCGCGGCCAGATCGGTGGCGGAGAAGCGGCCGACCATCGCGGTATCGATCACGCCGAACGCGATCACCGCAAGCTGGCCGATCAGCACCGGCCACGCGAGCGCGGCGATCCTGCGCACGTCGCTCAGCATGCCGGTCGTGCTGGTCGGGGTCGGCGTCGCGCGCATCGCGTTATTGCGTCCGGCGCAGGCTCTTCGGGCGCAGCGGCTTCTGCGCCGGCGGCGTGGGACGCTCGATGCGTACGTAGAGCCGGAAGCGCTCGTCTCGGTCGGCGACGCGCCGGCCTTCCCACACGAGCTTCCACTGGAACGCCGACATCGACGACGGCTCGCCGTAATCCGCCGGGTCCTGGCGCAGGATCACGTCGCAGTCCTCGTCGAACGCGAAGTGCATGCCGCCAAAATAGGCGAAGGTGGCGATCTGCGCGTCGCCGAGACGCACGGGCGAGATGCAGGTGTAGTCGGGCGGCAGGTGATCGGCGATCTGCTCGGCCACGTCGCGATACGTCCGGCTGTAGTTCACCACCGGCAGCCACAGCGTCATGAGCAGCACCCACATGAGCGTGGTGCCCGCGCTCGACAGCACGACGCTGCGCCACAGCACCTTCGGATGACGCGCGAGGCGCCAGCGCGCGAGCAGGAACCAGCAGACGGTCACGGCCACCGCGCACACGAAGGAAATCAGCTTGAATTCGGGATGAAAGCCCGGCGCGAGGCGCGCGAGATTGCGTGCCATCGACGCGGGAAAGCCGAACATGCCCGCGGTCCACACGAGCCACACCAGCGAGCCGATGATGGTGAAGCTCAGCATCGCGAACCAGTCGATCGCGTTGATCGCGCCGCGCTTCAAGGTGGGCAGCGCGAAGGTCGCGAGCACGGAAAGCGGCGGCAGCAGGAGCATGAAGAGCCGGTTGGTCTCGTGCGCCTGCAGGACGACCAGCACCAGCAGCGGCCCGATGATCGACAGCGGCACGCCCACGTGCGGCGAGCGGCGCAGACCGCCCCAGCTGACGAACGCCCACAGCGCCAGCGGCCACGCGGGCCACGTGAAGAGCGGCAGGTTCTTGATCGCGTAGCCGAAGATCGAGCCCGGCGTGCCGGAGAAGAAAGAAAAACTGTTGCGCCACCATTGGCGCAGCCACCATTCGCCGTCGTCGGGGAAGTAATGCAGCGTCGGCAGCACCCATGCGGCGATCAGCACGATCGCGACCGGCAGGCCGTAGATCAGGAGCGGCGCTGCGCGCACCTGTTTCACGATGATGGTCATCGCGAGTGTGCAGAGCAGCAACGCGAACACCAGCACGGGCGAACTCGACAGCCCGACCACGCCGATCGCCACGCCCCACACGATACCGCCGTGGATCGGCTTGTCGAGGCTGCGCACGAGGCCGTAGAGGAGCATCGCGGTGCCGGCGAACTGCGCGAGCTGCGGCGTGGTTTCATGGCCGCGCTCGGCGAGGCCGAAGCATGCGAGCAGGATGAGCAACGCGCCATCCGCGAGCGTGCGGCCGTAGTCGCGCGGCTCGGGTTCGCCGCCGAAAGCGTATTTGAAGGGCTGCGCCTCGTCGCGCCGGCCGAGCAGATAGGCCGAATACCAGACGAACGCGCACGCGAGACAGAAGAGCAGGCCCGTGACCACGCGCGAGGCGTTGCTCGCGTCGACCCACGGGCTCAGCAGACGGATGGCCGATGCGCCCAGCCAGTACATCAGCGGGCCGTCGGCGGTGGGCGCGCGGCCGACGAGGTTCGGCAGCAGCCAGTCGCGCGCGTCGCCGTTGGCCATCGTCCACATGACGCCGAAGCCCGCCGCATCCTCGTTCTTCCACGGATCGCGGCCGAAGAGACCGAACGACGCGTAGGTGATGCAGATGGCGAGCAACAGCCAGCGCGGCAGGGCGCTGGTGGCGGAGGCGGTCAGACGAACGACAGATCGCATGCGAAGAGACTTGATGGAAAACGGTCAGCTGATCTCGCGCAAGGCGAGCGTGGGGCTGGAGCAACCGGCATTGTAGTCGCGCGGCGGCTTTAAGGGCGGTTCATCGACGTTCCCCGTAACCCGGCGCAACAACGCTTACCAAATACGACCAAAAGCAGTCGGCGACAAAAAAGGGCAGCTAAAGCTGCCCTTTTTCCTTGAAGCCCGAAGCCGACTTACTTCTTGGTGGAGAAGCGAGCGAACTTGTTGTTGAACTTCTCGACGCGACCTGCCGTGTCCATGATCTTTTGCTGACCGGTGTAGAACGGATGCGATTCCGACGACACTTCGATCTTCGCGAGCGGGTAGGACTTGCCGTTGAATTCGGCGGTTTCGCGCGTCTGGATGGTCGAACGGGTCACGAACTTGAAGTCGTTCGACATGTCGACGAACAGGACTTCGCGATAATTCGGGTGAATGCCTTCTTTCATGGTCTTTCCTGGTATCTGGCGGTAGCCAACCCGCTGCGCTTTCGAAATGACCGCGCGAGTCACTTGCCTAGGGTCGAAAAACGGCGATTATGCCAGAAAATCAGTCGCTTGACATCTTTTTTGGGGCTCGGGCGCAGCTTACGGGACGAGCGCGCCGACGCCCGCCGGGTCCTGCCGGTAGTAGCGCGCGAGCAGCCGGTAAAGCTCGGGATACTCGGTCTCGAACGCCTGCGGCGTGACGAACAGCGCCTCGCTGCACACCGCAAAAAATTCCGAGGGATGATCGGCCGCGTAGGGGTCGATCAGCGATTCGCGCTCGAAGCGGCTCCAGCGGCGCTCCGGCACGGCGTCCACGCGCGCGCAGAACTGGTCGTAGGCGTTGTCGAAGATGTCGGCCCAGGCGGTGGAATCGAGCGGTGCGTGCCAGCGGCGAAAGAGCGGCGGATGACCGTCGGCGACGCCCGTCACCATGTCGATCTTGTGCGCGAACTCGTGGATCACGACGTTATAGGCTTCCGAGCCATCGGCCATTTGCGCGTCTTCCCAGGAGAGCACGACGGGGCCGCCTTCCCATGCTTCGCCGCTCGCATCGTGTTCGACTTCGTGTACGACGCCGTCTTCGTCCTCCACGGTCTTCCTGATGATGAACTCGCCCGGATAGACGATCACGCCGACCCAGCCGTCATACAGATCGAGGTCGAGATTGAGCACGGGCAGGCAGGCTTGCGCGGCGATGGAGACGATCATCTGATCGGTCAGCTCGAGATCGTGCGCGCTCGAGAATTCCTTCTGCGCGATGAACAGGCTCGCGGTCTCGCGCAGACGCCCGAGGTCGTTCGCGTCCAGATGGCCGAAGCACGGATACGCGGCGAGCGTGCGTTGCCAGAGGGCGTCGTCGATTGCGTATTTGCGCAGCGCGCGTTCGCGGCGTTGCGCGCCGAACCAGCGGGTGAAGAGGTTGGCCATCGGTCGTTCAGGTGACTTCGATAGACCGGATTGTACGGAGCGGGCGCTCGCCAGACGAAAAAAAACCGCCTGACGAGACAGGCGGTTTTTTGCGCTGACGCAGCGAAGCGGAATCAGCCTCCGCCGCGACGCATCATGTCGAAGAACTCTGCGTTGTTCTTCGTCTGACGGATCTTGTCGAGCAGGAATTCCATCGCTTCGACTTCGTCCATGTCGTGAATGAACTTGCGCAGCACCCAGACCTTTTGCAGCAGGTCCGGCTTGATGAGCAGTTCTTCGCGGCGCGTGCCCGACTTGTTCAGGTTGATCGACGGATACACGCGCTTTTCCGCGAGGCGGCGTTCGAGGTGCACTTCCATGTTGCCGGTGCCCTTGAACTCTTCGTAGATCACGTCGTCCATGCGGCTGCCCGTTTCGATGAGCGCCGTGCCGATGATCGTGAGCGAGCCGCCTTCCTCGATATTGCGCGCAGCGCCGAAGAAGCGCTTCGGACGTTGCAGCGCGTTGGCGTCGACACCACCGGTCAGCACCTTGCCCGATGCCGGCACGACCGTGTTGTAGGCGCGCGCGAGACGCGTGATGGAGTCGAGCAGGATCACGACGTCGTGCTTCATTTCGACCAGACGCTTCGCCTTCTCGATGACCATTTCGGCGACCTGCACGTGACGCGCGGCAGGTTCGTCGAAGGTCGACGCGATGACTTCGCCGCGCACCGAACGCTGCATTTCCGTCACTTCTTCCGGGCGCTCGTCGATGAGCAGCACGAACAGGATGACGTCCGGATGATTCGCCTTCACCGCATGCGCGATGTGCTGAAGCATCACGGTTTTACCCGACTTCGGCGACGCGACGAGCAGGCCGCGCTGACCCTTGCCGATCGGCGAGATCATGTCGATGATCCGGCCCGTGACGTTTTCTTCGCCACGCATTTCGCGTTCGAGCGGCAGCGGCTTGTTCGGGTGCAGCGGCGTGAGGTTCTCGAACATAATCTTGTGTTTCGAGGCCTCGGGCGGCTGCCCGTTGACTTTGTCCACCTTCACGAGCGCGAAATAACGCTCGCCGTCCTTCGGCGTACGCACTTCGCCTTCGATCGTGTCGCCGGTGTGCAGATTGAAGCGGCGGATTTGCGACGGGCTGATGTAAATGTCGTCCGTACTCGCGAGATACGAGGTCTCGGGCGAACGCAGGAAGCCAAAGCCATCGGGCAGCACTTCGAGGGTGCCGTCGCCGAAAATCGTGTCGCCCGCTTTGGCGCGCTTTTTAAGAATCGCGAACATGAGTTCCTGCTTGCGCAGGCGGTTCGCATTTTCGATCTCGAGGCCATTGGCCATCTCGATCAGTGCAGACACGTGCTGAGACTTGAGCTCGGATAAATGCATACGGGTTTCCCGCCGGGGAGAGAGGTACGACAGAAAGATTTGGGAGAAGAGGTGAGCGGAACCGCTCGAGACTTAATACTTCTTGAACTCTTGTGATTCTAGCATAGCACACGCCACAGGAGCCTCGGGTGGGCTTTGGGCGGGGCGTTTGGGCCGATGTTGTCGCGTGACAACATCGGCTGCATATCTGATGCGCCTGCCCGGTCGTGCCGGGGCGGCGCTTCGAATGCGAGAGGCGGGCGTCCGAAACGTGCCGACGCCCGCCGATGCTGCTGTTACAGGTTGCTGTCGAGGAACGCGGTGAGTTGCGACTTGGACAATGCGCCAACCTTTTGCGCGGCCACGGCGCCGTTCTTGAAAAGAATCAGCGTGGGAATGCCGCGCACGCCGAACTTCACCGGAGTCGACTGATGCTCGTCGACGTTGATCTTCGCGATCTGCAGGCGATCGCCGTAATCCTTGGCGACTTCGTCGAGGATCGGGGCGATCATCTTGCAGGGGCCGCACCATTCCGCCCAGAAATCGAGCAGGACAGGTTTATCCGACTTGACGACATCCTGCTCGAAAGAAGCGTCGCTGATGTGCTTGATTGATTCGCTCATTGTCTGAATACCTCTATTGATTCGAGGCCCGCGTTTGAATGCTCGCCACGATACACCAAAACTGAAAAAATTTTCGTCGCCAACGGGCAGGATTCGGCCCGCACGCCGTGCGCCGAAACGACTCGCAAGCGGCGGCGAATGATCCGCGAAAGGGCATGATGCACCGCTTCCGCACAATTCATTTGCCATCTTAGCCTACTTTGCTATCCGTTGCCGGTTGCTGATAGGGACGATCTGAGGGCGAAAACACCAAGCACAAGAGGGCCAGGAGCGGACTATGGCGGCGCGCGTAATTCGCCGACGCCTTTCGGCCGCGTGTGCCCCCGTGGTATGATTCGACGTGACGGGCCTCCTCGCATGGTGGCGCGGTCAACCTGGTCAGGTCGGGAACGAAGCAGCCACAGCCGTTTTCCACCAGTGCCGAGGGTCGGGCTCGTCACCTTCCGCTTTTCTTCTGCTGTTCCTCCCTCGTTTCTCCAAAGTCATCCGGTCATTCCCGCGCCCTCGAATCGCGCTGGTTTCGTGCGCTCCCGAGCCGTCGCGCAGCGCGCCCTGTGCCTTCCGGCGCGGCGTTTGCGCGAGGGCGTTGCTGATACAATTTCGCGCATGACCTATCAAGTTCTCGCACGCAAATGGCGGCCGAAATCTTTCGAGTCGCTCGTCGGCCAGGAGCACGTCGTCCGTGCGCTCACGCACGCGCTCGACGGCGGCCGCCTGCACCATGCCTATCTGTTCACGGGCACGCGCGGCGTCGGCAAGACCACGCTCTCGCGCATCTTCGCGAAGGCGCTCAATTGCGAAACCGGCGTCACTTCGAAGCCGTGCGGCGTGTGCCGTGCGTGCCGGGAAATCGATGAAGGCCGTTTCGTCGATTACGTCGAAATGGATGCGGCGAGCAATCGCGGTGTCGATGAAATGGCGGCGCTGCTCGAACGCGCGGTGTATGCGCCCGTCGATGCGCGCTTCAAGGTCTAT
This sequence comes from Caballeronia sp. NK8, assembly GCF_018408855.1. Lineage (GTDB taxonomy): Bacteria > Pseudomonadota > Gammaproteobacteria > Burkholderiales > Burkholderiaceae > Caballeronia. Next base: position 1,708,515 of record NZ_AP024322.1, on the reverse strand, counting down.
ATGATCGACGAAGTGCACATGCTCACGAACCACGCCTTCAACGCGATGTTGAAGACGCTCGAAGAACCGCCACCGCATGTGAAGTTCATCCTCGCGACGACCGATCCGCAGAAGATTCCGGTCACCGTGCTCTCGCGCTGCCTGCAGTTCAATCTGAAGCAGATGCCGGCGGGGCACATCGTGTCGCATCTGGAAAGCATTCTCCAGCAGGAGAGCATCGCGTTCGAGTTGCAGGCGCTGCGTCTTCTGTCGCGCGCGGCGGACGGCAGCATGCGCGACGCGCTCTCGCTCACCGATCAGGCCATCGCCTATTCGGCCAACCAGGTCACCGAGGAAGCCGTGCGCGGCATGCTCGGCGCGCTCGATCAAAGCTATCTGATTCGCCTCATCGATGCACTCGCCGCCGGTGATGGCGCGCTCGTGCTCGCGATCGCCGACGAAATGGCGCTGCGCAGTCTTTCGTTCTCGACGGCGCTGCAGGATCTCGCGAGCCTGCTGCATCGCATCGCGTGGGGGCAGTTCGCGCCGTCGTCGGTGCTGGACGAGTGGCCGGAAGCCGCGGATATCCGCCGCTTCGGCGAGACGCTTTCTGTCGAGCAGGTTCAGCTTTTCTATCAGATCGCCACGGTCGGGCGCAGCGAACTCGGTCTCGCGCCCGACGAATACGCCGGCTTCACGATGACGCTGCTGCGCATGCTCGCGTTCGAGCCGGCGAGCGGGTCGGGCGGCGGCGTGGCCGTGAACGCGCCGTCGGGTGCGAAGCCTGCGCGCAGCGCGGCGCTCGCGGGCGCACTGGCCGAGCGCGCGGTCGCACCCGCGCCGCTGGCGAAGGCCCCGGCGCCTGCTGTGGAAGCTGTCGTCGTCAAGGCGAAGGAGACGCCGCCGGTCGAAACAGTGGTCGAAAGCGCGAAGCCTGCACCGACCATCGGAGCGAGCGAGCCGGTTCCCGCGAAACCCGCGCCGGTGCCCAGCGCCGCGCGTCAGGCCGCCGAAGAAGCCGCACCCGTTGCTTCGCGTTTCGCGGAATCCGAGTCCGCTGCGTCGCGCGCGGCCAGTGGCGCAAGCGCGGCGCTCGAAGTGCTGCGCAGCGCGGGCATGCGCCTTTCGTCCGATCGCAGCGCGCGCGGCGCGCCGGCTGCGCCGAAGCCTGCCGCGCAACCTGCCGTCCAGGTTCAGGCGCCGACGCCACGCCGCGCACCGACGACGCCGGCCGCGCCCGAGCCGAAGCCCGCAGCCGGCAATGCGGGTCAATCGAAAGTCGTCCCGCCGTGGGAAGACATGCCGCCCGACGACTATCCGCCGGCGGGATCGGAAGACGAATACTTCATGCCGCCTGACGACGGCTTCGTGCCCGCCTTCGACAGCGGCCCCGACGACATGCGTTTCGGCGCGGAACCGGCGAAGCAGCCCGCGCCCGTCATCGACAAGACGCCGCTGCCGCCCGCCGTGCCGCTCGACGCGCTCGGCGTGAGCGTCGAATGGCCGGCGCTCGCCGTCGATCTGCCGCTGAAGGGCGTCGCCTATCAGCTCGCGTTCAACAGCGAACTGAGCGCCTGCGACGCGAATTCCGTCACGCTCGCAGTCGCGGTGCAGATGTACACCGATGCCTCGCACGTCGCGAAGCTCAAGGCCGCGCTCACCGAGAAACTCGGCCGCGCGATCGAAGTCAGCGTCAATGTCGCGCCGGTGCGCCGCACCGCCGCCGCGCTCGACGCCGCCGAGCGCGCGCGCCGTCAACAGGAAGCCGAGCAGGAGATCAAGCAGGATCCGTTCGTGCAATCGCTGATCCGCGATTTCGGCGCGAGCATCGTGCAAGGTTCGATCAAGCCGATTGCCGCGTCGTCGGGCGCGAACCCGTCATGAACTAAAAGCGCGCGGCGCGTTGTCCGACGCCGCGCATCCGCACTGAATGTCGGGCGCGCACCTGCCGCGCGCTCGGGCCACACGTTTTCGAGCAAGGAGCCGAACCATGATGAAGAACCAACTCGCCGGGCTGATGAAACAGGCTCAGCAGATGCAGGAAAACATGAAGAAGGCGCAGGAGCAACTCGCGCAGATCGAGGTCGAGGGCCAGTCCGGCGCCGGTCTCGTGAAGGTGACGATGACCTGCAAGAACGACGTGCGTCGCGTGCAGATCGACCCGAGCCTGCTCGCCGACGACAAGGACATGCTGGAGGATCTCGTCGCCGCCGCGTTCAACGACGCCGTGCGCAAGGCCGAGGCCACCACGCAAGAGAAAATGAGCGGCATGACCGCCGGCATGCCGATGCCGCCGGGTTTCAAGCTGCCGTTCTAATCGCGCGCGCCGAAGCGAATTCGGCGCGTCATGAGGACACATGAAACAACCTTCCGCCCTGTCGGCGCTGGTCGAGGCGCTGCGCGCGCTGCCCGGCGTCGGACCGAAGTCGGCGCAGCGCATGGCGTATCACCTGATGCAGCACGATCGCGCGGGCGCCGAAAAACTCGGGACCACGCTCCTGTTTGCGACCGAGCATCTGAAGCACTGCCAGAAGTGCAACACCTTCACCGAAGCGGACATCTGCGAAGTCTGCCTCGACGAGGAACGCGACCCGGCCTTGCTGTGCGTCGTCGAAACGCCTGCTGATCAGATCATGCTCGAGCAGACGCTCACGTATCGCGGGCTTTATTTCGTGCTGATGGGGCGGCTCAGCCCGCTCGACGGCATCGGTCCGAAGGAAATCCACTTCGAGCGGCTCATCGGCCGCGCGCTCGACGGCATCGTGCAGGAAGTGGTGCTCGCCACCAACTTCACCAACGAAGGCGAGGCGACCGCGCACTATCTCGCGCAGACGCTCAAGTCGAAAGGGCTGAAGGTCACGCGGCTCGCGCGCGGCGTGCCTGTCGGCGGCGAGCTGGAATATGTCGATGCGGGCACGATCGCGCGCGCCATGCTTGATCGCCGCTCCGTCTGAAGGAATCGAATCGATGACAGAAACCGAAGCTCTCGCGCTCGCGACGCATCGTCATTACAAGGGTGGCCTGTATCGCGTGATCGGCGTCGCGCGTCACTCGGAAACCGAGGAAGCGATGATCGTCTACGAGCATCTGTGGCCGCACGAACGCGGCTTGTGGGTTCGCCCGGCCGCGATGTTCAACGAGACACTCGCCGACGGCACGCCGCGTTTCAGGCCGCTCGACATCCCGCTTTGAAGTCCATACAAAAATAAGGGAGACGAAATCATGAGCGCATCGACTGGACCGCTCGCCGGCGTAAAAGTGCTGGAGCTCGGCACGCTCATCGCGGGGCCGTTCGCCGCGCGCTTCATGGGCGAATTCGGCGCTGACGTCATCAAGATCGAAGACCCCAACGGCGGCGACCCGTTGCGCAAGTGGCGCAAGCTGTATCCCGAAGTGGGCGGCACGTCGCTGTGGTGGGCAGTGCAGGCGCGCAACAAGAAATCGGTGACGGTGAATCTCAAGGCCGACGAGGGCAAGGAGATCGTGCGGCGGCTCGCAAAGGAAGCCGATATCGTCGTCGAGAATTTCCGGCCCGGGCTGCTCGAAAAACTCGGGCTCGGCTACGAAGTGCTGTCCGCCGACAATCCCGGCCTCGTGATGGTGCGTCTGTCGGGCTACGGACAGACCGGTCCTTATCGCGATCGTCCGGGCTTCGGCGCGATCGCGGAGTCGATGGGCGGGCTGCGTCATATCACCGGCTATCCCGATCTGCCGCCGCCGCGCATCGGCATTTCGATCGGCGATTCGATCGCCGCGCTGCACGGCGTGATCGGCGCGCTGATGGCGCTGCATCACCGGCAGGTGAACGGCGGCAAGGGACAAGTGGTCGATGTCGCGCTGTACGAAGCCGTCTTCAACATGATGGAGAGCGTCGTGCCGGAATACGGCGTGTACGGCATGGTGCGCGAACGCACCGGCGCGTCGCTGCCGGGCATCGTGCCGTCGAACACGTATCCGTGCCGCGACGGCAGCATCGTGATCGGCGGCAACAGCGATCCCATCTTCAGGCGCCTGATGAACGCGATCGACCGCGCGGACCTCGCGGACGATCCCGCGCTCGCGTCGAACGACGGCCGCGTGCCGCGCACCCAGGAAATCGACGACGCCATCGCCGCGTGGCTTGCGACGCGCAGCATCGATGAAGCGCTCGCGGTGCTCAATGCCGCCGACGTGCCGGCCGGGCGCATCTATAGCGTCGCGGACATGTTCACCGATCCGCAATACATCGCGCGCCAGATGCTGCAACGCTTTCCCTGGCAGGACGGCCGCGAAATCACGCTGCCGAACGTCACGCCGAAGCTGTCCGAAACGCCCGGTGAAACGCGCTGGCTCGGCCCGCAACTCGGTGAACACACGGATGAAGTACTTCAAACGCTCGGGTATGATGCCGACGACATTGCGCGGCTGCGGGCGGCGAAGGTGATCTGAACCTTCGGCCGGACAGCGTTGATAACGATGAAAACAGGAGACAAGAGACGATGAAACGCAGAACGTTCATCGCGAGCGGCGCCGTGCTCGCGGGCAGTGCCTGGTCGGCGATGCCGCTCGCATTCGCGCAGGGCAAGCCCGAGCAGACGAAGGTATCGATCGCGGTCGGCGGCAAGAATCTCTTCTACTATCTGCCGCTCACGATCGCGGAGCGTCGCAATTATTTCAAGGACGAAGGGCTCGAAATCGAAATCGCCGATTTCGCGGGCGGCGCGAAGGCCTTGCAGGCGGCGGTCGGCGGCAGCGCGGACGTGGTGTCCGGCGCGTTCGAGCACACGCTGCTGCTGCAGGCGAAGAACCAGTACTTCCGCGAATTCGTGTTGCAGGGACGCGCGCCGCAGATCGTGCTCGCGGTGTCGAAGAAGGCCATGCCGAACTACAAGTCGGTCGCGGACCTGAAGGGCAAGAAGATCGGCGTGACGGCGCCGGGTTCGTCGACGTCGATCATGGCGAGCTTCGTGCTCGCGCAGGCGGGGCTTAAGGCAAGCGATGTGTCGTTTATCGGCGTGGGCGCCGGCGCGGGCGCGATCGCCGCGCTGCAATCCGGCCAGATCGACGCCATCGCCAATCTCGATCCGGTGATGACCAAGCTCGATCGCGCGGGCGATATCCGTATCGTCTCCGACACGCGCACGCTCGCGGATACCGTCAAGGTGTTCGGCGGCAATATGCCGGCCGGTTGCCTGTATGCATCGCAGAGCTTCATCACGAAGAATCCCAACACGACGCAGGCGCTCACCAACGCGATGGTGCGCGCGCTCAAGTGGCTGCAAGCGGCATCGGGCAAGGACTTGATTTCGACGGTGCCGGAAAGCTATCTGCTCGGCGACCGCGCGCTCTATCTCGATTCGTGGCAGCACGTGAAGGAAGCGCTGTCGCCGGACGGCCTGATGCCCGCCGACGGTCCCGCGACCTCGCTCAAGACCTTGCAGGCCTTCGACGAAACCGTGAAGGGCAAGCCGATCGACCTGTCGAAGACCTGGACCAACGACTTCGTGAAGAAGGCGCTTGCCACCGTCAAGGTCTGACCGATGAGCGCGCCTTCGATACCCGCGCTCGCGCTGGAAGACGTCACCTGCACGTTCGCCTCGCGTGAGCGTCGCAGCGATCGCTACACCGCGGTGCGCGATACGAGTCTCGCGATCGCGCCCGGCGAATTCGTTTCGGTGGTCGGGCCGACGGGCTGCGGCAAGTCCACGCTGCTCAACGTATCGGCGGGGCTGCTCGAGCCTTCGTCGGGCACGGTGAGCGTCTTCGGCGAGCCGCTTCTTGGCATCAACCGGCGCGCGGGTTACATGTTCCAGGCCGACGGCCTGATGCCGTGGCGCTCCGCGCTCGACAACGTGAGCGCCGGCCTCGCGTTCCGCGGCGTGCCGAAGGCCGAAGCCGACGCGCGCGGCGAGGAATGGCTCAAGCGCGTGGGACTCGGCGGCTTCGGCGACCGTTATCCGCATCAGCTTTCGGGCGGCATGCGAAAGCGCGTCGCGATGGCGCAGACGCTCATCCTCGATCCCGACATCATCCTGATGGACGAGCCGTTCTCCGCGCTCGACATCCAGACGCGTCAGCTGATGGAGAACGAACTGCTCGATCTGTGGGCGGCGAAGCGCAAGGCCGTGCTCTTCATCACCCACGACCTCGACGAAGCGATCTCGATGTCCGACCGCGTGATCGTGCTGTCGGCGGGGCCGGGCACGCATCCGATCGGCGAGTTCGTGATCGATCTGCCGCGCCCTCGCGATGTCGCCGAAATCCGCTCGCATCCGCGCTTCGTCGAACTGCACGCGCAGATCTGGGGCGTGCTGCGCGAGGAAGTATTGAAGGGCTATCAGCAGCAACTGAAGCCCGCCGCCGACTGAGACAAGACCGACCATGTGGAACAAGCTGCGCCCGAATCGGGCGAATCTCATCGTGTGGCAATGGCTGTTGCTGCTCGTGTGTTTCGCGCTGTGGTACGCGCTGACGAGCCCGACGCTCCTGCCGCCTTTCTATTTCGACGACGCCAACAAGGCCGCGTTCTTCTTCGGCGAGCCGCAGAAGGTGCTCGTGCGAATCTGGGAGTGGTTCACCAGCGGCGAGATCTATATCCATCTGTGGGTGACGCTGATCGAAACAGTGCTGGCGTTCGTGATCGGCACCGTGTTCGGACTGGCGGTCGGTCTCTGGCTCGCCCTCGCGCCGACGATGAGCGCGCTGCTCGATCCGTACATCAAGGCCGCCAACTCGATGCCGCGCGTGATCCTCGCGCCGATCTTCGCGGTGTGGTTCGGACTCGGCATCTGGTCGAAGGTCGCGCTCGGCGTGACGCTCGTGTTTTTCATCGTGTTCTTCAACGTCTATCAGGGCGTGAAGGAAGTGAGCCCGGTCGTGCTGGCCAACGCGCGCATGCTCGGTGCGAACCGCAGGCAGCTGCTGCGGCACGTCTATCTGCCGAGCGCGACGAGCTGGGTGTTTTCCAGCCTGCATACGTCGGTCGGGCTGGCGTTCGTGGGCTCGGTGGTCGGTGAATATCTCGGCTCGGCGCGCGGCGTCGGCTATCTGATCCTGCAGGCCGAAGGCACTTTCGATATCAACACGGTGTTCGCCGGCATTCTCGTGCTGACGGCGTTCGCGCTCGTGCTCGACGGGCTGGTCGCGCTGGTCGAGCGGCGGCTCATGAAGTGGCAGCCGAAGAGCGGAGAAACGGAAAAGCTCTGACGGGCTGCGTTGCCTTCGCAGACCCAGGCGTGCGTGACAAAACATGCCAAACCTGTCCCGGCAGATCGGTTATGGTCACACGAGGCGGGTATCGCTATCATGCTGCGGTATCCGTGCGCTGCACATCGGGTCGAGGCGGACCCGCCCGTGCTTTGGGGTGAATCAACGGCGCACGCACATAAAGCTGTAACGCATACCAGGCCACACTCCGTATTTGGGCGCCCATGCGCGGGATCGGCGCGGCGTTCATCCGCGCGATCCCGCGAGAACAAGAATGAAACTGAGCACTGACACTTCGATAGCGGTGGTCTTGCCATCGCCGATCGGTGACAGCCTTATCGGGCTCGTCCTCGTCAACAATCTCATCCGCAACGGTTACAGGCCCGTCGTGTTCGGCTGGGTGGCGGAGCAACTCGCCGACTGGTTTCCGCATATGGCCGTCGGGCAACCCGATGCATGGCGCGGCGCGTTCGACACCGTGATCGAGCTGCTGCCCACCGACTATGCGTCCACGCTGAGCCGCTCGGGCACGACGCTCTGCCTCGCGAAGCTGCCGGAATATGGCGGCTCGAAACACATGGTGGACCGTATCGTCGAGATCACGACGAAAGTGCTGGGCCTGCGCGACGTGACGCGCGCAAACGGGCTCGTCGTGCCGGCGGGCGTCATGCAAGGGCGCTTCGTCGATCGGGTCGTCATTCATCCGACCGGCAGTCATCCCGAGAAGATGTGGGGCCGCAAAAAATTTCTCGCGCTGTCGCGCGTGCTGACGCGTCGTCAGTTGCAGCCGAGCTTTCTCGTGGCGCCCGACGAATTCGGCGTCTGGGGCGATATCGCCGAGCAAGGCTGCGAAGTCCACGCGCTGCCGCGTCTGAGCGAAGTCGCGACGTGGATCGCCGAGTCGTCCTGGTTCATCGGCAACGATTCGGGGCTCGGGCATCTCGCGTCGTGTATCGGCGTGCCCACGCTCTCGCTTTTCATGCGCCGGGGCCTCGCGCGCTCCTGGCGTCCGGGTTGGGGTCCGGGTGCGATCGTGCTGCCGCCTTCCGTGTTGCCCTTCGGTGGGCTCAAGGAGCGGTTGTGGCAGCGCCTGCTGTCGGTGCGACGTGTGACGGCGGCCTTTCAGACGCTGCGTGGCACGCATGCACGCACGGGCCATCGATACGCGGCCGCTGGTTTCGGCGACGCGAACGCAGCGCAGACGACGCGCGTCGGCATGGTGCCCGGCGCGCAATCGCGGCGTTTCTAGTCGTCTCGCTTACGTTGCGAAGCGGGCGTAGATGCGCCAGCAGCGAAGCGCACGCCACAGTTCGCTCGCGTTGGTCGCGCCTTTCAACATGGCGCGGACATGGCCGGATTGCAGGAATTGACGCGCGACAGGCTTGCGCATCGCGTCGTCGTGCAGGCGCTTTCTGAGCACATGCAGAAGATGGCCGCCCTCGCGGTTGGCCTGGCGCAACAGGATGCGGCTCAGATGCCGATCGGTCCGCACATCGAGCGCGGCTGCCACGAGCGCGTCGATCACGCGCAGATAACCTGCGGCGCGGCGCGCAACGGCGGCCTGCGACGGCGAGTTCGTGATGGATAGCGGATTGCGTCGATATCCGTAGAACGGTTCGCGCACGAAACCGACGCGCTGTGCGCGCAGCGCCAGTTGCAGCGACCAGATGATGTCCTCGTGCACGACGCCTGGTTCGAAACGCAGGCCGTGCTGTTCGACGAAATCGCGCCTCACGCATTGCAGCCACACGCAGACGACCCAGTCGTCGCTCGGCACGGTTCGCTTGAGCCACGACGTTCCGCTGCAGACCTCGTCCCACGGCTGGCGTGCGTACATCGGCTGCGGGCCGGCGGGAGGCGGCAGCGCATCGAAGCTGAAGCCATTTCCGATAACGACGTCGAGACTCTGCTGGCGGCCGTAGCCGATCCAGCTGCGCAACGCGCCGGGTTTCATCCAGTCGTCGCCATCGGCGAACGCGATCCATTCGCCGCGCGCGAGCGTGAGCCCGGCATTGCGTGCCGCCGATACGCCGCGATTTTCCTGCGTGACCACGCGGATGCGCGCATCGCGCGCCGCCATCGATTCGAGCACGGCGAGACTGTTGTCTGTCGCGCCGTCACAGATCGCGATGACTTCGAGGTCGACGCCTTCCTGATCCAGCACGGAGCAGAGTTGGGCTTCGAGCCACGCCGCGCAGTTGTAGACCGGCACGATGACGCTGACGTCGGGTCGGGTGCTCGTCATGTTTCAATGGAACGCTTTCGAAAGCGCGCGATGATAGCAGGCCGCATGTCACGGCTCGATCACGATCTTGCCGGTCACGCGGCGCTGCATCATGTCGTCGAGGGCCTGCGGCGTCTGGTCGAGCGAATAGCGTTTCGTGACGACCGGACGCAGCTTGCCGGCCTTGATCCAGTCGACCATCGTCGCGAACTCCTGATCGGCGAGTCCGTGCTCGCGCTGCATGTGACCGCCCCAGAACACGCCGACGATACTCGCGCCTTTCAATAGCGCGAGGTTGAGCGGCAGCTTCGGGATTTCGCCGTTCGCGAAGCCGACGACCAGATACCGCCCGCGCCAGCCGATGCTACGAAACGCGGGCTCCGCATACGCGCCGCCCACGGGATCGAAAATGACGTCCGGCCCGTCGCCGCCGGTCAGCGCCTTGATGCGTTCGCGCAGATCTTCCCTGGCGTAGTCGATGACCTCGTCGGCGCCATGCTCGCGGCAGAACGCGAGCTTCTCCGCACTCGACGCCGCCGCGATCACGCGCGCGCCGACGATCTTGCCGATCTGGATCGCCGCGATGCCGACGCCGCCCGCCGCGCCCAGCACGAGCAGCGTGTCGCCGGCCTTGAGCTGACCGCGATCGACCAGCGCGTGGTACGACGTGCCGTATGCGAGGGTGAACGCGGCGGCGTCGGCGAGATCGACGTCATCGGGCAACACGATGCAATCCGCTTCCCGCGCGCGCGCCTGTTCGGCGAACGCGCCCTGCGCGGTGTAGGCGGCCACGCGCATGCCCGGCGCGAGGCGCGTGACGCCCGCGCCCACTTCGCGCACGATGCCCGCGAACTCCGCGCCCGGCGTGAAGGGCAGCGGCGGCTTGAACTGGTACTTGTTCTGGATGATCAGCACGTCGGGGAAATTGACGCTCGCCGCTTTCACGTCGATGACGACTTCGCCCGCTTCCGGATGCAGGTCGGGCAGGGTTTCGATGCAAAGCGTGTCGGGCAATCCGTGTTCGTTGCAGCGTACGGCGCGCATGGCGTCTCCTCATGGAAATGTGGCCTCAGTGTAGGGCAGGGACGACGTCGCGCGCGAGCCTGCGAGTGGTCGTCGCGCCATGTTCCTCGGTTACAATCATCGGATGCGAATCCTACTCAGCAACGACGACGGTTATCTGGCGCGCGGCATCAATGTGCTGCACGAGGTCCTGCAGCCGCTCGGCGAAGTGACCGTGATGGCGCCGGAGCAAAACTGCAGCGGCTCCTCCAACTCGCTCACGCTGTCGCGGCCCCTGAGCGTGCATCAGGCGCCGAACGGTTTCAATTTCGTGAACGGTACGCCGACCGATTCCGTGCATATCGCACTGACCGGCATGCTCGAGCAGCAGCCGGATCTCGTCGTGTCGGGCATCAACAACGGGCAGAACGTCGGCGAGGACACGCTGTACTCGGGCACGGTCGCGGCTGCCACCGAAGGCTTCATGTTCGGCATTCCGGCGATCGCGTTCTCGCTCGTCGGCCGCGACTGGCTCCATCTCGAAGACGCGGCGCGCGTCGCCGCGGAGATCGTCGCGCATTTCCTCGAACATCCGATGCCGGGCCATCCGTTGCTGAACGTAAACATCCCGAGCCTGCCTTACGATCAACTGCGCGAATGGAAAGTGACGCGCCTCGGCAAGCGTCATCCTTCGCAGCCGGTGATCCGCCAGAGCGATCCGCGCGGCAATCCGATCTACTGGATCGGCCCGTCCGGCGACGCGCTCGATGCCAGCGAAGGCACCGATTTCCACGCGGTCGCGAACGGTTTCGTCTCGATCACGCCGCTGCAACTCGACCTGACGCATACGAAGCTCATGGCCGAGACGCGCGAATGGGCCCGTGCCGGGAGCGGCCGCACATGAGCGAGGAGCGCGCCAAGCGCTTTCCGCTGGCGCTCGCGGATCTGGTTCGCGAGCCACGCAAGCCCGCGACGCGCGCACAGGATTCGCGCGGCAAACCGGCTGCCGTTTCAGCGCTCAAGTCAGCGCCGACGCAACCGGCCAAGCCGTCTGCGTCCGCGACGCGCGCGCCGATGAAGAATCCCGCCACGGCGGCGGCGTCCGCGAAGCCGGCCACTTCCGTTTTTCCCGCGCGTTCCGATTCGAAGGCGGCAATTGGCGCGACGAAACCGGTTTCGTCCGCGAGCAAGAGCCATGCGTCTCACGCGCCGCGCGCGAGCGCGTTGCGCGCAACGACGCGGCCCGCCGAGCGCGACCCGGCTGCCGCCACGACCGCGACCCGAAAAGGTGCGCCCAACGTCGCGCTCGCGAGCACGCAGACGCTCACCTCGGAACGGGTGCGCGAGCGCATGGTCGAACGGCTGCGCTCGAACGGCATCACCGATCCGCGCGTGCTGAACGCGATGTCGGTCGTGCCGCGCCACATGTTCGTCGATCCGGGGCTCGCCGCGCAGGCTTATGAAGACGCAGCGCTGCCGATCGGTCATCACCAGACCATCTCGAAGCCGTCCGTCGTCGCGCGCATGATCGAGCTCGTCGCGACGGGGCGCGCATTGAACAAGGTGCTGGAGATCGGCACGGGCTGCGGCTATCAGGCAGCCGTGCTGTCTCAGGTCGCCACTGAGGTTTATTCGATCGAGCGCGTGCGTCCGCTGTCGGAGCGCGCCAAGCTCAACCTTCGGCCGCTGCGCGTGCCGAACATCAGGCTGCATTACGGCGATGGCCGCCTGGGTTTGCCCGCGGCCGCGCCGTTCGACGCAATCGTGATCGCCTGCGCGGGCCTCGACGTGCCGCAGGCCTTGCTCGACCAACTGGCGGTGGGCGGCAAGCTCGTCGCGCCGGTCGGATCGCAGGCCGCGCAGTCGCAGGTGCTGACGCTCGTCACGCGCGTGTCGGCGACACAGTGGCGGGAAGAGCAGCTCGATCGCGTCTTTTTTGTACCCTTAAAATCCGGAGTGATTTGACCCGATGAGTATCCTGCGTGCTTTGCGAGAAGGAAGTGCGGACCAACGCCTGAGCGCGGCGCAGCGCGGCGTGTGCGTGCTGGCGTTGTCCGCGCTGGCGGCGTGTTCGACGCGCATGGACATGGCGCCGGTCGTCGACAGAACGGGCGCGCCCATCGGCACGACGGCGGCCCAGACGCCGGACAACGGTCCGCCGCCGCCAGGCTATTACCGTGTAAAACCGGGCGATACCCTATATCGGATAGCACTGGAAAACGGTCAGAATTATCACGACATCGCAACGTGGAACAACCTGACCAACCCGAACCAGATCGAAGTTGGGCAGTTGATGCGTGTGGCGCCTCCGGGCGCGAACCTCGCCGCGGCGACACCGGGTGTGGCGACGGCGCCGATCGTCGGCGGCGGCGTGCAGACGCAGCCGCTCAACGGCGCGAATGCGTACGCCACGCCGCCAGCGGGCGGGGCCGCGCAGCCGCCGTATTACGGTCCGAATTCGGGCATGGGCGCGGCGCCCGGAACTCCGGGCGCGGCATCGACGCCGGGCGTACCGGGTGTGCCTGGCGCGGACGCGAACGCGGCGGCGCCCACGGGCCAGCCGGCGTTCATCTGGCCGGCGCGCGGGCCGATTCTCGGCACGTTCGATGACGCGAAGAACAAGGGTTTGAATATTGGCGGTGCGGCGGGAGACGCGGTCAACGCGTCGGCGGATGGCCGGGTGGTTTATTCCGGAAATGGGCTGCGCGGCTACGGCAATCTCATTATTATCAAACATGATGCGACTTTTCTCACCGCGTACGCACATAACCGCGCTTTGATGGTAAAAGAGGGAGACGCGGTGACAAAAGGGCAGAAGATCGCTGAGATGGGGAACAGCGATTCGGACCGCGTGATGTTGCATTTCGAAGTTCGCCGGCAGGGAAAACCTGTTGACCCACTTAAGTATTTGCCGCCGCAATAAAGCGAAACCATCATGCCAAAAACGAAGCGCCGCCTGCCGCAAGCCGAGACTGAGACGATCAGCCGACCTTTGCAAGTGTCGGTGGAAGACGGTGCTTCGACTCATGACGACGACATCGATAACGTCGATGTCGATGTCGACTCCGAGGAAGAGGGCGGAAGCCGCGACAAGGGCAGCGACGACGCGAGTGAAAACGCGAACGAGCCCCAGCCGGACGCCGACGATTTCCGTTCGCTCCTGCAGGCCGAACTCACGGCCGACACCATTCAGCACTACCTGAACCGCATCAGCGTGAAGCCGCTGTTGACGGTCGAGGAAGAGCAGCGCTATTCGCGGCTCGCGAAGGCGGGCGAATTCGAGGCGCGGCAGGTGATGATCGAGCGCAATCTGCGGCTCGTCGTCAGTATCGCGAAGGGGTATCTCAATCGCGGCGTGCCTTTGCTCGATCTGATCGAGGAAGGCAACCTCGGCCTCATGCACGCCATCGAGAAATTCGACCCGACGCGCGGCTTTCGTTTTTCGACGTATGCCACCTGGTGGATCCGCCAGAGCATCGAGCGCGCGATCATGAATCAGGCGCGCACGGTGCGCCTGCCGGTGCATGTGATTCGCGAGCTCAATCAGGTGTTGCGCGCGAAGCGCCATCTGGAAAAAAATTCCGCCAATTCGGCCGACAGCGTCGCACCCGAGCGCCGCGACGCGAGCATCGACGACATCGCGTATCTCACCGGCAAGACGCCCGAGGAAGTCACCGACATCCTCGCGCTCAACGAACACACGGCTTCGCTCGACGCGCCGCTCGATCTCGATCCGGGCAGCAGCTTGCTCGATCTGCTTTCGGACGATCAGAGCCAGTCGCCCGACGCGGAAGTGCAGCATCGCGAACTGGAATCGCTCACGCGTCTGTGGCTGTCGCGCCTGTCCGATAAACACCGGCACGTGATCGAACGGCGCTTCGGGTTGAACCATATCGAGCCCGCCACGCTCGAAGAACTCGCCGATGAAATGGGTCTCACGCGCGAACGCGTGCGGCAGATCCAGCAAGAGGCGCTCGTGCGGCTCAAGCGCTTTTTCGCCTCCAACGGCGTTCGCAAGGATGCCGTGCTCTAACGCTTTGGCGACGCCCTTCAAAAACGGGGCGTCGCGTTTCAGGATTCAATGACACCGATTCTCGTTTTCGACATCGAGACCATCCCCGATGTCGACGGCATTCGCCGTCTAGAAGATTTGCCCGACGATCTCTCCGATCGCGAGGTGGCCGAACATGCGTTCGAAGCACGCCGCGAGCGCGTCGGCAATGACTTTCTGCCGCATCATCTGCAACGCGTCGCGGCGATTTCCTGCGTGTTTCGCGACAACACCGGCTTTCGCGTGCGCTCGCTCGGCACGACCACCGACGGCGAAGCGGCGCTCATCCAGTCGTTCTATCGCGTGATCGAGAAGTACACGCCGCAACTCGTCTCGTGGAACGGCGGCGGCTTCGATCTGCCCGTGCTGCATTACCGCGCGCTCGTGCACGGCATCGCCGCGCCGCGCTACTGGGACCTCGGCCAGGACGACCGCGAATTCAAGTTCAACAACTACATCAGCCGCTATCACATGCGCCACATCGACCTGATGGACGTGCTCGCGATGTATCAGGCGCGCGCCAGCGCGCCGCTCGATGCGCTCGCGAAGCTGTGCGGCTTTCCCGGCAAGCTCGGCATGGACGGCGGCAAGGTGTGGGAAGCTTATTGCGACGGCCAGATCGACGACATTCGCAATTATTGCGAAACCGATGTCGTGAATACGTACCTCATGTACTGCCGGTTTCAGATGATGCGCGGCGGCTTCACGCCCGACGAATACGCCGATGAAATCAATGTCGTGAAGAACGCGCTCGCGCAGGAATCGTCGCCGCACTGGGCCGAGTATCTGGCCGCGTTCGGACGTTGATGCGGTGACGTTCGTCTACAATCTCGCCTTTGCCATTCGTTAGCCAGGAAGTACGCAGGTGTCTGAAGCCGCCCGAAAAACTCCCCATCGCCGCCGCGCCGCGCCGGCGAAGTGCGTCACGCCCGATCCGAATTTCGTCGCCCCGGAAATAGAAATCGAGTCGCTCGATATGGAAGCGCGCGGCGTCGGCCGTCTGGTCAACGAGGACGGCGAGCCGGGCAAGGTGATCTTCGTCGAAGGCGCGCTGCCGGGCGAACGCGTCAGCTATTCGAGTTTTCGCAAGAAGCCGAGTTTCGAGCAGGCGCAAGTGGTGAACGTGCTGCGCGAGAGCGTGTTGCGCACCAGGCCGAAGTGCCGGTTTTTCGGCACCTGCGGCGGCTGCTCGATGCAGCATCTCGATGTGCGCGCGCAGATCGCGGTGAAGCAGCGCGTGCTCGAAGACAACCTGCAGCATCTGTCGAAGCTGCGCGCGGAAACCATGTTCCGGCCGATTCACGGTCCGTCGTGGGGGTATCGCTATCGCGCGCGCCTCACTGTGAGGTACGTCGAAAAGAAGGGCGGCGTGCTGGTGGGCTTTCATGAGCGCAAGAGCAGCTATGTCGCCGACATGACGAGCTGCGAAGTGCTGCCGCCGCACGTTTCCGCGATGCTCGTGCCGCTGCGCCATCTGGTGGCCGGGCTCTCGATCCGCGATCGCATGCCGCAGATCGAACTCGCGCTCGGTACCGACGTCACCGCGCTCGTGCTGCGCATTCTGGAGCCGCTGACCGAAGCGGACGAAGCGTTGATCCGCGCGTTCGCCGACGAGCACGGCGTGCAGTTCTGGCTGCAGCCGAAGGGCCCGGATACGGTCTATCCGTTCTATCCGCTCGATCAGGAACTGGCTTACACGCTGCCGGAATTCGATATCCGCATGCCGTTCAAGCCGACCGATTTCACGCAGGTAAATCACCAGATCAATCGCGTGCTGGTGAGCCGGGCGCTCAGCCTGCTCGCGCCGGAAAAGTCCGACCGCGTGCTCGATCTGTTCTGCGGCATCGGCAATTTCACGCTGCCGCTCGCGCGGGTGTCGCGCGAAGTGGTGGGCATCGAGGGCAGCGAGGCGCTGACCGCGCGTGCGCTGGAGAACGCGAAGGCCAATGGCGTCGACGGGCATACGTCGTTCGCATGCCGCAACCTGTTCGAAGTCACCGCCGACGACCTTCGCGCGCTCGGCGCGTTCGACAAGTTTCTGGTCGATCCGCCGCGTGAAGGTGCGCTCGCGGTAGCGAAGGCGCTCGCGGACATCGCGCAGAGCGGCGACGGTCCGTTGCCGAAGCGCATCGTCTACGTGTCGTGCAACCCGGCGACGCTTGCGCGCGACGCGGGCCTCTTGGTGCACGAAGCCGGTTATCGGATGAAGGGCGCGGGGGTGGTGAACATGTTTCCGCACACGTCGCACGTCGAGTCGATCGCGCTGTTCGAGCGGGACTGATCGACGCGCTTCGTAAGAAGACCGCAGGCACAAAAAAACCGGCCCGAAGGCCGGTTTTTCGTTTCGGGAAACGATCCGCCGATCAGTTGCGGTTGCCGCCAAAAATGCCCAGCAGCGCCAGCAGGTTCGTGAACACGTTGTACAGATCGAGGTAGATCGCGAGCGTCGCGCTGATGTAGTTCGTTTCACCGCCGTTCACCACGCGCTGCACGTCGAACAACATGTACGCCGAGAAGATCACGATGGCGAGCACGGAGATCGTCATCATCAGCGCCGGCAACTGCAGGAAGATGTTCGCGAACGCGGCGAGCAGAATCACGATCACGCCCATGAACAGGAACTTGCCGAGTCCCGAAAAATCACGCTTGCTGACCGTGGCGATGGTTGCCATCGCGGCGAAGATCACGCCCGTGCCGCCGAAAGCCATCATGATGAGCTGCGGACCGTTCGAGAAGCCGAGGATGAAGCTCAGCAGGCGCGACAGCATCAGGCCCATGAAGAACGTGAAGCCGAGCAGGACCACGACGCCCATGCCGCTGTCCTTGGTCTTCTCGATCGCGAACATGAAGCCGAACGCGATGGCGAGAAACGCGATGAAGCTCATCGCCGGGCTGGTGGCGGCGAACAGCGAGAAGCCCGTCGCGACGCCGACCCACGCGCCGAGCACCGTCGGCACCATCGAGAGCGCGAGCAGCCAGTAGGTGTTGCGCAGCACGCGGTTGCGCACCTCGACCGAGGTGACGCTGCCATTCCGGCCAAAGCCGTAGGGTGATTCGTTCATGGTTTCTCCTTGCTCCAATTGTCTGTGGTTTGGTCTTCCCGCTACGCCCGTCACACGCGAATGATAAGGTGCCGGACTTAAACCAGTATTAGGACCGTTTTGGTGCATCCGCGGCATGGTGCGCCAGGTTGCAACGCAGCGTACGGCTCCAATATGACCCCGGCGCGCGCCGAATTCAATAGTTCGAAAGGTTGATTCGGCGTTCCGGCGCGTAAGTCTTCGCTGTGTTTGATCCTTACGGTACCGTAAGGTTTCAATCGCAATGATACCTTGCTTCGTGCTACAATTGTCGATTCGTTTTAATCCGTAAACCGTTCATTATTTGGAGTTTTTCATGGCGATCGAGCGCACCCTGTCGATTATCAAGCCGGACGCAGTGGCAAAGAACGTTATCGGCCAGATCTACAGCCGTTTCGAGAACGCAGGTCTCAAGATCATCGCGTCGCGCATGGTTCATCTGTCGCGCGGCGACGCAGAAAAGTTCTACGCTGTGCACGCTGCACGCCCGTTCTTCAAGGATCTCGTGGAATTCATGATTTCCGGCCCGGTCGTGATTCAGGTGCTGGAAGGTGAAAACGCGATCGCCAAGCACCGCGACCTGATGGGCGCGACCGATCCGAAGAAGGCAGACAAAGGCACGATCCGCGCCGACTTCGCCGACAGCATCGACGCCAACGCCGTGCACGGCTCGGACGCTCCGGAAACCGCAAAGCAGGAAGTTGCTTTCTTCTTCCCGGAAGTCAACGTCTACTCGCGTTAATTTCCGCGTTGTACGGCGCGACGGTCCGAATGACCGTCGCGCGCATCGCGCCTCGACGCAAGAAAAAGCGGTACGAACAGAAGCAGGAAATGGCGCGAACGGTCCCGGAAGACATCTTTCGGGCTTCGCAAATCTGAAATGGCAGAATTCGACATGACGAGCAGCACCACCGTCAATCTTCTCGATCTCGACGCCGCCGGGCTCACCGCGTATTGCGCGAGCCTGGGCGAAAAGCCGTTTCGCGCCAAGCAATTGCAGCGCTGGATCCATCAATACGGTGCCGACGACTTCGACGGCATGACGGACCTCGCGAAATCGCTGCGCGAAAAACTCAAGGGCCGCGCCAATATGGCGATGCCCGACATCATTCAGGACCACGTTTCCACCGACGGCACGCGCAAGTGGCTGATCGACGTCGGCAACGGCAACGCGGTCGAAACCGTGTTCATCCCCGAAGAAACGCGTGGCACGCTGTGCGTGTCGTCGCAGGCGGGGTGCGCGGTGAACTGCCGGTTCTGTTCCACCGGCAAGCAGGGCTTTTCCCGCAACCTGACCACGGGCGAGATCATCGGTCAGTTGCGCATGGCGGAGTTCGCGCTGCGCAGGTCGCTCGGGCGTGAGGTCGGCGGCCCGGGCAAGGGCGAACGCGTCGTCACGAACGTCGTGATGATGGGCATGGGCGAGCCGATGCTCAATTACGACGCCGTCGTGCCGGCCATGCGCCTGATGCTCGACGACAACGCCTACGGCCTGTCGCGCCGGCGCGTGACGCTGTCCACGTCCGGCGTCGTGCCGATGATGGACCGTCTGGCGGCGGACTTGCCCGTCGCGCTCGCGGTGTCGCTGCACGCGCCGAACGATCCGCTGCGCGACATGCTGGTGCCGCTCAACAAGAAGTATCCGTTGCGCGAATTGATGGCCGCGTGCCAGCGTTACCTGAAGGTTGCGCCGCGCGACTTCATCACGTTCGAATATTGCATGCTCGACGGCGTGAACGACAGCGAGGCGCACGCGCGCGAATTGCTCGCCGTCACGCGCGACGTGCCGTGCAAGTTCAACCTCATCCCGTTCAATCCGTTCCCGGAATCGGGCCTGACGCGTTCGAAGAATGAGCAGATCAAGCGTTTCGCGCAGGTTCTGATGGACGCGGGCGTCGTCACCACGGTGCGCAAGACGCGCGGCGACGACATCGACGCCGCCTGTGGCCAGCTTGCCGGCGCGGTGCAGGATCGCACGCGTCTCGCGGAGCGCATGAGCCGGACGGGCGGCAAGACGATCGAGGTGCGCGCGGTCTGACGGCAGTTCAAGGTGAAACGGCCGCAGCGAAAAGCGTACCAAACGCCAGCACGTGGCACGAAAAGCCGAACATTTTGTTATAAAGCGGTCTGCAATGGCGCCGGGGTTGTATCGTTCACATGGTTTTTTCGAACCGAACGTAGCAATAGCGCTATATAGAAGAATCGATGCGAGGAATTTGGCATGAGTGAGCCGCAGCACCCGACGCCTTTCGGCGGTCAAACCGGTAACCGGCCCGGCGGTCAGCACGACGGTCAGACCGGTGCGGAAGGGGCGGCGTCGAATCCGAGTCAGGCGGTGCCGCTGGACTCGATACAGGCGGTCGGCGCGCGTCTCGCGCAGCTCCGTCAGGCGAAAGCATGGTCGATCGACGACGTTTCGGCGCGCCTCAAGGTGTCGCCGTCGAAGCTGCTCGCGCTCGAATCCGGCGATATCAGTCATCTGCCCGATCGCACGTTTGCCGCGGGCATCGTGCGCAGCTACGCGAAAATCCTCGGTGCCGATCCGGCGCCCTTCACGCAGGCGTTCCGGCGCACTGGCGGCGACCTCGAGCAGAATCTGAAGGTGCCGGCATCGGCGGGCGCGGGTCTGCCGCGCGGACGCGTGTCGGTGCCGCTCGGCAAATCGTCGGGTCGCCGGCGTTCGTGGATGTGGGGCGTCCTCGCGATCATCGTCGTGCTGGCGGTGCTCGTGATGTGGCACACCGGCGGCGATTCGAGCAACTGGCTCGCGCGCCTGAAGGCGAGCACGGGCGTTGGCCTTTCGTCGACGCCGAGTTCGACGTCGAACGAGCCGGCCGCCACGTCGTCCGCGCCGACGCCCGACGAGGCGGCCGCTGCGAACACGGGCGAAGCGTCGCTGCCCGAAGTGGCGGCCGCTCCCGGCGAGCAGCCGATGCCGCGTCCGCTCGGCACGAATGCGCTGCCGGCCTCGTCGTCTACGCTGTCGGCGGTGCAGGGCGCGAGCGCGCCGGCGGCTGCATCGGCGGCGAAGGTGGCACCGGCTGCGGCGTCCGCTCCGACGGTCGCGGGCAGCGGCTCCGGCGCAGTCGAATTGAAAGTGAAGGAAGATAGCTGGTTCAGCGTGCGCGGCAAGGACGGCAAGGTGCTGTTTTCCGGCCTCGTGCGCGCCGGCAACACGCAGCGCGTGGAAGGCGAGGCGCCGTTCAAGGTGACCGTCGGCAACGTGAAGGGTGTCGAATCCCTGTCCGTCGACGACGAACCGGTCGACGCCAAGCGCTATTCATCCGCACGCGGAAACGTCGCGCGCCTTTCGCTGCCCTGAGCGCGCGAGGTCGTCAGAGCAAAACGCGACCGATCAGTCAGGGGCGTCACGGTGCAGGCCGTGACGCCCGTTTGAGATTAAACACACGCAACTCGCCGCCTCTTCGGCGCGACGGTTGCCAAAGGGTTTTTCGATGCAATCCGAAGCTCAATCTCTGATTAGCAGCAAGATTTGTTCGACCGAACCGGTCTTCGGCGGGTCATTGGCGCGTCGTGCGTCGCATGCGGTCGATGTGCGCTGGGGCGGCCAGCTCGTCACGATCGGCGGCGACGCGCCAGTGCGCGTGCAGTCGATGACCAACACCGACACCGCCGACGCGATCGGCACCGCGATCCAGATCAAGGAACTCGCGCAGGCAGGTTCCGAACTCGTCCGCATCACCGTGAACACACCGGAAGCGGCGGCCGCCGTGCCGCATGTGCGCGAGCAGCTCGATCGCATGGGCGTCACGGTGCCGCTGGTCGGCGACTTTCATTACAACGGCCATTTGCTGCTGCGCGACTATCCCGCGTGCGCTGAGACGCTCTCGAAGTACCGCATCAATCCGGGCAACGTCGGGCAGGGCGCGAAGCGCGACACGCAGTTCGCGCAGATGATCGAAGCCGCGATCAAATATGACAAGCCGGTGCGAATCGGGGTGAACTGGGGCAGTCTCGATCAGGACCTCCTCGCGCGCATGATGGACGAAAACGCCGCGCGCTCGACGCCATGGGAACTGCAAAGCGTGATGTACGAAGCGCTGATCCAGTCGGCGATCGGCTCGGCGGAGCGCGCAGTCGAACTGGGCCTCGGGCGCGACAAGATCATCCTGTCGTGCAAGGTCAGCGGCGTGCAGGACCTCATCGCCGTCTACCGCGAACTCGCGAAGCGTTGCAGCTTCGCGCTGCACCTCGGATTGACCGAGGCGGGCATGGGTTCGAAGGGCATCGTCGCGTCGACGGCGGCGCTGTCGGTGCTGCTGCAGGAAGGCATCGGCGACACCATCCGCATCTCGCTCACGCCCGAGCCGGGCGGCGCGCGCACGGGTGAAGTGGTCGTCGGCCAGGAAATCCTCCAGACGATGGGCCTGCGTTCCTTCACGCCGATGGTCATCGCGTGCCCCGGCTGCGGCCGTACGACCAGCACGCTGTTCCAGGAACTCGCCTCGCAAATCCAGTCGTATCTGCGCAACTCGATGCCCACGTGGCGCGACCGTTTCCCCGGCGTCGAGAAAATGCATGTCGCAGTGATGGGCTGCATCGTCAATGGGCCGGGTGAATCGAAGCACGCGAACATCGGCATCAGCTTGCCGGGTTCGGGCGAAAATCCGGCGGCGCCCGTGTTCATCGACGGCGTCAAGGTAAAGACGCTGCGCGGCGAGCGCATCGCCGAGGAATTCCAGCAAATCGTCAGCGACTATGTCGAGCGCACCTACGGG
Source organism: Caballeronia sp. NK8 (assembly GCF_018408855.1). Lineage (GTDB taxonomy): Bacteria > Pseudomonadota > Gammaproteobacteria > Burkholderiales > Burkholderiaceae > Caballeronia. The sequence goes on along the minus strand of NZ_AP024322.1, from coordinate 1,686,255 downwards.
CAGGAAGCAGGCAAGCGTGAAGAGACATCTACCGCAACCCTTTGAAGACAGATGACTGAACAGAAGAAACGGCTCGAAAAACTGAGCGGCGTGAAGGGCATGAACGACATCCTCCCGCAGGATGCCGCGTTGTGGGATTTCTTCGAAACCACCGTCAAGTCGATGCTGCGCGCTTACGGATATCAGAACATCCGCACGCCGATCGTCGAGCATACGCAGTTGTTCACGCGCGGTATCGGCGAAGTGACCGATATCGTCGAGAAAGAGATGTACAGCTTCACGGATTCCCTGAACGGCGAGCATCTGACGATGCGCCCGGAGAACACCGCTGCCGTGGTGCGAGCGACCATCGAGCACAACCTGCTGTACGACGGCCCGAAGCGCCTGTGGTACGTCGGCCCGATGTTCCGTCACGAGCGTCCGCAGCGCGGGCGTTACCGGCAGTTCCATCAGGTCGGCGTGGAAGCGCTCGGCTTCGCGGGCCCGGATACCGACGCCGAAATCATCATGATGTGCCAGCGTCTCTGGGACGATCTCGGGCTCACCGGCATTCGCCTCGAACTGAATTCGCTCGGGCAGGCCGAGGAGCGCGCCGCGCATCGCAAGGAACTGATCGCGTACCTGGAGAAGCATGTCGATTCGCTCGACGAGGAAGCAAAGCGCCGGCTCTACACGAACCCGCTGCGCGTGCTCGACACGAAGAATCCTGCCATGCAGGAGATCGCGCAGAACGCGCCGAAGCTCGTCGATTTTCTGGGCGATGCGTCGCGCAAGCATTTCGATGGCGTGCAGCGGCTGCTCAAGGCCAACAACATTCCGTTCAAGATCAATCCGCGCCTCGTGCGCGGTCTCGACTACTACAACCTCACCGTGTTCGAGTGGGTCACCGACAAGCTCGGCGCGCAAGGCACGGTAGCGGGTGGCGGTCGCTATGACCCGCTGATCGAGCAGCTCGGCGGCAAGCCGACGGCCGCGTGCGGCTGGGCGATGGGCGTCGAGCGCATCCTCGAATTGCTGAAGGAAGAGCAACTCGTGCCGGAAGCGGAAGGCACGGATGTGTACGTCGTGCATCAGGGCGAACAGGCGGCGGAGCAGGCGTTCATCGTCGCCGAGCGTCTGCGCGATACCGGTCTCGACGTCATCCTGCATTGCAGCCCGGACGGTGCGTCCTCGAGCTTCAAGTCGCAGATGAAGAAGGCCGACGCGAGCGGCGCGGCCTTCGCGATCGTGCTCGGCGAGGACGAACTCGCGCAAGGCATGATCGGCGTCAAACCGCTGCGCCGTTCGGGCAACGAAATGTCCGACGGGCAAAAGAACGAGCAGGTCAACGTTCCGGCGGAAGACTTGACCGAATACCTAATCAATGCGATGGTTGCAACCGCCGATGACGAGGGTGCCTGAAAAGCGCGCCACTCGTTGAGGAATTTGAAACGCAGGAAGGAATAGCTGGACGATGAGCTATCACGACGAACAAGAATCACTTGAAAGCGTAAAGGCCTGGTGGGCCAAATGGGGCAACGCCACGACCTGGATCGTGCTCGTGGCGCTCGTCATTTCGGCCGGCTACAACGGCTGGAACTACTGGCAGCGCCATCAGGCAGCCGAGGCATCGGTGCTGTACGACCACCTGCAGCAGGCGGTGAACGGCAACGATCAGGCGCTGGTCACACGTGTGGCGACGGACATGGAAGACAAGTTCGGCGGTACGGGCTACGCGCAGATGTCCGCGCTCGCGGCCGCCAAATCGCTCTACATGGCGGGCAACACGGCGGGTGCGAAGGCTCAGTTGCAATGGGCCATCGATCACGCGAAGGACAACGAGTACAAGCAGATCGCGAAGCTGCGTCTCGCGCTCGTTCTGCTCGACGAGAAGAACTACGACGCAGGCCTGAAGCTGCTCGCGGATCAGCCTCTCGATGCGTTCAAGGGCGTGATCGCGGATCGCCGTGGCGACCTGCTCGCCGCCCAAGGCAAACGCGACGATGCGCGCTCGGCTTACCAGGTCGCGCTCGCCGCGCTGCCCGAGAACGACACGTCCGCGCGTCAGCTGATCCAGTTCAAGCTCGATGCGCTCGGCGGTTGATCCGCTGCGTTTTCGTATCGTCAACCATCGCTCAATCGAGCCGCCGCGCCGAAGCGTCGCATGAAGCGACGCGGCGCAGAGCGCCGGTCAACCCAATTCACCCATTCATGTTGCGTCCACCGATGACTTTTTTGAAACGCTACGCTGTGCCGCTCGCTTGCGCGATGACCGTCTTGTTGGCCGCTTGCTCGTCGACCAAGGATGAGCGCCGCACGCCGGTACCGCTCGCGGAGTTCAAGCCGGTGTTGAATGTCAACCAGGCGTGGAAGGCGAGCGTCGGCAAGGCCGGCCGTTATCTGTTCTCGCCCGTGGCAGTGGGCGATTACGTCTTCGCCGCCGGTACGAACGGCACCGTCGCCAAGATCGATTCGAAGACCGGCCAGGACGTCTGGCGCACCAAGCTCAAGGACGATCTCTCCGCCGGCGTCGGCAGCGACGGCAATCTGACGGCCGTTGGCGGCCTGAAGGGCCAGGTCGATGTGCTCGGCTCCGACGGCAAGCTGCTGTGGACCGCCACGGCGCCGGGCGAGATCGTCTCGCCGCCGCTCGTCGGCAACGATCTCGTGATCGTACGCACGATCGACGGCAAGGTCATCGCGTTCAACGCGCAGACCGGCGAACAGAAGTGGGTCTTCCAGCTGCGCGCCGTACCGCTGAACCTGCGTGTCGCGGCCGGCATGACCTTCGCCGGCAATCAGGCCGTGCTCGCGGGCTTTCCCGGCGGCACGTTCGCGGCGATCAACCTGCAGACGGGCGATGCCTACTGGCAGGCGCCGGTGTCGTATCCGAAGGGCGTGACCGAAGTCGAGCGCATCAACGACGTGACCGGCGCGCCGGGCCTCGTCGGCGCGCAGACCTGCGCGGTGACGTTCCAGGGCCGCATCGGCTGCTTCGATGCGAACTCGGGCCGTCCGGTGTGGGAAAAGAATTTCTCGAGCGACAGCGGCCTCGCGCAGGACGAACAGATCGTCGCGGCCGGGGACGACTGGTCGGTCGTCAACGCGTTCCGCGCGTCGGATGGCTCGCAGATCTGGAAAACGGATACGCTGAAGAACCGCAGTGTCAGCGTGCCGTATATTCTCGGCCGCGCTGTCGTGGTGGGTGATTACAAGGGCTTCCTGCACTTCCTCAACGTGGAGAACGGCGAGCTCGTCGGCCGCGCGCCGACCGACGGCAGTGCGATCACCGCCGCGCCGGTGCTCGCGGGCAACACGCTCGTCGTGCAGACGCATGACGGTGATCTTTACGGCTTCCGGCCCGGCAACTGATCCGAAATGCGGCGGCCACGTGCGCGAGTGACGCGCGCTCGCGGTTGCCGGCAGAGAAGCGCGCCGTCGTTTCATGGCGGTGCGGCAGGCTCGCCACGACAAGCCGCACGAGAAAGAAGCGGTGCGCCGCGCGCATCGCGATAAAACCCGCATGCAAGAGCAGGGTCGCAAGAATGAAGCGCGGCGTGCGTAAGCGTCGCGCAAGATGAGCCTCCCAAGAGGCAAACCGGCGAATGACCGCCGTCAAGCCTGGTCGGCCGACGCGCCTCGCGTGCGGCAAGCCGAATCCATGCTAATTTTCGATAAGCGCAGCCATTGCGCGGCGTAGCGGAACGCAACGAGATGTTTCTACCGCCCGTTCCGCGTTCGCCTTGCGTTCAACCTTGAACAAAATCAGATGAAACCCGTGATTGCCCTCGTCGGGCGCCCCAATGTGGGGAAATCGACCCTTTTCAACCGGCTCACGCGCTCGCGCGACGCGCTCGTCGCGGACTTGCCCGGCCTGACCCGCGACCGCCATTACGGCGAAGGCCGTCTGGGCGGCGAGCGGCCGTATCTCGTGGTGGACACGGGCGGCTTCGAGCCGGTGGCGAAGGACGGCATCCTGCACGAGATGGCGCGCCAGACGCGCCAGGCGGTCGAAGAAGCCGACGTCGTCGTGTTCATCGTCGACGGGCGCAACGGCCTCGCGCCGCAGGACAAGGCGATCGCCGACTATCTGCGCAAGACCGGCCGGCCGCTCTTTCTGGTCGTGAACAAGGCGGAGGGCATGAAGTACACGGCGGTCGCGTCGGACTTCTATGAACTCGGCCTTGGCGACCCGCGCGCGATCTCGTCCGCGCACGGCGATGGTGTCCTCGAGATGATCAATGACGCGCTCGATCTCGCGTACAAGGATCAGCCGGAAGAATCGGAAGAAGAGAAGGCGCAGCACGGCGTGAAGATCGCGATCGTCGGACGTCCGAACGTCGGCAAGTCGACGCTCGTGAACACACTGATCGGCGAGGAGCGCGTGATCGCGTTCGATATGCCCGGCACCACGCGCGATTCGATCTATGTTGATTTCGAGCGGCAAGGCCGCAAATACACCTTGATCGACACGGCCGGCCTGCGTCGCCGCGGCAAGGTGTTCGAAGCGATCGAAAAGTTCTCGGTCGTGAAGACGCTGCAGTCGATCTCGGACGCCAATGTCGTGATCCTGCTGCTCGATGCGCAGCAGGACATTTCGGAACAGGACGCGCACATCGCGGGTTTCGTGGTCGAACAGGGGCGCGCGCTGGTCGTGGGCGTGAACAAGTGGGACGGGCTGGATTCGCATGTGCGTGAGCGCACGAAGGCGGACCTCACGCGCAAGCTCAAGTTTTTGGACTTTGCTAAATTCCACTACGTTTCCGCGCTGGAGAAGACGGGCATCGGCGCATTGATGAAATCAGTCGACGATGCCTACGCCGCCGCGATGGCCAAGCTGCCGACGCCGAAGCTCACGCGCGCGCTGATCGATGCGGTGGAATTCCAGCAACCGCGCCGCCGCGGCCCGGTGCGGCCGAAGCTGCGTTACGCGCACCAGGGCGGGCAGAATCCGCCGATCATCGTCGTGCACGGCAACGCGCTCGACGCGATCACGGATACCTACAAGCGTTATCTGGAAGGGCGTTTTCGCGAAACTTTTGGGCTCGCCGGCACTCCACTTCGCATAGAGTTCCGGTCGAGCCGGAATCCTTACGCGGACAAGGAGTGAGAACCGCGTGAAGCCTTGCGTTACGGCGTTCGCTGGCCATTTGGCCGACGGGGGCCGAAAACGTAAAACAGCGAAAATCGGCTATAGTGTAGCGATTGTCGGCGGATCTCTTTTTCTTCGTCCACAATACTTCCAACCTGCAAAAAAACACGGAGTTTGCTATGAGCAACAAAGGGCAATTGTTACAAGACCCGTTTTTGAACGCACTGCGTAAAGAGCACGTGCCGGTGTCGATCTATTTGGTCAACGGCATCAAGCTTCAAGGGAACATCGAATCGTTCGACCAGTACGTCGTGTTGCTCCGAAATACGGTCACCCAGATGGTCTACAAGCACGCCATTTCCACGGTCGTGCCGGCCCGTCCGGTGAATTTCCACCCGGACGCTGAACCGTCCTAAACATCGTTGCGGCCGGCGCAAATTTGCCACTTCTAAAGCGAACATTAAGCAACTCGCCGGTCGCTTCAAAAAACCTGAACACATCAATTTGATCAACGCAGCGCTCGTCGGCATCGACTTCGGCAAGATCGATTTCGAAGCCAGTCTGGAAGAACTCAGCTTGCTCGCACAAAGTGCGGGCGCCCATCCCGCCGTCACGCTCACCGGCCGCCGTTCGAGCCCCGATGCCAAAATGTTCATCGGCAGCGGCAAGGTCGAGGAACTGCGCCTGCAGTGCGAAGCAAACGACGTCGAACTCGTCATCTTCAATCACGCGCTCGCGCCCGCGCAGCAGCGCAATCTTGAGGTCGCGCTGAATCGCCGCGTGGTCGATCGCACCAGCCTCATTCTCGATATCTTCGCGCAACGCGCCCGCAGCCACGAAGGCAAGCTGCAGGTCGAACTCGCGCAGCTGCAATATCTGTCGACGCGCCTGATTCGCGCGTGGACTCACCTGGAACGCCAGAAGGGCGGCATCGGCCTGCGCGGACCGGGCGAAACGCAGCTCGAAACCGACCGCCGTCTGATCGGCGAGCGCATCAAGGCGCTCAAGTCGCGGCTCGAAAAACTGCGCCGCCAGCACGGTACGCAGCGGCGTCAGCGGGTGCGCAACCGGACGATGTCGGTGTCGCTCGTCGGCTATACGAACGCGGGCAAATCGACGCTCTTCAACGCGCTCACGAAGGCGCAGGCGTACGCCGCCGACCAGCTCTTCGCCACGCTCGATACGACTTCGCGCCGCGTGTTCCTCGGCGAGGAAGCGGGGCATGTGGTCGTGTCGGACACGGTCGGTTTCATCCGCGAATTGCCGCACCAGCTCGTCGCGGCTTTCCGCGCGACGCTTGAGGAAACCATTCACGCGGACGTGCTGCTGCACGTCGTCGATGCATCGAGCGCGGTGCGCCTCGATCAGATCGATCAGGTGAACGAGGTGTTGCGCGGCATCGGCGCGGACAATATCCGCCAGATTCTCGTCTTCAACAAGATCGATGCGGTGCCCGAACTCGCGGCCCGCGGCGAGGCGGTTGAAAGGGACGAGTATGGTAATATTTCGCGCGTTTTCTTGAGTGCACGCACGGGTCAGGGGCTCGATGCGCTGCGCGCTGCCATCGCCGAAATCGCCACGGCGGAATCCGACGAACCCGACGCGGGACTGCCCAGCGTGCTCGCCGAATTTCCGGAGTCGCACGAGGCGTCCGAAGCAACGCAATCCACGCAGTCCGGGTCAAACGCCATACACGACATCAACGCGCAGCCGGACGACCATCGGCCACCCGTTGAGCGTGACGATCGAAAGGTTCCCGAGCACGGACATTGAGCTGCTTCGGAATCGCATCGCCCCGGCATCGACCCGGCCGACCGGCTGTCTAATGGTGAATCACCGAGTGAACGACTACAAAGAGCGGACTAACCGGCAAGCTGAGCATGCCGTCTTTTCGATCGACGATCCGCGCTGGGGTCGGGGCGAAGGCAATGGCGTGAAGAACGACACGAAGCGTCCGCAAGACGGCAAGCGCCCGAACGGCAAGGACGAAGGTCCGCCCGATCTCGACGAGATGTGGCGCGAGTTCAATCGTCGCCTCGCGGGCGTGTTCGGACGCAAGCCCGGCAACGGCAACGGCGGCGCGCCGCGCGACAACGGGCGCGGCACGAAGATCGGTGTCGGCATCGTCATCGGCGTGCTGATCGCCATCTATCTCGGCAGCGGCGTGTTCGTCGTTCAGGACGGACATGTCGGCGTCGTCTCGCAGTTCGGCAAATATCGTCAGACGGTCGCGCAAGGCATTCACTGGCGTCTGCCGTATCCGTTCCAGTCGAACGACATCGTCGATACGTCGCAGATTCGTTCTGTCGAAGTGGGGCGCGGCACCGCGCTGTCGCAAGGCAACGTGCGCGACGCGTCACTGCTGACGAACGACGCCGATATCGTCGACGTGCGCTTCGCCGTGCAGTATCAGATCAAGTCGCCCACCGATTTCCTGTTCCGCAGCGTCAACGCGGATGACAGCGTGACGCAGGCCGCGCAGGCGGCGATTCGCGAGATCGCGGGCGGACTCAAGACGGACGACATGCTCTACAAGGATCGCGAGGCGCTGCGCGCGCGCCTGATCGAAGCCATCCAGCGGTCGCTCGACACGTATCGCACCGGTCTGCAGGTCACGGGTGTCGCGGTGCAGAGCGTGCAGGTGCCGCAACAGGTGCAGTCCGCGTTCGAGGAAGCGGCGCGCGTGCGCCAGGACAACGAGCGCGCGCGCGACACCGCGCAAGCCTACGCAGATCAGTTGCTGCCGCGCGCGAAGGCGGACGCGGGCAAGCTGATCGACGAGGCGAGGGCGTACAGCAATCGCGAAGTCACGCAGGCGCAGGGCGACGCGGAACGCTTCAAGGAGGTGTACGCGGAGTATTCGAAGGCGCCCGCGGTCATTCGTCAACGCATGTACCTGGACACGATGCAGCAGATCTACTCGCGCACTACCAAGGTGTTCGTCGACAGCAAGGCAGGCAATAACGTGGTTTATCTGCCGCTCGACAAGCTCATCGAAGCCAATCGTCAGCAGGCGAAGGAATCCACGGAAGGCACGAGCGGCGGGGCCGCATCGAGTGCTCCGGCTACGGCCGAAGGTCCTCAGGCGCGCGCGCAGGGTCCTGCGAGCGCATCGGCGCCGGCCGCGGCCGCACCCGCCAGCGCGGCGAGCGCTGCCAGCGCCGCAAGTGGGGCGAGCGCGAATGCCGGCGATCCGCTGCGCTCGCGCGACGCGTTCCGTTCCCGCAGCCGGTCGGAAGACCTGCAATAAGGAGCGCGAACATGAATCGAATCATTGCGCTCGTCGTCGCCGTCGTCATCGTGCTGTTTATCGGTTCGTCGATGATCTTCACCGTCGACGAAAGACATGCCGCCATCGTCGCCGCACATGGCGAAGGCAATCCGCGACAGGAAGGCCCCGGCCTGCACTTCAAGCTGCCGCCGCCGTTCCAGACGCTCACGCTCATCGACACGCGCACGCTCACCATCGACGAATCCGGCGCCGATCGCTTCTCGACCGCGGACAAGAACGAAGTGCTGGTGAACACGGTGATCAAGTACCGCGTCGCCGATCCGCTGAAGCTTTTCGAAAGCAACGAGAAGAACACGCAGACGGCTGAGGAGCGCATCGTCGCGCTCGCGCGCGCGTCGCTCGCGAGCGGCTTCGCGAAGCGTTCGCTGACCGACGCGCTCGGCAATCAACAGGCGCTCGCCAGCGAGTCGCAGAAGAGCGTGGAGGCCGCGGCCGCGGCGTTCGGCGTGCAACTCGTCGATTTGCAGATGACGCGCATCGACTTTCCGTCGGCGGTGGCCGATTCTGTCTACAAGCGCATGATCGCGGCGCGCCAGCAGGCGGCGGCGAACGAGCGCGCGAAGGGCACGGCGGAAGCGGACAAGATCAAGGCCGACGCCGAACGCACGCAACAGGCGATTCTCGCGGACGCCTACAGCCAGGCGCAGTCGATCAAGGGCGAAGGCGACAGCAAGTCGGCGGCCATCGCAGCCGACGCGTACGGCCGCGATCCGCAGTTCTACCAGTTCTATCACAGCCTCGAAGCGTACAAGAAGACGTTCAAGCCGGGCGACGTGATCGTCGTCGATCCGAGCAGCGACTTCTTCCGTTTCATGAAGAGCCCGACGGGCGGCGCGCCGGATGCGTCGGCCCCCGCCACGGCGAAGCGCTGATCATCGCCCGCGCCGCGCAATGGACTGTGTCCGTCGCGCGGCGCTTCAACTTCCCCGGACATGGCCGAGACGTTACTGCTCGCTCTTGCGTTGATGCTGATTATCGAAGGCATGTTTCCCTTCGTTTTTCCGACCGCCTGGCGCGATACCTTTCGCCGCATCGCGGAGCGGCCGTTGCACCATATCCGCATCGGCGGGCTGATCGCGATGGTGCTCGGCCTGATTCTGCTGCTGATCGCGACGTGAACCGGCGCCGCCGGCAGCACGCCGCCATTTCGCATATCTTGTCCTTATCCCTTCGTCCCTGACCGTTGAAGTCCGCGAGCGCCGCGTGAAATGCGCCGAGCCTCGCGTCCCGTAGGAAACGTATCGATGTCCACCTGGTTATTGCCCGAGAATATCGCCGACGTCTTGCCGTCGGAAGCCCGCAAGATCGAAGAGCTGCGCCGCCGTCTGCTCGACCGTTTCCGTTCGTACGGCTACGAGCTCGTGATGCCGCCGATGCTCGAGTATCTCGAATCGTTGCTGACGAGCGGCGGAAGCGATCTCAATCTGCGCACCTTCAAGCTCGTCGATCAGCTGTCCGGGCGCACGCTCGGCCTGCGCGCGGACATCACGCCGCAGGTATCGCGCATCGACGCGCACCTGCTGAACCGGCAGGGCGTGACGCGCCTGTGCTACGCGGGCGTCGTGCTGCACACGCGTCCGCGCGGGCTGCATGCGACGCGCGAGCAGATTCAGATCGGCGCCGAAATCTACGGCCATGCCGGCCTCGAAGCGGATCTCGAGATTCAGCAACTGATGCTCGATTCGCTGCATCTGGCGGGTTTCAGGAAAGTGCGTCTCGATCTGTGCCACGCGGGCGTGCTTGCCGCGCTGCTGGAACTGGAGCCCGCTGCGGCCACGCTCGGTGAAGCGCTGTACGACGCGCTCGCGAGCAAGGACGTGCCGCGTCTGAACGAACTCACCGCGCATCTCGGGCAGGTGCCGCGCGAGGCGCTGCGCGCGCTGCCGTCGCTGTATGGCGATGCGTCGGTGCTGCAGATCGCGCGCGGGCGTCTGCCGAATCTGCCGGTCATCGCGCGCGCGCTCGACGATCTCGCGTTCCTCGCCGGCCGGGTCGAAGGCGCGGAGCTGATGATCGATCTCGCGGACCTGCGCGGGTATGCGTATCACAGCGGCGTCATGTTTTCCGCTTACGTCGACGGCGTGCCGAACGCGGTCGCGCGCGGCGGCCGTTACGACGACGTCGGTCTCGCGTACGGACGTGCGCGGCCCGCGACGGGCTTTTCGCTCGACCTGCGCGAAGTGGCGCGCATTTCACCGGTCGATGCGCGGGGCAGCGCGATCCTCGCGCCGTGGAAGCACGACGAGCCCTTGCTCGCGGCGATTCTTGCGCTGCGCGACGCCGGCGAAGTGGTGATTCAGGCGCTGCCCGGCCACGATCACGTTCTGGACGAGTTCGCGTTCGACCGCGTGCTCGTCGAGCGCGACGGCAAGTGGACGGTCGAGGCGCGCGACTGAGCGCGACAAATACAATCGCTTGATCGGCAAGGACTTTTTCTTAGTCCATGCCAATCACACAAGCGTGACGAAATCGCGAAGCAGGCCCGAAAAACTCGGAACCTTTCGCGAACATAGGTAAAATACGTTTTTAACCAGCTAACGAATCAACATGTCTGCCAGTGCAGTGAATGTGAACCCCGGGCGCAATGTCGTCGTGGTGGGCACCCAGTGGGGTGATGAGGGCAAGGGCAAGATCGTCGACTGGCTGACGGACCACGCCCAGGGCGTCGTGCGCTTCCAGGGCGGTCACAATGCCGGCCATACGCTCATCATCGGCGGCAAGAAAACCATTCTGCGCCTCATTCCTTCGGGCATCATGCGCGCGGGCACGGCCTGTTACATCGGCAATGGCGTCGTGTTGTCGCCGGAAGCGCTCTTCAAGGAAATCGACGAACTCGAAGCGGCTGGCGTCGACGTCTGCAAGCGCCTGTTCATCTCCGAAGCCGCCACGCTCGTTCTTCCGTATCACGTCGCCATCGACCAGGCGCGCGAAGCCAAGCGCGGCGCGGGCAAGATCGGCACGACCGGCCGTGGCATCGGCCCGGCGTACGAAGACAAGGTGGCCCGTCGCGGTCTGCGCGTGCAGGATCTGTTCGATCGTGCGGTGTTCGAGGAACGCCTGCGCGAGACGCTCGAATTCCATAACTTCGTGCTGACGCAGTATCTCGGCGCGAAGGCCGTCGACTTTCAGGAAACGCTCGAGACGATGCTCGGCTACGCCGACCGTCTCGCGCCGATGGTCACGGACGTCTCCCGTCGCCTCTACGACGAAAACCACGCCGGCCGCAACCTGCTGTTCGAAGGCGCGCAAGGCACGCTGCTCGACATCGACCACGGCACGTATCCGTACGTCACGTCGAGCAATTGCGTCGCGGGCGCGGCCACTGCAGGCGCGGGCATCGGGCCGCAGCGTCTGAACTACATTCTCGGCATCACCAAGGCGTATTGCACGCGCGTCGGTTCGGGCCCGTTCCCGAGCGAGCTGTACGACGCCGACAACGCCCAGCGTCAGGATCAGATCGGCCTGAACCTCGCGACCGTCGGCAAGGAATTCGGCTCGGTCACCGGCCGTCCGCGCCGCACCGGCTGGCTCGACGCCGCCGCGCTGCGCCGCTCGATCCAGATCAACGGCATCTCGGGCCTGTGCATGACCAAGCTCGACGTGCTCGACGGCCTCGACGAAGTGAAGCTCTGCACGGGCTACACGCTCGACGGCAAGCTGGTCGACATCCTGCCGCGCGGCGCGTCGGAAGTGGCGCGTTGCGAGCCGGTGTACGAAACCTTCGGCGGCTGGAAGGAAAGCACCATCGGCATCACGCAATGGGACAGCCTGCCGGAAAACGCGCGCAAGTATCTGTCGCGCGTGCAGGAAGTGGCGGGCGTGCCGATCGACATGGTGTCGACCGGTCCGGATCGTGACGAAACCATCCTGCTGCGCCATCCGTTCAAGGTCTGAGCGCCCAAGAGCCTCAATCTGATTCGGACGCTGTAAAGAATGTGGCCGCCTCCCTGCGGCCACATTTCGTATATAACCTAAGCATTTGAAAGAGCCTCACCATGATCGCGATGACGGACCCGCGCAACGACGACAAGAACCTCTGGGTCGGCTGGGATGAATACCACCGGCTGATCGAACTCCTCGCGCTGAAGGTGCACGAGTCGGGCTGGAAGTTCGACAAGATCCTGTGTCTTGCGCGCGGCGGCCTGCGCGTAGGCGATCAGCTTTCGCGCATCTATGACCTGCCGCTCGCCATTCTGGCGACGAGTTCGTACCGCGAAGCGGCGGGCACGGAGCAGGGCGATCTCGACATCGCGCAGTACATCACGATGACGCGCGGCGATCTCTCCGGCAACGTGCTGCTGGTCGACGATCTGGTCGATTCGGGCGTGACGCTCGCGCGCGTGCAGGAGCATCTGAAGGAGCGTTATCCGGCGATCACGTCGGTGCGCTCGGCGGTGCTCTGGTACAAGGCGTGCTCCAAGGTCAAGCCCGACTATCACGTTCAGCATCTTGAAACGAATCCGTGGATTCATCAGCCGTTCGAGGAATGGGACACGGTGCGCCCGCACAACCTCGGCGCGTGGATCAAGCGAGGCACGCAAAACGGACGCGGGTGATTCACGAGGGCTGAACGCCACGCAGGATCGACGCCGTTCGCCTGGCACACAGCCGGGCGCAACGGCGTTTTGCTTTTGCAGCACCCGGTGAAGTAACTACAAATGGTGACGCGCAAGCCCGCCGACGCACGCGGGGCACGATGCTAAACTCTCACTCGCGTCTCTCGTGGCGTTGCAGCAACACCCGAGCAGGCGTCTTATCGTGCGACGTTGGATAGAATGGCGTTCGTTTTTTTTCCGCCCTGGACGGATATTCCGCTCATATGACTAACACGACTCACGCGCACGAGCATAAACAACCCATGTCCTCGCTTGCGCTCGCGGCCATCGGCGTCGTCTTCGGCGACATCGGCACGAGTCCTCTCTACTCATTGAAGGAAGCCTTTAGCCCATCGCATGGCATCGGCTTGTCCGAGGCGTCGATCCTCGGCGTCATTTCCCTGCTTTTCTGGGCGATCGTCATGGTGGTCGCCGTCAAGTACGTGCTGTTCGTCATGCGCGCCGACAACAATGGCGAAGGCGGCGTATTCGCGATGACCACGCTCGCGCTGCGCAGCGTGGGAGGCGGGGGCAAGGTCTCGGGCGTGCTGATGATGCTCGGCATTTTCGGCGCGTGCATGTTCTATGGTGATGCGGTCATCACGCCGGCGATGTCGGTGCTGTCGGCGGTCGAAGGCCTCGAGATCGCCGCGCCCAAGCTCACGCCGTACGTGCTGCCGATCACGATCGTGATCCTCATTGCGCTGTTCTGGATTCAGCGCCACGGCACGGCGGTGGTCGGCAGGCTGTTCGGGCCGATCATGGTCGTGTGGTTCGCGACGCTCGCGGTGCTCGGCGCCATGCATATCGTGATGGAGCCGCGCATCATCGCCGCGCTCAATCCGTATTACGCCTTTTCCTTCATGGCGCAGCACGTCGTGCAGGCGTATATCGTGCTCGGCTCGGTCGTGCTCGTGCTGACCGGGGCGGAAGCGCTGTACGCGGACATGGGCCACTTCGGTGTGAAGCCGATCCGCTACGGCTGGTATGGCTTCGTGATGCCGTCGCTGTTGCTGAACTATTTCGGGCAGGGCGCGTTGCTGATGCACTCGCCGCAGGCCATCGAGAATCCGTTCTTCCTGCTCGCGCCCGACTGGGCCTTGCTGCCGCTCGTGATCCTGTCGACGGTTGCGACGGTGATCGCATCGCAGGCGGTCATTTCCGGCGCGTACTCGCTGACGAGTCAGGCGATCCAGCTCGGCTACGTGCCGCGCATGAAGATTCTGCACACGTCGGAACTGGCGATCGGCCAGATCTATATTCCGCTCGTCAACTGGATGCTGCTTTTCATCATCCTGTGCATCGTCATCGGCTTCAAGAGTTCAGAGAATCTCGCCGCCGCGTACGGCCTCGCCGTCACCGCGACGATGCTCACGACCACCATCCTCGTGTCGGTCGTGATGGTGAATCTGTGGGGCTGGAACCGCTGGCTCGTCGGCGGGATGATCGCCGTGTTCCTGATGATCGACATCGGCTTTTTCGGCGCGAGCCTGCTGAAGATCGAGCAGGGCGGCTGGCTGCCGTTGTGTATCGGCGGGGCGCTCTTCTTCCTGCTGATGACGTGGTACAAGGGCCGCATGATCGTGAAGGATCGCACGGCCGCCGACGGTATCCCGCTGATGCCGTTCCTGCAGGGGCTGCTTGCGCATCCGCCGCATCGCGTGTCGGGTACGGCGATCTATCTCACCGGCAGCGATTCGCTCGTGCCCGTGAGTCTGCTGCACAACCTGAAGCACAACAAGGTGCTGCACGAACGCACCATCTTCATGAACTTCACGACGCGCGACATTCCTTATGTCGACGATGCGCATCGTCTCGAAGTGAAGGACATCGGCGGCGGGCTGTTCCTCACGAAGGCGGCCTACGGCTTCAACGAGACGCCCGATGTGAAGGCCGTGCTGGAGCAGATCACGCGCACGCACGCGATGACTTTCGAACTGATGGACACGTCGTTCTTCATGGCGCGCGAAACTGTCGTGCCGACGGAATTGCCAGGCATGTCGGTATGGCGTGAACGCGTGTTCGCATGGATGCACCAGAACGCGGCCAAGCCGACGGATTTCTTCAGTATTCCCGCGAATCGCGTGGTGGAACTGGGCACGAAGATCGAGATCTGACGCTTCGATTTTCTCGACAGCGCAAAAAAGAAAACCCCACGTCGCAAAACGTGGGGTTTTTGTTTGGCGGTTTCGCGCGTCAGCGTTTCAGTTTCGCGAACGCCGCTGCCATCGCGCCGGCCGCTTCGGGCTCGCGACGCTGGTTCGGGCGGGTATCACGTCCGCCGCCCGCACGGCGATCCTGCCCGCCACGCGATGGCGCGCCCGCATTGCCCGGTGTCGCAGGCGCGAGGTCGTCGTCGAGGCGCATCGTCAGCGAGATGCGCTGGCGCTTCACATCGGTTTCCAGCACTTTCACCTTGACGACCTGACCCGCCTTCACCACCTCGTGCGGGTCCTTGATGAATTTCGTCGACAACGCCGAGACGTGCACGAGGCCGTCCTGATGCACGCCGATATCGACGAACGCGCCGAACGCCGCGACATTCGTCACGACGCCCTCCAGGATCATGCCCGGCACGAGGTCCGAAATCTTCTCGATGCCTTCCTTGAAGGTCGCCGTCTTGAACTCGGGGCGCGGATCGCGGCCGGGTTTTTCCAGTTCGGTGAGAATGTCGCGCACGGTCGGCAGGCCGAAACGTTCGTCGACGAATTCGGTCGGCGAAAGTCCCGTCAACGCTTCGCGCTTGCCGAGCACATCGCCGATATGCTTCTTGATCTTCGCGAGAATGCGCTCGACGACCGGATACGCCTCCGGGTGCACCGACGAACGATCGAGCGGATTTTCGCCGTTGTTGATGCGCAGGAAGCCCGCGGCCTGCTCGAAGGTCTTGTCGCCGAGGCGCGGCACCTTCTTCAGATGCTCGCGCGACGGGAACGGCCCGTTGGCATCGCGATACTCGACGATATTGCGCGCGAGCGTCGCGTTCAAGCCCGACACGCGCGCCAGCAGCGCGACTGACGCAGTGTTCGCATCGACGCCCACGGCGTTCACGCAATCCTCGACGGTTGCATCGAGCGAGCGCGCCAGTTCGCGCTGATTCACGTCGTGCTGATACTGGCCGACGCCGATCGCCTTCGGCTCGATTTTCACGAGTTCCGCGAGCGGGTCCTGCAGACGCCGCGCGATCGATACCGCGCCGCGCAACGAAACGTCGAGTTCCGGAAACTCCTTTGCGGCAAGCTCGGAGGCCGAATACACCGACGCGCCCGCTTCGGACACGACGATTTTCTGCAGCTTCAGCTCCGGATGCTTCGCGATCAGCTCGCTCGCGAGCTTGTCGGTTTCCCGCGACGCGGTGCCGTTGCCGATGGAGATGAGTTCGGCCTTTGTCGCCTGCGCGATACGGGCGAGTTTCGCGAGCGAGCCGTCCCAGTCGCGGCGCGGCTCGTGCGGGTAGATGGTGTCGGTGGCGAGCAGCTTGCCGGTGCGATCGACGACCGCAACCTTCACGCCCGTGCGCAGACCCGGATCGAGGCCGATCACAGCCTTCGGGCCGGCGGGCGCCGCGAGCAGCAAGTCCTTCAGATTGCGCGCGAACACGTGAATCGCTTCATGCTCGGCTTGTTCGCGCAACTGCGTGAGCAGTTCCGTTTCGAGATGCGGCTGCACCTTCACGCGCCAGCACCAGCGGCACACGTCGGAGAGCCACTTGTCGGCGGCGCGGCCACGATTGGCGATGCCGACCTTCTGCGCGATCATCGCTTCGCACGGATGCGGAATCTGCGCGTCGAGTTCCTCGCCGAGACCGAGCTTGACGCTCAGGACGCCCGCATTGCGGCCGCGAAAGAGCGCCAGCGCGCGATGCGACGGCACGGTGCGGATCGTCTCGCTGTAGTCGTAGTAGTCGCGGAACTTCTCGCCTTCCTCGCCTTGCTTGCCGTCCACCACGCTCGACATGACGAGGCCCTGACCGAACAGATGCTCGCGCAGCTTGCCGAGGACTTCCGCCGTTTCGCCGAACTGCTCGGAGAGGATGTCGCGCGCGCCGTCGAGCGCGGCTTTGGTATCGGCGACGCCTTTTTCCGCATCGACGAACTTCGCGGCTTCGGCTTGCGGATCGAGTGTGGGATCGGCGAGCAGCGCCTGGGCGAGCGGCTCGAGGCCGGCTTCGCGGGCGATCTGCGCGCGCGTGCGGCGCTTCGGCTTGTACGGCAGGTAGAGATCTTCGAGCACCTGCTTGCTGTCCGCGCCTTCGATGGCGCCGCGCAGTTCGTCGGTGAGCTTGCCTTGCTCGTCGATGCTTTGCAGGATCGTCGCGCGGCGGTCTTCGAGTTCGCGCAGATAGAGCAGGCGCTCTTCGAGCGTGCGCAACTGGGTGTCGTCGAGATTGCCGGTGACTTCCTTGCGATACCGGGCGATGAACGGGACAGTCGAGCCTTCGTCGAGAAGCTGCACGGCGGCGGCGACCTGGCGCGGCTGCACGGTGAGTTCGGTGGCAATGCGCTGTACGATCTTGAGTGCTACGGTTTCCGTCATGATTCTGCGCTGTCTGCGGCTCGGCAGCGGCGAGTCCGCCCCGGGTGCGCCGATTCGCGTAGGCGAGGCGCTGCGGGCGGGCGGCCGCATGGCGAGCGGGGTTCGGACCGGGATACTGAGCGGGGCATTTTGCCATAAATGGCGGAGCGCTCCGGCGCGCGGTGATAGAATTTGGACATCGCACAGGCCTATTGCATACCTTTCTGCACCTGATTCTCTATCACGTTGCCGTTTATCCATTTGCACAACTTTCGCCTTTCAAATGTGCCTGCCGCCGCGGCTCTGGCGCTGCTGTGCGCGTCGGGCGCACTCGCGCCGCACGTCGCGCTCGCCCAATCCGCCAGGCCGATCGATTCCGGTACGTCCGTGAGCGCGCGTCCGCTCGATGGCGCGCCGTCGGCCGAACAAAGCGCCGATGACGCGCTGAAGGGCGAGTTCGCCCAGCGTCAGAAGGCGCTGGATCAGCGCACCGAGGAAAACAATTACCGCTACGGCGTGAAGCAGCACGACTGCTACAGCAAGTTCTTCGTGAACCACTGTCTCGACAACGCGCGCAACGAAATGCGCGAAACGCGTCAGCAGATCCGTCAGCAACAACTGGCGCTCGACGACGAGCAGCGCGCCGAACGCGCGAAGCAACGCGACCAGCAGACGGCGCTCAAGCGGGCGCAATATGAGGCGGAAGCGCCGCAGCGCGCGGCGAACGAGCAGGCGAGCCAGAAGGCTTTCGAGGACAGGCAGCGCCAGAACGCGCTCGCCGCCGCCGAGCGCAATGCCGAAGCGCCGCAGCGCGCGGCCAATCAGGCGGCGTACGATCAAAAGCAGGCGGACTATCAGAAGAAGCTGGACGAAGCGCGCGCGCGCGGCGTGCAGGATGCGCAGGAGCGCGAGCAAAAGGCTCAGCGCTTCGACCAGAAGCAGCAGGAAGCCGCGCAACATCGCGCGGAAGTCGAAGCGCGTCAGAAGGAAGCCGCCAGGAAGGCGCAGGAAAAGGCGCAGCAGCAGGAACAGGAGCGCCAGCAACAACTGAAACTGCAGCAGCAACAACAGCAACAGCAAGCCAAGTAGGACAGTCGGACTCGCCGCGCGAGCGCGGGCAGGCCCGAGCAAAGTGGATGAAAGGAGGCGAGCATGCAGCAGCGCTTGAGTGAATCCCCGCACGCACCCCGACAACCCGCCATGGATGCCGCCGTGCTTCGCGATCGCATCGCGCAATTGCAGGAAGAGCACCATAGCCTGGACACGCTGATCGACAAGCTATCCGGCATCGACGACCTGGAGCTGAGACGCCTGAAAAAGCGCAAGCTCAAGGTCAAGGACACCATTCTCCTGCTGCAATTGCAGCTGGACTCGGACGCGCACTGAACGCCGCGCGCCGGCCGCGGGCTCGTGCTGGCGTCGGCGCCTCGCGTACGTGGCCGCGCCGAATCTCGCAGGATCTAGCACGCCTTGAACTCACCCACACAAAACACTGACGATGCGACCGCGCCGCTCGCACTGACCGGCAAGCGCAGCGTCGAGCTCGACGCCATCTTCGCCGCGCAAGGACTGCTCGCGCGCGCGATCGACGGTTACCGGCCGCGCGCCTCGCAGATCGAAATGGCGCGCTCGGTCGCGGCCGCGATGGAAGCGTCGGGCCGCGCGATGCCCGAGCCCGCGATGTTCGAGGCGCAGCGCCGCCCCGCGCGCAAGCTCGGGCCGTCGGACAAGCCGTACGCGCCCGACGAACAGCCGGCCGACGACATCGGCATCGCGACGGCGAAGGCGGCCATCGACGGCGGCGAAAACACGCTCATCGTCGAGGCGGGCACGGGCACGGGCAAGACCTACGCGTATCTCGTCCCGGCCATGCTGTGGGGCGGCAAGGTCATCGTGTCGACCGGCACCAAGCATCTGCAGGATCAGCTCTTTCAGCGCGATATCCCGACCGTGCGCGACGCGCTCGCGGTGCCGGTGTCCATCGCGATGCTGAAGGGCCGCGCCAACTATCTGTGTCACTACTACCTGGAACGCACCGCAGACAACGGCCGCCTGCCGTCGCGCCAGGACACGTCGCATCTGCAGGAAATCATCCGTTTCGCGAAGATCACGCGCACCGGCGACAAGGCCGAGCTTGCGAGCGTGCCGGAAAATTCACCGGTCTGGCCGATGGTCACGTCCACGCGCGACAACTGTCTCGGCCAGGAATGCCCGCACTACAAGGAATGCTTCGTGATGCAGGCGCGCAAGGAAGCGCAGCAGGCGGACATCGTCGTGGTGAATCATCACCTGTTTTTCGCCGATGTGATGTTGCGCGACACCGGCATGGCTGAATTGCTGCCGACGGCGAACACGATCATCTTCGACGAGGCGCATCAGCTGCCCGAGACGGCGACGCTCTTTTTCGGCGAGACGCTCTCGACCACGCAGTTGCTCGAACTCGCGCGCGATACGGTCGCCGAAGGTCTTTCGCACGCGCGCGACGCGGCGGACTGGACCAAGCTCGGCGCGGCGCTGGAGCGCGCGGCGCGCGACCTGCGGCTCGTGTTCAAGGAAGATTCGGTGCGCCTGTCGCTCGGGCAGTTGCCGGACGGCCATCCGCTCTTCGATGCGCTCGACACGCTGGAGACGCATCTGTCGGCGCTCACGTCCGCGGTGTCCGCGCACGCGGAGCGCGCGGAGTCGCTACAGGCGCTGGTTCGTCGCGCGCGCGAGCTGCAGGACCTGCTCGCCGGATGGACCACGCCGCCCACTTCGCTCGAACGCGCCGTCGTCGGCGACGAAGAGACCGCCAGGCAAGCCGCGAAGGAAGAGCCGAACGAAATGGTGCGCTGGATCGAAGTGTTCTCGCACACGGTTCAATTGCACGAGACGCCGCTGTCGGTGGCGCCGATCTTCGCGAAACAGCGCGCGGGCGTGCCGCGCGCGTGGATCTTCACGTCGGCGACGCTTTCGGTGCGCGGCGACTTCACGCATTACGCGGCGCAGATGGGCCTCAACGCGCGCCGTTCGATGACCTTGCCGAGCCCGTTCGATTACCCGTCGCAAGGCTTGCTGTACGTGCCGCGCAATCTGCCGCAGCCTTCCTCGCCGCAATTCACCGATGCCGTGTTCGAAGCCGCGCTGCCCGTGATCGAGTCGGCGGGTGGCGGCGTGTTCGTGCTGTGCACGACGCTGCGCGCGGTGGACCGGATCGCCACGCGCCTGCGCGATGTGATCGAGCGGCGCGGCTGGGACAATCCGCTGCTCGTGCAGGGCGACGCGAGCCGCACCGAGCTGCTCGATCGTTTCCGCGCGTACGGCAACGCGATTCTCGTGGGCAGCCAGAGCTTCTGGGAAGGCGTCGACGTGCGCGGCGATGCGCTGTCGCTCGTCGTCATCGACAAGCTGCCATTCGCGCCGCCCGACGATCCGGTGCTCGCGGCGCGTCTCGACGCGCTGACGAAGAAAGGCCTGAGCCCGTTCGCAGTGCACCAGTTGCCGCAGGCGGTCATCACGCTCAAGCAGGGCGCGGGGCGTCTGATTCGCGCGGAGACGGATCGCGGTGTGCTGATGATCTGCGACACGCGGCTCGTCGACAAGCCCTACGGGCGACGCATCTGGCAAAGCCTGCCGCCGTTCAAGCGCACGCGCGAACTGGACGTCGTGCGCGAATTCTTCAGCGATGCGGCGAAATGGAAGACGGAGCTGGCCGAATAAAATTCACTCGGCATCCTAAGTTTTCGTCGATACAAAAAAACGGCCGGTTGATTCAACCGGCCGTTTCTGTCTGGAAGCGCGTTACCAGATCTGATACCAGGGCTTGTCGGCGTTCGCGCGGCGCTTGCCCGTGACATACGGGCTGTCCGGGAACGTGGCGGCGAGCACGCGCTTGGTGTCGTCGGCGAGTTGCGGCTGATCGAGCTTCTCGTACGACAGCATCATGATATGCAGCGCGTCTTCCGTCGCCGGCGCGTTCTTGTACTCGCGGATCGCGAGTTGCGCGCGATTGATCGCGGCCACATACGCGCCACGGCGATAGTAATAATCGGCCGCATGGACTTCGTGCGATGCGAGCGCGTTCACGATATAGCGCATGCGCTGCGCGGCGTCGGGCGCGTACTTGCTTTGCGGATATTTGTCGACGACGACCTTGAACGCGTCATAGGACTCGCGCAGCGACTTCGGATCGCGCTCGCTCATGTCCTGACCCGAGAAGCGGCCGAAGAGGCCGAGGTCGTCGTTGAAGTGGATCATGCCCTTGAGATAGTACGCATAGGCGATCTCGGGGTGATCCGGGTGCAGCTTGATGAAACGGTCGATGGCCTGGTCGGCGTTGGCGGTTTCGCTATCCTTCCAGTTGCAGTACGCGACGTTGATCTGCGCCTGCTGCGCGAAATGGCCGAACGGGTCGCGGCCTTCGAGCGCTTCGAAATACTTGGCGCACTTGCCCCAGTCGCTGCCGGATAGCGCGTCCTGAGCCTCCGTATATAATTTGTTGTTATTCCACGTTGCCGTTTCGTCGGTCTTCTCGGGCAGGCCATGACAGGCCGTTACGATGGCGACGCTCGCGGCCAGTGCCAGATACTTGATCGATTGACGCATCGAGAGATGAATGGTGTTGAAGGCTCGCATCAGTGCTTGCTATTCCTGGCTGATTCTCGCTGTTCTAGCTGTATTTCCGGCGCGGCATTCAAATCATGCCGCCGAATCTCGTTCAAATGACCCGCTCAAGTACTCGTAGTACCAAAGACCAACCTGAAGATTATAGCCCATGCGCCACCCGCGCCGACTCAGCACCCGCCGATTCGACCGGCGGCGCGGGCCGCGAGGCGCCGCGCGAGGCACGCGTGCCCGACGCACTTGCGGGCGACCGGCTCGACAAGGTGCTCGCGAAACTTTTTCCGGAGTTCTCGCGCAGCCGCCTGCAGGGCTGGATCGAGGAAGGGCGCGTGCTCGTCGACGGCGCGGGCGCGAAAGTGCGCCAGCCCGTGCCGCTCGGCGCGACGATCACGCTCGTGCCGGACCTCCTGCCGGAGCAACTCGCGTTCGCGCCCGAACCGGTGCCGCTGCATATCGTGTATGAGGACGACACGCTCGTCGTCGTCAACAAGCCGGCGGGCATGGTCGTGCATCCGGCTGCGGGCAACTGGAGCGGCACGCTGCTCAACGGCCTGCTGCATCGCTACGGCGATGCCGCCGCCGGGCTGCCGCGCGCGGGCATCGTGCATCGGCTGGACAAGGAAACGTCCGGACTGATGGTCGTGGCGCGCACGCTCGAGGCGCAGACCGACCTCGTGCGCCAGTTGCAGGCGCGCACGGTGAAGCGCCGCTATGTCGCGTTCGTCTGGGGCACGATGCCCGAGGACGGCACGATCGACGCGCCCATCGGCCGCGATCCGCGCGAGCGCACGCGCATGGCGGTCGTGAAGACTGCATCGGGAAAGCCCGCGCGCACGCATTTTCGGACCATCGACCGCACCACGTGGCACGGACAACCGGTCAGCGCGATCCACTGCGACCTGGAAACCGGCCGCACGCATCAGATTCGTGTGCATTGCGCGCATATCCAGCATCCGTTGCTGGGCGATCCGGTGTACGGGCACGCGCGCGGCAAACGCTCCGTCAAGCCGCTGCCCAACGATTTCGCGCGTCAGGCGCTGCACGCCTGGCGGCTCGGCCTGATTCATCCGGCGACGGGCAAGGAGGTGCACTGGCGCGCGGATGTGCCCGAGGACCTCGCGGCGCTCGCGGCCGAACTCGGCTTCGGGCAGGACGAGAACGTCGAATTCGATGAGGACGACGACTTCGCCGAAGCCTATGAAATGGGCGCGGACGAAGACGACTGGGACGACGAAGATGACGAGGACGACGAAGCATGACGCGCGACGCAGCCGAACTGCAACCGAATGACTGTCTGTGGCCGCAATGGCGCGTTTCGCCGCGCGTGCGCGCATTCGTGACGACGCGCGCGGGCGGCGTGAGCGAGGCGCCCTACGGCGGCGGCACGCCCGGAGCGGGCGGACTCAATCTCGGTTTTTCGTCGGGCGATGCGCCGGAGGCGGTGAAGGAGAATCGCCGCCGCGTACTCGCATCGACGGGTACGCGCCCGGCTGCGTGGCTCGAACAGATCCACGGCACGCAGGTCGAGGACGCGCACGCGGTCGTCGAACGCCTCGCGCGCGGCGAGCGCACGCGCGCCGACGCCAGCGTGACCGATCGCGCGGATGTCGTGTGCGTCGTGATGACGGCCGACTGCCTTCCGGTGCTCTTCTGCGACGACGACGGCCGCGCGGTCGGCGCCGCGCACGCGGGCTGGCGGGGTCTCGCGGGCGGCATCATCGAGAAGACGGGCGAGCGCGTGGCGACGCTCGCGGGCGTGCCGGCATCGGCGCTCAACGCGTTTCTCGGCCCGGCGATCGGTCCGGCCGCGTTCGAAGTCGGCGAGGACGTGCTCGATGCCTTCGTCGCGGCTGCCCGGCCGGATCGCCGCGATATGACGAAAGCCGCGTTCAGGCCCGCGGGCGGCGCGCCTGCCAAATATTTCGCCGATATCTACGCACTCGCGCGCCTGCGTCTCGCCGATCTGGGCGTGGACGCCGCGCGCGTTCATGGCGGCACGCATTGCACGGTCACGGAACAGGAGCGCTTTTATTCGTATCGGCGCGACCGCGTGACTGGCCGCATGGCGGCGATGATCTGGCTCGCGGATTGACCGGAGTCGGCAGTCGGAGTGTGCCTGACAACCGTTTCCTTCCCGTGACGAAGCCTCGTATGAGCGTAATATTTCGCATGGGGGAAAACGATAATTAAAAAAATATCGCACTGCGGCAAAATCGGGACGAAGCATTGACATGCCTGACATCCTGGAGCAAGAATGTTCCTGGAATTCATTCAATCGGGCACGGCGTAGCAAGGCACATACTTGCCACGCGCATAAGGCGCACCAACACTTGCGCGCTGGTCGAGGAAAGCCCGGCGATGCCTGCGTTAGCAATCCAAGTCTTGCGAGACTCACAGGTCAATAGCGGGTATGGCTTCCAAATCTACTTCCTCATCTTCCCGCTCCCGTACCGCCGACACTTCGGCCGAGGCATCACCGGCCGATACGACTGGCGTACAGCAAGCGTTCGATCAATGGCTCAATGCGTGGCGCTCCGTCGCCGATCCCGCGCAATGGTCCAAATTCACTCCACAGACGAATGCCGCGAGCGATGCGGCCGGCGCGGCTGCAAATCCATTTGCCGCGCTCAGCGCATTCGCCAACGGTTTTCCGAACGGTTTCCCGTCCGCGTTCCCGAATGCGTTTCCGACACTGGGCGCGATGCCGCAAATGCCCGACTTCACGAAGATGAACGGCATCGCGGAATTCGCGAAGCTGGCGAGCAGCATGCCGGGCTTCGGCGCGGCGATGCAGGGTTTGCCGACGCTGCCGAAGATTCCGACTGCCGCGATTCCGCCCGAGCGTCTTCACGAACTGCAGAGCAACTATTCGCGCGATGCGGGTGAACTGCTCAAGCAGGCGGGCGCGCAGAGCATCGATCCGACTGCGCTGAAGGACCGCCGCTTCACCGACGTCTCATGGCAATCGACGCCCGCGTACGCGTTCACCGCCGCGTGGTATCTGCTGAACGCGCGCTATCTGCAGGAACTCGCGGACGCAGTGCAGAGCGATCCGAAAACGCGCGAGCGCATCCGCTTCACCATTCAGCAATGGGCGGCCGCCGCCGCGCCGAGCAATTTCCTCGCGCTCAATCCCGATGCGCAGAAGACGCTGATCGAGAGCAAGGGCGAAAGCTTGCGGCAGGGCATGCTGAACCTGCTGAACGACATGCAGCGCGGCAAGATCTCCCAGTCGGACGAATCGCGTTTTCTGGTCGGCAAGAACATCGCGTCGACGGAAGGCTCGGTCGTGTACGAGAACGAGCTGCTGCAACTGATCCAGTACAAGCCGCTCGCGCCGAAGGTGTACGCGCGGCCGCTCTTGATCGTGCCGCCCTGCATCAACAAGTTCTACATCCTCGATCTTTCGCCGGAAAGCTCGCTCGTGCGCTATGCGCTCGAAGAAGGGCATCAGGTGTTCATCCTGTCGTGGCGCAATGCGAATCAGTCGATCGCGCACAAGACGTGGGACGACTACGTCGAAGAGGGCGTGCTCGAGAGCATCGGCGTCGTGCGGGAGATCACCGGCGAGGATCAGATCAACACGCTCGGCTTCTGCATCGGCGGAACGATTCTCGCGACCGCGCTCGCTGTGGCGGCGGCGCGTGGCGAGGAGCCGGCGGCATCGATGACGCTGCTCACGTCGATGCTCGACTTCTCGGACACCGGCGTGCTCGACGTGTTCGTCGACGAAGCGCACGTGCAGATGCGCGAGCAGTCGATCGGCGGCAAGAACGGCGCGCCTGCCGGTCTCATGCGCGGCGTCGAGTTCGCGAACACGTTCTCGTATCTGCGCCCGAACGATCTGGTGTGGAACTACGTCGTCGACAACTACCTTAAGGGCCGCACGCCGCAGGCGTTCGATCTGCTGTTCTGGAACAGCGATTCGACGAACCTGCCGGGCCCGATGTGCGTCTGGTATCTGCGCAATACATATCTCGAGAACAAGCTGAAGAATCCGAATGCGCTGACGGTATGCGGCGAGAAGGTCGACCTGTCGCGCCTCACGTTGCCGACCTTCATCTACGGTTCGCGCGAAGACCATATCGTGCCGTGGAAATCGGCATATGCGTCCGCTCCGGTGCTGAACGGTCCGCAAACGTTCGTGCTCGGCGCGTCGGGGCATATCGCGGGCGTGATCAATCCGCCGTCGAAGAACAAGCGCAGTTTCTGGATGATCGACAGCAACGACGAGCATCTGCCCGAGGACCCCGATGCGTGGTTCGAGGCTGCGGCGGAGCATCCTGGAAGCTGGTGGCCCACCTGGTCGAAGTGGCTCGCCGCAAACGCGGGCGAGCAGGTCAAACCGGGCGCGCAGGGGTCGAAGACCTATCCGGTGATCGAGGCCGCGCCTGGCCGTTACGTATTGGAACGCGACTCCTGAACTGCGCGTGTGACTGTGCGCGAGAGCGCATTGAACCGTTCGGAACCGCATTAACATTCGATGCCAAAGGAAACTGAAATGACTGACGTAGTGATCGTATCGGCCGCGCGTACGGCGGTAGGCAAGTTCGGCGGTTCGCTCGCGAAGATCGCCGCCCCGGAACTGGGCGCAACGGTGATCAGGGCCGTGCTGGAGCGCGCCGGCGTGAAGCCGGACCAGGTGAGCGAAGTGATTCTGGGTCAGGTGCTCGCAGCGGGCTCGGGCCAGAACCCGGCGCGCCAGTCGCTGATCAAGGCCGGCTTGCCCGACATGGTCCCCGGCATGACGATCAACAAGGTCTGCGGCTCGGGCCTCAAGGCGGTGATGCTCGCGGCGAACGCGATCATCGCGGGCGATGCGGAAATCGTGATCGCCGGCGGTCAGGAAAACATGAGCGCCGCACCGCACGTGCTGCCGGGCTCGCGCGACGGTTTCCGCATGGGCGACGCGAAGCTGATCGACACGATGATCGTCGATGGCCTGTGGGACGTTTATAACAACTACCACATGGGCACGACGGCGGAGAACGTCGCGAAGGAATTCGGCATCACGCGCGAGCAGCAGGACGCGTTCGCGGCGCTGTCGCAGAACAAGGCCGAGGCCGCACAGAAGTCGGGCCGTTTCAACGACGAAATCGTGCCGGTCTCGATTCCGCAACGCAAGGGCGAGCCGCTGCAGTTCAACACCGACGAGTTCGTGCGTCACGGCGTGACGGCCGATGCGCTCGCAGGCTTGAAGCCGGCATTTTCGAAGGAAGGCACGGTGACGGCGGCGAACGCATCGGGCCTCAACGATGGCGCGGCGGCGGTGGTCGTGATGTCGGCGAAGAAGGCTGAAGCGCTGGGTCTGACGCCGCTCGCGCGCATCAAGGCGTACGCGAACGCGGGCGTCGATCCGAAGATCATGGGCATGGGTCCGGTGCCGGCATCGAAGCGCTGTCTGGAGCGCGCGGGCTGGTCGGTGAACGATCTCGATCTGATGGAAATCAACGAGGCGTTCGCGGCGCAAGCGCTCGCGGTGCACAAGCAGATGGGCTGGGATCAGTCGAAGATCAACGTGAACGGCGGCGCGATTGCGATCGGTCACCCGATCGGCGCATCGGGCTGCCGGATTCTCGTCACGCTGCTGCACGAAATGCAGAAGCGCGACGCGAAGAAGGGTCTGGCGTCGCTGTGCATCGGCGGCGGCATGGGTGTCGCGCTGGCGGTGGAACGTCTGTAAGTCACTGGCAGGATTGGGAAGGGCCAGCGGACGGCACGGAGATCGTCGTCCGCATAACGAAAATGGAGTGAGGAATGGCGAAGCGCATAGCGTATGTAACCGGCGGGATGGGCGGCATCGGCACGAGTATCAGCCAGCGCCTGCTCAAGGACGGCTTCACGGTCGTCGTGGGCTGCGGCCCGAACTCGCCGCGCCGGGTGAAATGGCTCGAAGACCAGAAGGCGCTCGGCTTCGAATTCATCGCCTCGGAAGGCAATGTCGGCGACTGGGAATCGACCAAGAACGCGTTCGACAAGGTCAAGGCCGAAGTCGGCGAGGTCGATATTCTCGTGAACAACGCGGGCATCACGCGCGACGTCGTGTTCCGCAAGATGACGCACGAAGACTGGACCGCGGTCATCGACACCAACCTGACGAGCCTCTTCAACGTCACGAAGCAGGTTATCGACGGCATGGTCGAGCGCGGCTTCGGTCGCATCATCAATATTTCGTCGGTGAACGGCCAGAAGGGCCAGTTCGGCCAGACGAATTATTCGACCGCGAAGGCCGGCATTCACGGCTTCACGATGGCGCTCGCGCAGGAAGTGGCGACTAAGGGCGTGACGGTCAACACGGTGTCGCCGGGCTATATCGGCACGGACATGGTGAAGGCGATTCGTCCGGAAGTGCTGGAGAAGATCGTCGCGACGATTCCGGTGCGGCGTCTGGGCACGCCCGACGAGATCGGTTCGATCTGCGCGTGGCTGGCGTCCGATGAGTCCGGCTTCTCGACCGGCGCCGACTTCTCCCTGAACGGCGGCTTGCATATGGGCTGACGGGCGGCGGGCTTCCCGCGCGCTGTTCAGCGCCGCGGGAAGCCGCCACTCGCCGGATTTATCAACGATGCGGCGAACATGCAGCAGCGCTTTTTTGCGACAACGCAAGACCTGCTTGCTGCGATCGCAGTAAAGTTTTGCGTTTAAAGGCGTTAAATGACCACCACTACTACTACAAAGAAAGCCGCCGAACGACTCATCAAAAAATATCCGAACCGTCGGCTGTATGACACGGAGACGAGCACGTACATCACGTTGTCGGATGTGAAGCAACTCGTGCTCGATCAGGAAGAGTTCAAGGTGCTGGACGCGAAGTCCAACGACGACCTGACGCGCAGCATCCTTCTGCAGATCATTCTGGAAGAAGAGAGCGGCGGCCTGCCGATGTTCTCGTCGGTGATGCTCTCGCAGATCATCCGCTTCTACGGCCACGCGATGCAGGGCATGATGGGCACGTACCTGGAAAAGAACATCCAGGCGTTCATCGACATCCAGCAGAAGCTGACGGAGCAGAGCAAGGGCATCTATGACGGCAACGCGCTCAATCCGGAAGTCTGGTCGCAATTCATGAACATGCAGGCGCCGATGATGCAGGGCATGATGACGAGCTACATCGAACAGTCGAAGAACATGTTCGTGCAGATGCAGGAGCAGATGCAGTCGCAGGCGAAATCGATGTTCAACACGTTCCCGTTCCCGACGCCCACGCCGCCGTCGACGGAGAAGAAGTAATCGCGTGATGGGCGGGTTCGAATGCCCGCTCTGTGGGCGACGCGGGCGTGAGCGCCGCCCGTCGCTCTGACTATCCGCGTCGTCCCACACGCGCGGCTCAGGTCGTTCAATTTCAAAGCGCACAGCTTCGTACTCGATCCTTCGCGTTTCCCCGATATATCGCGCTTTAACTGCTTTCAGTCAGTCATATGCCGGAGATTGCTGTTCGCGATCACATATAATGCGCGTTTGATCCTTCAGCAAGCGGGTCACTGCGGCCAGCATCGAGCCACGGTTCGGGCCGCGTCTCGCGTCTAATCTATGTCTGATCTGGAATACGAGATTCCGGATTGCCCGCTTTGCGGCAGCTCGCAGCGCGACCGGCTGTATGGCGGGGAAACCGGCAATCCCTATGCAGTTTGCGCATGTGCACAATGCGGCATGGCTTACCTTGCACCGCGCGCGACAGAGCAGCAAGTGCTCTCCCTCTATCAGGACGACAATTATTTTGGCGGCGAAGACGGCGAGGGATACGAAAGCTACTCCGATCAGGAAGAGGCTCTGCGCCGAACGTTCCGGCGGCTGCTGTCGTTTCTGAAAAGCCGGGGCAAAACGGGCGGTTCATTGCTGGAAGTCGGCTGCGGATTCGGCTATCTGCTCGACGAAGCGCGCCCATTCTTCGAGCGTCGGTCCGGGACGGATTTCTCGCGCAACGCGGTCGAGAGCGCCCGCCGGTTTGCGGATCAGGTCTGGCTCGGCGGTGCGGACGCCGTTCCCGAAGGCGAGCGCTTCGACTGTGTGATCGCGACGCACGTTATCGAGCACACTTACCATCCGAAGCAATTTCTCGATGCGCTGATCGGCAGGCTCAAGCCGGGCGGCACGCTGCTGCTCGCGGCTCCGGACTTCGGCAGTTTCTGGCGGCGGCTCATGGGTAACCGGTGGCCATCGTTCAAATATCCTGAGCATGTGCTGTATTTCGACGAACGCACGCTGTCGCGCCTGATGAAGGAACGCGGGCTCGACGTGGTCGAAGAGGTGCCGTATCCGCACGCTTTCCCCTTGCCGCTGATCGCCGCGAAGTTCGGCCTCACGGTGCCTCAGGCGCTGAACCGCTACAACATGTGGCTGCCCGCCACGACGGTTGCCTGCATGGGTGTGCATCGTGTCTGACCGGTCCGAGAAAGCCTTGCTGTCGCTGGTGATTCCGCTTTATCGCGAAGCCAGCCATTTCGCCGAATCGTTGCAGGAAATCATCGCGGTCCTCAAAAACATTCCGATTCGCTACGAACTCGTGCTGATCGACGACGGCTCTCCCGACAACACCTGGGAAGTGATCGAGCAGCAATGCGCTCTGTTCGCCGAAGTCAAGGCCGCGCGACTGAGTCGCAACTTCGGCAAGGAAGCCGCGCTCGCGGCGGGCCTCGAACATGCGCGCGGCGATGCCGTAATCGTGATGGACGGCGATCTTCAGCATCCGCCGACGCTGATCCCCGAGATGGTCGCGTGCTGGCGTGAAGGCGCCGATGTCGTCGAGGCCGTCAAACGGGCGCGCGCGAAGGAAAGCATTTTTACCCGCATCAATAGCCGGGCGTTTTACGCGGTTTTCTCCAGACTGACTGGCTTCGACTTGCGCGGCGCTTCCGACTTCAAGCTGATGGATCGCCGGGTCGTCGAGGCGTGGCGGGCGATGGACGAACGCAACCTGTTCTTCCGCGGCATGAACGCGTGGCTCGGTTTCGAGCGCGCGCAGATTCGCTACGACGTGGACGAGCGGGCAGGCGGCGAGAGCGGCTGGTCGACCATGCAACTCATGCGTCTCGCCGTCACGGCTGTCGCTTCGTTTTCTTCCGCGCCGCTTTATCTGTTGATCGGCACCGGCCTTGGCTTCGCGGCCTTCGCTGTGATACTCGGCGCTCAGACGCTGCTTCGCAAACTGTCGGGGACGGCCGTCGATGGCTTCACGACCATCATCCTTCTGTTACTGATCCTCGGCTGCGCGCTGATGCTCGGCATGGGCCTGATCGGTGTGTATGTCGCGCGCATCTACGAGGAGGTGAAGCGAAGACCGCGCTATGTCATCGCGCAGTGGAACGCCGAATGATAACCAGGCAATTCATCCGCTATCTGGTGGCAGGCGGGCTCGGCACGCTCGCCCATCTCGCGATCCTCGCGTGTTGTGTCGAATGGTTCGGCTGGCGTCCTGCGGCGGGGGCCGCGGCGGGTTTCAGCGCTGCCTTGCTCATTTCCTTCGCGCTCAATTACCGATGGACGTTTCAGTCGCAGCGATCGCATTTCGCGGGACTCTGGCGCTATGTCATCGTGTCGCTGGGCGGTCTTGGGCTGAATACGGCGATGGTCTACAGCCTCGTCGAATATCTGCATTGCAACTATTTCAACGCGCAGCTTTATGTGATCGCTGTCGTCCCGGTATGCAATTTCATCGTCAATCGCTACTGGACGTTCGATGCGACGAGGCGCGTTTCGGGCTAGTCGTCGAACGCACGTGAAGAAGGAGAGAAGCAGTTGGCAGTCGATCATGACGTGGTCCGTTCTCGCGGCGCGCCGAATCCGATACACGCAGAAGCGCGGGCGGCCCATGGCGTCGTCCGCTGGGTGCTGCTGGCATCCGTAATCATCGCGGCGCTCGTCGCGCTTTACGCGTACGCCAATCTTCCCGCACCCGTCCAACGCGATGGCGCGCACTTCGTTTTCATGGCGAACAACATCGCGCATGGTCAGGCGCCTTACTGGGCGTCGTTCGAAACGAAGAATCCGCTCGTCGAGATCTATTGGAGCCCGATTCTGCTGCTGCTGGCCCACAAGCTCGGGCTGGAGGGGGCGGCACGCGTGGCCGAGGCGCTATGGATCGGCGCTACAGGCTTGCTCCTGTTCGGCGTCATCGTGAGCGTGTCGCGCGATCGCGCGGAGAAAATCAGCGCAGGCGCGCGATCGCGTTCATTCGTTCTGGCGGGTTTCGCGGCGGCTTCGCTTTATGTCGTTCTGGCTTCCGATGTACGCGCAACGGACGATGGACTCAATATCGCGCTGTATCAGGCGTTGCCTGAACTGGCGCTGCTGGCCGCATTGACGCGCATGCCGGAGCGACATTGGTTCGCTCATGGTCTGCTGATCGGCGTGCTTGTGTTTCTCGCGTGGTTCGTCAAGCAAACCTCGATTCTTCCCGCAGCGCTGCTGATCGTCTGCTGGATGGCGATCGTGCGGCGTCGTTCGCTGTTGCAATGGGCGCTGGGGGCCGGTTGCGCGGCCGCGCTTTGCCTCGGCGGCTTCGCGCTCCATCTGATGCTCACCGGGACTCTGCACAATTATTTGTTCAGCACGATGTACTACCGTGCGGGCCTCTCGACGAGTCTCGTCACGGATGTTCTAACGAATGCGCAACGGTCCTTTCTGATTCCTTTGTGGAAATTGAATCTGGCCCAGTTCCTGAGCGCACACCGCGTATGGACCGCAATTGCGATGATCGCGATGGTTCCGTGGGCGTTCTCGTGGCTGTTCCGCACCCGTGAGCAAGGTTGGACGAGACGTCGGATTGCCTTGACGCTCGGCGTCGCGTGGATGGTCGCCGCGTGGTTGCAGGCGGTACTGGCGCTGACATTCTTTCCGCACTATTTCCTTGCGTGCCTGGCTCCCGTGGCGTTCACGATGGGACTCTTGCTCGCCAATTCGTCCCCGCGAATTTCAGTGTCCGGCTCCGCCGTTTCGATCCTTCTGACGGCAGCGCTCGTATTCAGCTACTCGGGGATGAGAGCGGAGAATGAGTTAAAAAACCAGTGGGCGCCGATCAACCAGTCCACTCGCGAGGTGATGCAGTACATCAAGCCGCAGGACAAGGTGTTTTCCTGGAGCTGTCTGCCGCATGTTCTGCTGGCTCACGAAGCGCCGAGCGCTTATCCGCTCAACATGTGCTGGCCGTACATAGCGGTTGCGCTGCCGGAATCGACGCGCATGCAAATGCTCGCACGGACGCTCAGCACGCCGCCCGACGTCGTCGTGGCGATGCAGGAGCCGCTATCGGTCATCGAGGGAATGAAGAATTTTGCGATGTCCGAGGGGCTGCTTGAACAACTGACGGGACAGCACTACGTGCTGGTACATACCACGGCACCGATATCGGGGCGCTATGGTTCTCCGGTGAGCGTCTTCAGGCGTCAATGATCACGGCGCGTCGCGTCGTCCGCTCACAGCCCGCCCACGGCGCGCTCCGGGTCCTGCGCCCACGCCGCGCCGAAATCCCCGCGATACGTGTACGACCCATGATGCGCGAGCTTCGAGCGCGCATCGACGAAGACCTTTCCGCCCAGGTCGCGCCAGCGGCGGCAGAACGCATAGTCCTCGGAAAGATAGCGTCCGGTCTCTTGCTCGACCATCACGTCGAACAAGCGATGGCAGTAGCCATGCAACGGCGAATCGGGCGGCGCGTCGGGAACGTATTGCAGCTCGGGCATGCGCGCGATCATCGTTTCGAGCACCGAGCGGCGGATGCACATGAAGCCCGTCGGCGCTTCGTCCACTTCCATGAAGCCGTCGCTGTCGATCGCAACGCGCGCACCCTTGTGCGAATTCACCGGATATCGCAGCGCGCGCGTCAGAAACTGCTCTTGCGTGAGGCCGACGGGAATGTCGCCCGTCCAGTCGATGCGCTTCAATGGATAGACGCCCGCGACGACATCGCGGTCCGCCAGCATCAGACGCAGCGCCTGGTCGGGCGTGAAGCCGATGTCGGCATCGATCCAGAAGAGATGCGTATGTTGTTTCTGCGCGAGGAAATGCGCGACGGCCTCATTGCGCGCGCGGGTGACGAGGCTTTCGCCGGAGCGGATACGCATCGAGCCTTGCACGCCGAGACGCCAGAGTTCGTTGGTCAGCGTGAGCATGCTGGTGGCGTAGCCGGACGTCACCTGGCCTGAGTAGCAGGGCGTGATGAAAAGCGGGTTGAAGCCGCGAAGGGCGGAGGAGTCGAGCATCGGGCGATGACATTGCGTGAGGGAATCGCGATGGTAGGGCTCGGCTCGCACGCGATTGTGAAGAAGTGTCCGAAGTGCTCATCGGGATCGGTTAGGCCGTGTAGTGAGTCCGCGCCAACGCTCCGGGGTAAAATGTCGGATTGGCCAGTGCGCCCCGCAAAAACATCTCCCCCGTGAAAAATTCTTTAGATTCAACCGCCCGGACAACTCCCGCACCGAAAATCGGCATGGTGTCGCTCGGTTGCCCGAAAGCGCTCGTCGATTCCGAGCAGATCATCACCCAGTTGCGCGCCGAAGGTTACGAAATCTCCGGCACCTATGACGGCGCAGACCTCGTCGTCGTCAACACCTGCGGCTTCATCGACGAAGCCGTGCAGGAAAGCCTCGACGCGATCGGCGAGGCGTTGAGCGAAAACGGCAAGGTCATCGTCACGGGCTGCCTCGGCGCGAAAAAGAGCGCGAGCGGCACGGGCCTCATCGAGGAAGTGCATCCGAAGGTGCTCGCCGTGACCGGCCCGCACGCGACCAACGAAGTGATGAACGCGGTGCACGCGCATCTGCCCAAGCCGCACGATCCGTTCGTCGATCTGGTGCCGCCCGCCGGCATCAAGCTCACGCCGCGCCACTACGCGTATCTCAAGATTTCCGAAGGCTGCAACCATCGTTGCACGTTCTGCATCATTCCGTCGATGCGCGGCGATCTCGTCTCGCGCCCCGTCGCCGAGGTGATGCTCGAAGCCGAAAATCTCTTCAAGTCCGGCGTGAAGGAACTGCTCGTGATCTCGCAGGACACGAGCGCCTACGGCGTCGACGTGAAATACCGCACCGGCTTCTGGAACGGCAAGCCGCTCAAGACGCGCATGACCGACCTCGTCGGCGCGCTCGGCGAACTCGCCGCGCAATACGGCGCGTGGGTGCGCCTGCATTACGTGTATCCGTATCCGAGCGTCGACGAAGTCATCCCGATGATGGCCGAAGGCCCCCTGCGTGGCCACGTGCTGCCGTATCTCGACGTGCCGTTCCAGCACGCGCATCCGGAAGTCCTCAAGCGCATGAAGCGCCCGGCCAACGCCGAAAAGGTGCTCGAGCGCGTGAAGATCTGGCGCGAGATCTGTCCGGACCTGACCATCCGCAGCACGTTCATCGCGGGCTTTCCGGGCGAGACGGAAGAGCAGTTCCAGACGCTGCTCGATTTCATCGAGGAAGCGGATCTGGACCGCGTCGGCTGCTTCGCGTATTCGCCGGTCGAAGGCGCCACCGCGAACGAGCTCGACGGCGCATTGCCCGACGAAGTGCGCGAGGAACGCCGCGCGCGCTTCATGGAACTCGCGGAAGCGCTGTCGGCCAAGCGCATGAAGAAAAAGGTCGGCAAGACGCTCAAGGTGCTCGTCGATGAAGTGAGCGCGGAGGGCGGCATCGGCCGCACGGCGGCAGATGCGCCGGAAATCGACGGCGTGGTCTACATCGCGCCGGCAACCAAGGCATCGAAGCGCTACAAGGCCGGCGACTTCGTCTCGGTGAAAATCACCGGCGCCGATGGCCACGATCTCTGGGGCGAGGTCTAAAAGCATGCCGCAGACTCCGCAAGTGCTCGCGCTCGGCGAGGCGATGGTCGAGTTCAACCAGTCGACGCGCGATCAGCCGAACTATCTGCAAGGCTTCGGCGGCGACGTTTCCAACTTCCTGATCGCGGCGTCGCGACAGGGCGCGTCGACGGGCTTCGTGTCCGCGGTCGGCAACGATCATTTCGGGCAGTTGCTGCTCGATCTGTGGCGCACGGAAAACGTCGATACTTCCACCGTGCGCGTGGATCACGATGCGCCCACGGGCGTCTATTTCGTGTCGCACGGCGAGAACGGACATCGCTTCGACTATCTGCGCGCGGGTTCCGCGGCGAGCCGTTATGCGCCGTCGCATCTGCCGCTCGATGCGATCGCGGCGGCGAGCGTCGTGCATCTGTCGGGCATCAGCCTCGCGATCGGCGTGGCGGCGTGCGATGCCGCGTTCGCCGCGATCGATCACGCGCGCACGCACGGCGTGAAGGTCAGCTTCGATACGAACCTGCGCCTGAAGCTGTGGCCGCTCGCGC
Organism: Caballeronia sp. NK8; assembly: GCF_018408855.1. GTDB lineage: Bacteria > Pseudomonadota > Gammaproteobacteria > Burkholderiales > Burkholderiaceae > Caballeronia. The sequence goes on along the minus strand of NZ_AP024322.1, from coordinate 1,649,894 downwards.
GCGCCCGCGCAGTGATGCTCGAAGCCATCCGCTCGACGGATATCTGCCTGCCGAGCTGGGACGACGTGACGCTGCTCACGGGCCACGAAGACAAGGACGCGATCGTCGATGCACTCTTGAGTCTCGGCCCGAAGGTCGTCGCACTCAAGCTCGGCCGCGAAGGCGCGTATATCGCGACGCCCGACGAGCGGCGCGTCGTGCCGGGCCGCGTCGTGCAGGCGGTCGATGCGACCGGCGCGGGCGACTGCTTCGGCGGCGCGTTCATCGCGCGCATCGTCGCGGGCGACGATCCTTTCGCGGCGGCGCGGTATGCGAATGTCGCGGCGGCCCTGTCGACGCAGGGCTTCGGCGCCGTCGCGCCGATTCCGGACCAGGCCACCGTCGAGCGCGCGCTCGCCGAATAACCCATCCATGATCTGACGAATACAACTGACGGAGACGACAACATGCAACGTGAAGTGGTGGTGGTGAGCGGCGTGCGTACGGCAATCGGCGATTTCGGCGGCGCGCTGAAAGACTTCAGCCCGACCGATCTCGGCGCGCGTGTCGTGCGCGAAGCGCTTTCGCGCGCGAACGTCGCGGGCGACGAAGTCGGCCATGTCGTGTTCGGCAGCGTCGTGCATACCGAGCCGCGCGACATGTATCTCGCGCGCGTCGCGGCGATCGAGGGCGGCGTGTCGCAGCACGCGCCCGCGCTCACCGTGAATCGCCTGTGCGGGTCGGGCCTTCAGGCGATCGTCTCGGCGTCGCAATCGATCCTGCTCGGCGATGCCGATGTCGCCATCGGCGGCGGCGCGGAGAACATGAGCCGCGCGGCGTACATCATGCCCGCCGCGCGCTTCGGCCAGCGCATGGGCGACACGCGCATCGTCGACATGATGGTGGGCGCGCTGAACGATCCGTTCGACAAGATCCACATGGGCGTGACGGCCGAAAACGTCGCGCAGAAGTTCGGCATCACGCGCGAGATGCAGGACGCGCTCGCGCTCGAATCGCACCGGCGCGCGGCGAAGGCGATCGAAGCCGGCTACTTCAAGGAGCAGATCCTGCCGATCACGCTCGCCTCGAAGAAGGGCGACACCGTGTTCGAACGCGACGAGCACGTCCGTATGAACGCGACCGCCGAAGACTTCTCGAAGCTCAAACCTGTCTTCGTGAAGGAAAACGGCACGGTGACGGCGGGCAATGCGTCGGGCATCAACGACGCGGCGGCGGCCGTCGTGCTCATGGAGCGGTCCGTCGCGGAAAAGCGCGGCGCGAAACCGCTCGCGCGCCTCGTCGCCTACGCGCATGCGGGCGTCGATCCGAAGATCATGGGCATCGGCCCGGTTCCCGCGACGCAGAAGGTGCTGGAGCGCGCGGGCCTGACCGTCGCCGATATCGACGTGATCGAAGCGAACGAGGCGTTCGCCGCGCAGGCGTGCGCGGTGTCGCAGGAACTGAAGCTCGATCCCGCGAAGGTCAACCCGAACGGCTCGGGCATTTCGCTCGGCCATCCGATCGGCGCGACTGGCGCGCTCATCACCGTGAAGGCGCTGTACGAGCTACAGCGCATCGGCGGGCGTTACGCGCTCGTGACGATGTGCATCGGCGGCGGGCAGGGCATCGCGGCGATCTTCGAGCGCATTTGAAGGACTGAGGGATGATGCAAAGCTTGAAAGGGCCGCGTCTTTTCGCGGCCTCGACGATCTCGATCGCGCTGTGCGCGCTCGTGGGCTGCAGTTCGCCGATGCCTTCGGGTTCGACCGGCGTGCTGCCGCGCGATCAGCGCGAGCCCGCGGGCGCCGACGTGCACGGCGCGCAGGCCGCCATCAAGGAGCTTGCGCTGCCGCCGCAAAAGCCGCTTACGCCGAATCCGGAGTACGCGCGGTTTCCGCGTTACGTCGGCACGCTCGGCAACCGGCAGATCGAGATGAAGCTCGGCGCGAAAACCGACGAGCCGTCCGGCGTGCACGGCGAGTACACGTTCGCCGGCAGCCCGGCCGTGATTCTCGTCGCGGGCGATCGCGACGGCGACACGCTCGAGATCGAGGAATCGAACGACGGCACGCATATCACGGGCAACTGGGTCGGCAAGTTCGCGGCGGACGGCAGCGTGTCGGGCGAGCGCATGGACCCGGACGATTCGAACGCGCAGCCGTTCGACCTGCGTCCGGCTGTCGCCGGCAAAACCCTGCCGCCGACGGGCGCGGCCAAAGCGCCGGCCGCGCCGTCGCTGGAACCCGCGTCGCCTGCGCCGCCGAAGAATGCCGTGGGCGGCACGAGCAACGTCATCATCGGCGAATGACGCGCCTTCTTCGCGCCGCCGGGCGGTTTCCGGCGGCGCTCTCTTCGTTTTCCGCTTCGATTTCCGTATTGCATTCAGGCCATGACTGATTCCAGCAACAACGCACGCGATCTGCAAACCCGTATCGTGCAGCCCGAGGATCGCATCACGCCCGGCTTCGAGTCGTTCTCGGTGCCGGTCGCGCGCGCCTCGACCGTGGTGTTCCCCGATCTCGCCACGATGCGCTCGCTCGTCTGGAGCGACGATTCCAAATGGCGCTATGGCCTGCACGGCACGCCGACGACCATCGCGCTCGCGCAGCGCCTCGCCGCGATCGAAGGCGGCGAGCATGCGTTGCTGCAGCCGTCGGGGCTCGCGGCGATCTCCAACGTCTACTTCGCGCTGGTGAAGGCGGGCGATCACGTGCTCGTACCCGACAACGCGTATTCACCGAACCGCGACCACGCCGACTGGCTCGCCGCCGATTTCGGGCTCGAAGTGACCTACTACGACCCGATGACAGGCGCGGGCATTGCCGATTCGATCCGGCCGAACACGAAGCTCATCTGGCTCGAAGCGCCCGGCTCGGTGACGATGGAAGTACAGGACGTGCCGGCGATCGTTGCCTTGGCGCGCGCGAAGGGCATCGTCACCGCGATCGACAACACGTTTTCGGCGGGCCTCGCGTTCAAGCCGTTCGAGCATGGCGTCGATATCTCCGTGCAGGCGCTGACGAAATATCAGTCGGGCGGCAGCGACCTGTTGATGGGTGCGACCATCACGCGCGATGTCGAGTTGCACAAGAAGCTCAAGCGGGCGCGCATGAGAATGGGCATCGGCGTATCGGCGGACGACGCGTCGCTCGTGCTGCGCAGCCTGCCGTCGATGAAGACGCGCTACGAAGCCCACGATCGCACCGCGTTCGCGCTCGCGCAGTGGCTGAAGGCGCGTCCGGAAGTCGCCGCCGTGCTGCATCCGGCGCTCGAGGATTGTCCGGGCCACGCGTTTTACGAGCGCGATTTCAAGGGCGGCGCGGGTGGCCTGTTCTCGATCGTGTTCGACGGCCGTTACACGTCCGCGCAAGTCGATGCTTTCGTCGAAGCGCTCGAGTTGTTTGCGATCGGCTGGAGCTGGGGCGGCGCGCACAGCCTCGCGATGCCGTACAACATTCGCTCGATGCGGACGGCTTCGCAATGGCCGCACGAAGGTGTGCTCGTGCGGTTCTATATCGGGCTGGAAGCGGAAGCGGATTTGCGCGCGGATCTGGAAGCCGCGCTTAGCAAGGCGCTCGGCTGAATTGCGAACGGCGCCGCGAAGGCGCCGTTCCAGCATCGATCAAAACAGCCGCAACAACCCGTCGAGCCCGACGAAGTTGAACGCGACACTCGCCGATTGCCTCACGACCGGCTTCGCGCGAAACGCCACCGACAAACCCGCTTCGGCCATCATCTTCAGATCGTTCGAGCCGTCGCCCATGGCGATGGCGCGTTTCGGATCGATGCCGATCTTCGCGCATGTCTCGACCAGCGTACGCGCTTTTTCCTCCGCGTTCACGATATCCCCGACGACCTTCCCGGTCAGCTTCCCATCGACGATTTCGAGCGTGTTCGCGCGCGTGTAGTCGAGCCCGACGCGCGCCTTCAGACGCTCGGTGAAGAACGTAAACCCGCCCGACACGAGCAGCGTCTTCAGTCCCGCGGCGCGCGCGCCTTCGAGCATGCGTTCCGCACCCGGCGAAAGCCTGAGGCGCTCCTCGTAGACGCGTTCCAGCGCGCTCGCGTCGAGACCCTTCAGCAGCGCGACTCGGCGCGTGAGGCTCTCGTTGAAGTCCTTGATCTCGCCGCGCATCGATGCTTCCGTGATCGCCGCGACCTCGGCCTTCAGTCCGCAAAAGTCCGCGATCTCGTCGATGCATTCGATCGTGATGAGCGTCGAGTCCATGTCCATCGCGACGAGGCCGAAATCGGCGAGTTTCGCGTGCGGTGCGATGTAGGCGTAATCGAGCGCATGCGCGCCGCAATATGCGTCGATATCGGGGCGCTGGAGCGGATCGGCGTCGATCAGGCGCAGGAGCGTGTCGTCGACGCGCCGGGTCTCGTGCGAGCGGGCGAGCGCAGCCAGCGGCCGCAGATGCGAATCGGAAATCGGGGCGAGACTTTGGATGACGAGGTTCATCGAAGGTGGAAGCGCGTGAAGGCGAAACCGCCATTGTAAAGAACCTTCAGCGCTGCACGCGCGCCGGATCGAGGTCCCAGTAGGGCGGCTCTCCGAAGCGCTCGCTCAGAAAGTCGATGAACGCGAGCGTTTTCGGGGGCACGAACGCGCGGCTCGGATACACGGCCCAGATCGCCACGGTCTGCGCGAGCGGGTAATCGTCGAGCACGGTGACGAGTTCGCCGCTCGCCAGCAGCGGCGCGACGCTCCACGTCGATTTCAGCCCGATGCCGATGCCCGCCGCGAGCGCATCGCGGATCACTTCGCCATTGTCCGTGACGAGCCGCCCCGACACGCGCACCTCGATCACGCCAGTCGGCGTCACGAAACTCCAGTCGCGCTGATCGGCGAGGATCACGCATTCGTGCTCGACGAGATCGGCGGGATGTCGCGGCGTGCCGTGCGCGGCGAGATACTCAGGCGACGCGCACAGCACACGCCGGTTGCTCGCGAGTTTCCGGGCGATGAGCGTCGAATCCTTCAGCGCGCCGATGCGGATCGCGAGGTCGATGCCTTCATCGACGAGATCGACGATCTGATCGGTCATGCGCAATTCCACGCTCACGCCGGGATACGCGCGCAAAAACGCGGGAATCAGCGGTGAAATGTGCTGGCGGCCGAGTGACGAGGGCATTGTCACGCGCAGGCGGCCATGCGGATGTTCGCGCGCACGCCCGACCGACGCACGCGCGGCGTCGGCGGCATCGAGCAGTTCGCGCGCATGCGCCGCGAAAATCTCGCCTTCCTGCGTGACCGAGACGCGCCGCGTCGTGCGATGCAGAAGCCGCGTGCCGAGCATGCGCTCCAGCGCCGCGATGCGCGCGCTCGCCACCGCCGGCGACAAGCCGAACTCGCGCGCCGCCGACGACAGATTCGCCAGCGCCGCCGCGCGCATGAACAGTCCGACATCGAGCAGATCGAGCCGCTCGCGCGGTGCGCTTTCCGCCGAAAGATCGCTCGCCATTCGATGGATTTCCCGAAAAATGTTTCAGCGATTATGACTGTTTTCGAGATGCCGGACGCGCATTAAGATCGAAGCAAATCCACCTTCGACGGAGCAGAAACATGAAAGCCATTGGTCTGACGCGCTACCTACCGATTTCCCATCCCGAATCGCTCATCGACATCGAACTCGACAAACCCGCGCCCACCGGCCGCGACCTGCTCGTGAAAATCGAGGCGATCGCCGTCAATCCCGTCGATACGAAAGTGCGCGCGCCGAAGGACAAGATCGAGGAAACCCCGCGCGTGCTCGGCTGGGACGCGGCGGGCGTGGTGGCTGCCGTCGGGCCCGAGGCGTCGCTCTTCAAGGTCGGCGATCCGGTCTTCTACGCGGGCGACATCACGCGGCAAGGCGCGAACAGCGAGTTCCATCTGATCGACGAGCGCATCGTCGGCGCGAAGCCGAAAACGCTCGATTTCACCTGCGCGGCGGCGCTGCCGCTCACCACCATCACCGCGTGGGAAGCGTTATTCGACCGGCTGCGCGTGTCGGCGGAAGGCAAGGACGCGGGCAAGTCGGTGCTGATCATCGGCGGGGCGGGCGGCGTGGGTTCCATCGGCATTCAACTCGCCAAGCGCGTCGCGAAGCTCCAGGTGATCGCCACGGCGTCGCGGCCGGAATCGGCGCAATGGGCCGAGGACCTCGGCGCGGATCACATCGTCAATCACTTCGAAGACATTCCGAAGCAGATGAAGGACATCGGCTTTGCGCAGGTCGATTACGTGCTGATCTTCAACGACACCGACCGGCATTTCCCCGCCGCCGCCGAAGTCGTCAAGCCGCAAGGCGGCATCGCGACGATCGTCGAGAATGCGAAGCCGATCGCGGTCGAATTGCTGAAATCGAAGAGCGCTGCGTTTCACTGGGAGTTCATGTTCACGCGCGCGATGTTCAAGACGCCCGACATGATCGAGCAGCACAAGCTGCTTTCCGAAGTGGCGCGGCTGATCGACGCAGGCACGATCCGCACGACGCTCGGCAAGAATCTAGGCAAGATCGATGCGGCGAATCTGCGCGAGGCGCATCGCCTGCTGGAAGAAGGGCGCACGGTCGGCAAGCTGGTGCTGACCGGCTTCTGATCGCGCGTTGACGAACGTCATCGGGATCGCGCCGCACGCGGGTTTTCCACTAGGATGACCCGGCATGCGGAGCGCTAGACTGGATCGGCCCTGCAGTACGCTGGCGCTTCGCCGCGCCGGCCTTTCCTAAAAGCGCTCGATACGGAGGTGGCGGCATGAATCGTCGTTTGATCGTTCGTCGCATCGTTTCCGTCGCCGCGCTCGCGATGTTCGCCGCGACCGCCCAGGCGACGCCAGGCATCAAGGTTCTCTCCGAAGCGCCCAATGACGGCCCCATCAAGTACACGGTCAAGATGGCGTCGAAGAATTTCGGCAACGAGCAGGAGACCCGCACCATTCGCTCGGGCCAGACCGACGACTTCACCTGGCAGGGCACCGCCGCGAGCGGCGCGCAGCCGGTGCCGGATGGCTGTCCGCAGGCGGCGTCGGTGCCCAAGAGCGCGGACGGACAGGCGGTGCGGCAGGTGCAGATCCGCTTCGCGCCGATGGTCGGCGACAACGGATCGGCGAATGTCCAGATCAGCTTTCGCGCCTATGCGCCGAAGGGCACCAGCAAAGTGACTGTAGGCGGCAAGACGCTCCAGTGTCCGGTCGATAACCGCCTCAGTCAGATCGTCCGCTTCACGATGCCGACCGCGACCGGTTCGAAGAAAACCATCACGCTCGACGACGGTACACAACTGACCGTCACGGCGAGCCGAAAGTAAGTGTTGTCACATGCGCGCCGGTTTGCACCGGCGCGTTTTTTCTAAGTTTCGTTCGCAACTAACCGTCCTTTCTCTCGAACGCCTTTAAGGCGGCGGCGCGCCATGCCTCGTCAGTAAAGCTTACAGATGCGTGGCCATGCCTTGCCACGCATTCGCGCATGGCTTCAGGCGCGGCGCGCATCGCTACGCGCAATCATGCTTGGCACGCTTCGTGCGATTCCCTCCGATACCGCGCCGCAATCGCACGCGCGTCAACAACGCTTCGAAGGTGCCGCGATGCCGCACATGATCTGGAAAGGCGCGATCAGCTTCGGGCTGGTCCACGTGCCCGTGCAACTCTATCCGGCGACGCAGTCGGAGAAGGTCGGCTTCAACCTGCTCGACAAGCGCTCGATGGATCCGATCGGCTACAAGCAGATCAACAAGAGCACGGGAAAGGAAGTCACGCGCGAGAACATCGTGCGCGGCTTCGAGTACGAGAAGGGCAAGTACGTGGTGATGTCCGACGCCGAGATTCGCGCGGCCAATCCCGAATCGACGCAGACGGTCGACATTCTCGCTTTCGTCGAGGCGCCCGAAATCTCGTTCCTGTCGCTCGACACGCCTTACTACCTCGCACCGGATCGCAAGGGCGAGAAAGTCTATGCGCTCCTGCGCGACGCGCTGAAGGATACGGGCAAGGTCGGCATCGCGAGCGTCGTGTTGCACAACAAGCAGCATCTGGCGGCGCTGATTCCCGTCGGTCCCGCGCTCGCGCTCAACACCTTGCGCTGGGGCGACGAAGTTCGCGACTTCAGCGAATTCAAGTTTCCCGACGAGGACACGAAGAAGGCCGGCGTCACGCCGAAAGAACTGGGAATGGCGAAGCGTCTTATCGAAGACATGAGCGACAGTTGGGACCCCGCCAAGTATCACGACACCTTCCGGGACGACATCATGGCGCTCGTCGAGAAGAAGGTGAAGGATGGCAAGGTCGCCGAAGTGACGAAGATCGACGAAGGCGGCGAGCAGAAGCCGTCCGCCGAGATTCTCGATCTTTCGGAACTGCTCAAGCGCAGTCTGAAGACGGGCGGCACGGCGAAGCGCGCGGGCAAGGCCGCGCAGGCGAAGGACGACGACGAAGCACCCGCGCGTCCGGCACGCAAGACTGCCGCTCGCCGCAAGCGCGCATGAGCGTCTGACATAACGGCTAGACGACGATGGCTGAGAAACTCGCAACCTATCAGCGCAAACGCAGCTTCGACAAGACGCCGGAACCGTCCGGCGCTGCCGCGAAGCGCAGCGCGCGCGCGAAGAAATCGGCGAAGCGCGCGTTGTCGTTCGTGATCCAGGAACACGATGCGCGTCGTCTGCATTACGACTTCCGTCTCGAACTCGATGGCACGCTCAAGTCGTGGGCGGTGCCGAAAGGCCCGAGCCTCGATCCATCGGTGAAGCGGCTTGCGGTTCATGTCGAGGATCATCCGCTGGATTACGGTTCGTTCGAAGGCGAGATTCCCGAGGGCAACTACGGCGCGGGCAGCGTCATCGTGTGGGATCGCGGAACGTGGGCGCCGCAGTCGGGCAGCGTCGATGAAGCTGCACGCGAGTACGAGAAAGGCAAGCTCAAGTTCACGCTCGACGGCGAAAAGCTGCATGGCGGCTGGACGCTCGTGAAGAGCCACATGCGCGGCAGCGGCGACAAGGAGCAGTGGCTGCTCATCAAGGAACGCGACGACGCAGCGCGGCCCGAGACCGAATACGACATCCTCTTGAAGAAGCCCGGCAGCGTGCTGTCGACATCACTTGGCGCGCGCGACAAGAGCGGTGCCGTGCGCGGGCGGACCGAGCGCAAAGCCAGCGCGAAAAAAGCGCCGGCGCGCAAGACGGTCAGCACGAAAGGCAATGGACACGCGCATCCGGACATCGTTGCGAATCGGAGCGCCGAGTCGTTGCGCACCTTGTCGCACGAACCGGCGATCGAGGGCGCGCGCAAGGCGAAGCTGCCGGCGACGTTCGAGCCGCAGCTCGCGACGCTCGTCGATGCCGCCCCGCCCGGCGACGACTGGGCCTACGAAATCAAGTTCGACGGCTATCGCGTGCTGGTGCGTATCGAAACGATCAAGGGCAAGCGCGAGATTCGCATTCATACGCGCAACGGCAACGACTGGACCGCGAAGTTTTCGAAGCAGGTGAAGGCGCTGGAGCGGCTCGACATCGAAAGCGGCTGGCTCGACGGCGAAGCCGTGGTGCTCGACCATCGCGGTCTGCCCGATTTCCAGGCGCTGCAGAACGCCTTCGACGCGGGACGGCCGCAGGACATCGTCGTGTATTTCTTCGACGCGCCGTATCTGAACGGCTACGACCTGCGCCATGTGCCGCTCGTGCAGCGTCGCGCGATCCTGAAGGCGCTCATCGAACCCGTCGACGATCCGGTGCTGCGCTGTTCGCAGGACTTCGCCTTTCACGCCGAGGCGTTGCTCAAGAGCGCCTGCGACATGGCGCTGGAAGGGATCATCGGCAAGCGTATCGACAGTACCTATGTGTCGGGGCGCAGCAAGGCGTGGATCAAGCTCAAGTGCAGGCGCCGCCAGGAGTTCGTGATCGGCGGCTATTCGGAGCCGGCGGGCAGCCGCGCGCAATTTGGCGCGCTGCTGCTCGGCGTCTACGACGCGCACGGCAAGCTGCAATACGCGGGACGCGTGGGCAGCGGTTTCGACCATGCGACGCTCGTCGCGGTGAAGAAGGAACTCGACCGCCGCGAGACGCAACGCATGCCGTTTGCGAGCGAACCGCAGGAACGCAGCCGCACGCCCGTGCATTGGGTCAGGCCCGAGCTCGTGGCCGAGTGCAATTTCGCGGAATGGACCAAGGAGCGCATCGTGCGACAAGCCTCGTTCGTCAGTCTGCGCGACGATAAACCCGCGCGTCAGATCGTGAAGGAAGTGCCGGCATCGGCGAAGAAGGTGGCGTCGAAGACCACGGCGAAGAAGGCGGCTGTGAAGAGCAAAGCCACTTCGGCGGAAGTCGAAGGCGTGAAGATCAGTCATCCTGAGCGTGTGATCGACAAATCGTCGGGCTGTTCCAAACTCGATGTCGTCGAGTATTACGCGTCGGTCGCCGACTGGATGCTGCCGCATCTGAAGGACCGGCCTGTGTCGCTCGTGCGCGCGCCGGAAGATATCGGCGGCGAGCTGTTCTTTCAGAAGCACAGCGCGAAGCTCGCGATTCCGCACATCAAGCAGCATCCCGATATCGATCCGGGACATCCCGCGCTGCTGACGATCGAATCGGCGCAGGCGCTTGTCGGCACCGCGCAGATGGGCACGATCGAATTGCATACGTGGAACGCGGTGGCGTCGAACATCGAGAAGCCGGATCGCATGGTGTTCGATCTCGATCCGGGCGAGGGCGTCGGCTGGGAACGCATGCTCGAGGCCGCGAAGCTCACGAAGGAACTGCTCGCCGAACTGGGCCTTACATCATTCTGCAAGACGAGCGGCGGCAAGGGCTTTCATGTGGTCGTGCCGCTCGCGAAGCAGGCGAGCTGGGACGACATGAAGGACTTCTCGCAGGCGGTCGCGCAGCACATGGCGAGCACGCTGCCCAAGCTCTTCTCCGCGAAGATGGGCATGCAGAATCGCAAGGGCAAGATCTTCATCGACTATCTGCGCAACAACCGCGGGTCGAGCACGGTTGCGGCGTTTTCGCTGCGTGCGCGTCCGGGGCTCGGCGCATCGATGCCGATCTCGTGGGACGAACTCGGCGACGTGAAAAGCGGCGATCAATGGCATATCGGCAACGTGCGCGAGCGGCTCGACGCATTGAAGCGCGATCCGTGGACGGGCTATGACAAGGCGCGTCAACGGCTCACGGCGGCGATGAAGAAGCGGCTCGGCATGAACGGCTCGCGCAAGTGAGCCGTCACACAGGTCACGCAAGTCACACAGGGAGACGATCATGAAGCAGGCCAGCACCAGTCCGAAGAGCGCGCCCGAGCGCGCGGGAAAGCAGCGCGACGATGCCTCGAACGCGCCGCTGCCGCACGAGGCGGATCAGAACGTCGACTCGCAACGGGAACATGAAGCGCGCGATGTCGGCAAGCAGGCGCATGAGGATATCGAACGCGGTCTCGTCGACACGGACAAGCCGCTGCGAGGGTTTCCTCCGGGGCAAGGCGAAGGCGACGACGCTGAACCGGTGAAGCGATGAAGCGGTGAACCGAACGGTGAAAAGCCTCGGCAAATAGCAGTGCGCGGGCCGCTTGCGTAGAATGAGTCGTTAATTCATGAGCGGTCCGGGGATCAACGTTTGCCGCGTTTTTTCTACCGATGCACGCGCTGCACGATACGCGCGAACCGGTAAGCCCTTCCGATGCCCGCATCCTTTGCCCGCCTCGCGGCCCGAAGCCAATACAACGGAACATGCCACTCGACCTTCTGTCGCGTTTGAAGAATGAGACCGCCGCGTGCCATGCGCGGCTGGAGAATGCGCTCGACCTGATGCGCGACGATCTGCAGCGCGACGAGTACATCGCGCTGCTCGAACGCTTTCAAGGCTATGTCGCGCCCTGGGAAGACGCGGCGGGCGCATGCATGCCCGCATCGCTGAAAGACTTTTTCGATGCGCGCCGCAAGGCGCCGCTCCTCGCCGCCGATCTCGCCGCGCTGACGGGCAAACAGCGCACGGGCGATTGCGTACCGCGGGCCGATCCGCGCAACGACCTGCCGCACATGCATAACGTTGCAGAAGCGTTCGGGTCGATGTACGTGATGGAAGGCAGCACGCTCGGTGGCCGCTTCATCGCGCCGCACGTGGCGCAGCGTCTCGCTCTGACGCCCGGTATCGGCAATGCCTATTTCGATGGTTATGGCCCGCGCACGGGCAGCATGTGGAACGCGTTTCGCGAGATCGCGGCGGCATCGGTGCCGGCGCTTCATCACGACGATGCAGTGAAAGCAGCCATCGCGACGTTCGAAAGCCTGCACGCGTGGCTGTGTCCCGAAGCCGCCGATCTCGCACCATCGCAACCGGGGCAGGGAGCGGCTTCATGAGCGAATCCGCGAGCCAGCCACCCATCGGCGCGCGGGCATTGCACGAAGCATCGCAAGGTCCGCCCGATGCCGAAGCGCGCCGGCGCACGCTCAGTTCGGGCGTCGCGAGCAAGGACTGCGACGCCGAGCCGATCCACATTCCCGGCGGCATTCAGCCGCATGGCTTTCTGCTCGTGCTCGACGGTGAGTTGCGCATCGTGCAGGCGAGCGAAAACCTGGCTTCGCTGACCGGCGCGAGCGTCGAAGCATTGCTCGGCGCACCGCTCGATGCCGTGCTGGGCGAAGCGGGCGCGCAACGCATCGCGCAGGCGGCGGCCACCTCCGCGCTCGACGACGCGCCGCTCTACATCGGTGCGGTCGAGGTCGCGCCGGCAACGCGCTTCGACATCACGCTGCATCGTCACGACGGCATGCTGATCGTCGAGATGGAAGCCGCGGCGGCGACGGGCGACGCGTTCGCATCGATGTATCCGCTCGTGCGCACGTTCGCGCGCGGGCTTCAGGACGCGGCGAGCGTGCAGGCGCTCGCGGAACTCGCGGTGCGCGAAGTGCGCGCGATCACGGGCTTCGGCCGCGTGATGCTCTACAGCTTCGACGAAGAAGGGCGCAGTCATGTGCTCGCGGAAGACCGCGATGAAGGTTACGCGTCGTTCCTGCATCAGTTCTTTCCCGCGTCGGACATTCCGCGCCAGGCGCGCGCGCTGTATCTGAAGAACCGCATCCGTCTCGTCGCCGATGTGAACTACCGGCCCGCGCGCCTCGTGCCGAACGTGAACCCCGTCACGAACCGTCCGACCGATCTCACTTACGCGACGCTGCGCAGCTTCTCGCCCGTGCATCTGGAATACATGCGCAACATGGGCACGCATGCGTCGATGTCGGTGTCGATCGTCGTGCGCGGCAAGCTGTGGGGACTCGTGTCGTGCCACGATCACGACGCGCGCATCGTGCCGTTCAGCACGCGCGTGGCGGTCGAGCATCTCGGGCACATGCTGTCCTTGCAGATCGAGGCGAAGGAAGAGCGCGAGGAAGGCGAGTATCTGGCCGCGCTGCGCCGCACGATGGGACGCCTGATCTCCGCGATGGGCGAGCACGACAACTTCGTCGGCGGCTTGCAGTCGGTGCCGAAGGACGTGCTGAGCTTCGCGCGCTCGGCGGGCGCGGCGATCGTGTTCGACGATCAGATCACGCTGCTCGGCTCGACGCCCGACGAAGACACCGTGCGCGCGCTCACGCACTGGCTCGCGGATCACACCTCCGGCGTGTGGGCCACAGATTCGCTCGCGCGCGAATGGCCGCCCGCGCAGGCGCACCAGGACAAGGCTTGCGGCGTGCTCGCGCTGCCGGTCTCGCAGATCTTTCGAAACTACCTGCTCTGGTTCAGGCCCGAGCTGATGCAGACGATCAAATGGGCGGGCGAGCCGGTCAAGATCGAAGACGCCGATGGCGCGAGCGCGCCGCGCACGAACTTTTCGCCGTGGCTCGAAACGGTGCGCGGACATTCCGCGATGTGGCGTCAGGGCGAACTCGAAATCGCCAGCGAATTGCGCGGCGCGTTGCTCAACATCGTGTTGCGCCGTGCCGAAGAGCGCGCCGAACTCGCGACCGAACTCACGCGCGCGAACAAGGAGCTGGAGGCGTTCTCGTATTCGGTGTCGCACGATCTGCGCGCGCCGCTGCGCCATATCGCTGGGTATGGCGACCTGCTGCGCGAGCAGGAAGGCGAGCGCATGTCGGACAAGAGCCGGCGCTTTCTGAACAACATGCTGGATTCGGCGCGCTTCGCGGGCACGCTCGTCGACGATCTGCTGACCTTTTCGCAGATGGGCCGCGCGGCGCTCAGGCCCGCTCCGGTCGATCTCGGCCTGCTCGTGCGCGGCGTGGTGCAGGAGTTCGAGGCGGAAGGCTCGGAGCGGCACATCGACTGGGTGATCGGCGAACTGCCGCGCGTGACCGGCGACGCCACTTTCCTGCAACTCGCGCTGCGCAACCTCGTTTCGAATGCGGTGAAATATACGAGAACGCGGGAATCGGCGAAAATCGAGATATTCGCTACCCGAAGCGCCGATGAATACGTGATCGGCGTGCGCGACAACGGCGTCGGCTTCGACATGAAATATGGCGCGAAGCTGTTCGGCGTGTTTCAACGGCTGCATCGCGCGGAAGAGTTCGAAGGCACTGGCATCGGACTCGCCAACGTGCGGCGCATCGTCGAGCGTCATGATGGACGCACGTGGGCAGAAGGGCGGCTGGGAGAGGGCGCGGTATTCTATTTTTCCCTGCCGGTCGTTTTCCGCAGCGCCAGCGTCACGCCGGGGGCGTCAGTCACAAAGCCAAAAAAAGACCATGCTTAAACCGATATTGCTCGTCGAAGACAATCCAAACGACCTCGAACTCACGCTCGTCGCGCTCGGCAAGAGCCAGCTCGCGAACGAAGTGATCGTGGCGCGCGACGGTCAGGAAGCCATCGACTATCTCACTTGCGAAGGCGAATGGAAGGAGCGCGCCCCCGGCAATCCGGCGGTGATCCTGCTCGACCTGAAGCTGCCGAAGATCGACGGTCTCGAAGTGCTCGACATGATCCGCTCGAATGCGTCGTTGAAGAGCGTTCCGGTGGTCATGCTCACGTCATCGCGCGAAGAACAGGATCTCGTGCGCAGCTATGAACTCGGCGTCAATGCCTACGTGGTGAAGCCGGTGGAATTCGCGGAGTTCGTCGAGGCGATCAGCGATCTCGGCGTGTTCTGGGCCGTGCTCAACGAACCGCCGCCGGGCTCGACGCGTTTTCGCCGCCCGCCCGCGCAATGACCGCTGCGCTCATGTTCGCGAACTCGCCCAGTCCGATGCCCGCTCAAGCGTCCTTTGAAGAGGACGTCTAGATCATGCAGCCCCTGCATCTGCTTCTCGTCGAAGACAACGCACTCGATGCGGAGCTGACCATCGCCCAACTTGAGCGCGCGGATTACGCGGTCGATGCCGCGATCGTGTACGACGCCGCGACCTTCATCGCCGAGCTGGAGAAAAAGCGTTTCGACGTGATCCTCGCCGACTTCGTGATGCCCACGTTTTCGGGCATCGAGGCGCTCACGATCGCGAGCGAGCGCGCACCGGACACGCCGTTCATCTTCGTGTCGGGCCTGCTCGGCGAAGAGCATGCCGTCGACATGCTCAAGCGCGGCGCGACCGACTACGTGCTGAAGCAGCGTCTGCAACGCCTCCCCGCCGTCGTGCGTCGCGCGATGCGCGAGAGCGCGGAGCGCGCGCAACGCATCGCGGTCGAGCGGGCGTTGCGCGAGACGGAGACGCACTTCCGCCTGCTCATCGACGCGCTGAAGGACTACGCCGTCATCACGCTCGACCCGGAAGGACGCATCCGCACGTGGAACGCGGCGTCCGAGCGCATTCTCGGCTTTCCGGCGCAGGACGTGCTGGGTCAGTCCGCGAGCATTTTTTATGCGCAGGAAGACCGCGAAGCGGGCGTGTTCGAGGCCGAGCTCGCGACGGCGCGGCGCGAAGGCAGCGCGAGCGACGACCGCTGGCTCTGGCGCAAGGACGGCCATTCGTTCTTCGCGTCGGGCGTGACCACCGCGATCCGCAGCGAGCACGACGAGCTGATCGGCTTTTCGAAGATCGTGCGCGACGCGACCGATGCCCACATGGCCGCCGACGCGCTGCGCCTTGCCAAGGACCAGGCGGAATCGGCGAACCGCGCCAAGGACCATTTTCTGGCGGTGCTGTCGCATGAGTTGCGCACGCCGCTCACGCCCATTCTCGCGGCCGTGCGTTTGCTGGAGATGAAGCACTCGCTGCCGCGCGAGGCGCATCCGACACTTGATCTCATCCGCCGCAACGTCGAACTCGAAGCGCGGCTGATCGACGATCTGCTCGACCTCACGAGCATCGCGCGCGGCAAGCTGTCGCTCAATTTCGCGAGCGTCGCGCTCGATACCTTGCTGACGAGCGCACTCGACATGTCCGAGGCCGATCTGCGCGCGAAGGGCCTGACGCTCGACACGCGTTTCGACGCTGCGCAATTCGTCGTGCTCGGCGATGCCGCGCGCCTGCAGCAGATCGTCTGGAACCTGATGAAGAACGCGGTGAAGTTCACGCCGGCTGGCGGGCGCATCGACGTGCGGACGTGGAACCCGGACCCGATGACGATCGCGGTGTCGGTGACGGACAGCGGCATCGGCATCAGTGCGGAAGCGCTGCCGCGCATTTTCTCGGCGTTCGAGCAGGCCGACGATTCCATCACGCGCTCGTTCGGCGGCCTGGGCCTCGGCCTTGCGATCGCCAGCACGCTGGCGCAGAAACATGGCGGCACGCTCTCGGCGCATAGCGAGGGCCGCGATACGGGCGCGCGCTTCACGCTTACGCTGCCGCTCGCGAAACTGCAGCCCGCGCACGAGGATGAGCCGCTCGTCGAGGCTGCGCGCGCGGAGCAGGGATGCGCGCTGAGAGTGCTGCTGGTGGAGGACAACGAGCAGACTTCGTCGGCGATGGCCGAAGTGCTCGAAATGCTCGGCCACGAAGTGACGGTCGCCGTGACCGTCGGGGACGCGCTGGAGCGCGCGAAGGGCGGGCCGTTCGATCTGCTGGTGAGCGATATCGGCTTGCCGGATGGCAGCGGGCTGGACATCGCGCGGGCGTGGCAGACCTTGCAGCCCGACAAGCCTTCGGTGGCGATCACGGGCTATGGCATGGACGAGGACATCCGCCGTTGCCGCGAAGCGGGATTTCGCGACCATCTGACCAAGCCCGTGAATTTCTCGCGGCTCGAAGCGCTGATTCGATCGCTCGCGGAGCAGCCTTCGAAATAAGCTATCGCGCGAACCGGCGTGAAAAAATTTGACGTTGCGCGCGCGTATATGTCGATTGACGGCACGGCCGTTCGTTGTAGGGTAGAGAGCCGCGCCAGACCGGCGTGCCTCATTTTCTACACGGAGCCGATATGTCCACTTCCGCCGTCAAGCCGATTCCCGAAGGCATGCATACGCTGACCCCGCACCTCGTCTGCGCGGGCGCTGCCGATGCGATCGAGTTCTACAAACGCGCGTTCGGCGCCGTCGAGCTGGGCCGCCTGCCCGGACCGGACGGCAAGCTCATGCACGCGATGGTGAAGATCGGCGATTCGACGCTGATGCTCGTCGATGAATTTCCGCAATTTGGCTCGGTCGGTCCGAAGGAACTGAAGGGATCGCCGGTCACGATCCACCTGTATGTCGAAGATGTCGACGCCACCGTGAAGCAGGCCGAAAGCGCCGGCGCGAAAGTGACGATGCCCGTCGCCGACATGTTCTGGGGCGATCGATACGGGCGCCTGGAAGACCCGTTCGGCCATCAATGGTCGGTCGCGACGCACGTGCGCGACGTCGCGCCGGAAGAAATGAAGCAGGCGATGGGACAACAGCCGTGCGCATGACGCACGATTCCACGATTCCACGAACGGAGACCCGCACATGAACAAGATTTCCCCTTGTCTATGGTTCGCCGATGCCAACGCCGAGGAGGCTGTGAACTACTATGTCGGCATATTCAGGAGCGCGCGCATCACGGAGATCATGCGCCATACCGAATCGAGCCCCGGCCCGGTCGGCAGCGTGCTCGCCATTCTGTTCGAACTGGAAGGCGAAGCGTTCCTGGCGCTGAACGGCAACTCCGATTTCAAATTCTCGCCGGCGTTGTCGATGTTCATCAAATGCGAAACGCAGGAAGAAATCGACCATTACTGGGACAAGCTGCTGGACGGCGGCCAGTCGCTGGCGTGCGGCTGGCTCACGGACCGCTACGGCGTGACGTGGCAGATCGCGCCAAGGCGTCTGCTTGCGATGCTGCAGGACCCCGATCCGGCAAAGGCCGATCGCACGATGCACGCGATGCGGCAGATGATCAAGCTGGATATCGCGGAGCTGGACCGGGCTTACAACGGCGCGTGATGCGGACGCGCTAGGCGGCGCGCTTGCGGGGTTTGCGCTCCACGAGCTTCGCCGCCATGAACCGGTGATCGCGCGAAAAGAGCCGCCGATACGTCATCACGACGGCCCCGACCACGCCGAGCCCCGACGCCGCCGCGATCAGAAACATGATGACGATCTGATAGCGCACCGCCTGCAAGGGCGACTGCCCGGCGAGCACCTGGCCGGTCATCATGCCCGGCAGGCTGACGAGGCCGACCACGGCCATCTGGTTCAGGGTGGGAATCATGCCCGCGCGCACCGCCTGGCGCGCGGGTCCCTGCGCCGCTTCCCAGCGCGACGCGCCGAGCGCGAGCGACATCTCCACCGCCGCGCGCCCCGCGGTCAGTTCCTCCGTCATGCGCTCGATGCCGAGCGACACCCCCGTCAGCGTGTTGCCGAGGATCATGCCGAGAATCGGAATTGCATATTGCGGTTCGTACCACGGATGGATCCGGATCACGACGAACAGCCCGAACGCGCCGATCAGCCACGAACTGACCCAGATAGAGACGATGCTGTCCGCGCGCTGTCCCGCGTAGGTGCGCCGACCACGACCCGATGCCGCAAATCCGGCGATGACGGTCATCAACGCCATCAGCGGCAGTACGACATACCAGCGATCGAACGCGAACACCCAGCCGAGCACATAGCCGATCAAAAGCAGTTGCACGACGGTCCTGATCGCGGCGATCAGCAGCTTGCGTTCGAGCCCGAGATTGAGCGCGACCGACAGCGCGCCGTTCACGACGATCAGCGCCGCTGCCAGTCCGATGTCGACGAGACCGAGGTTCTGATAACCGTTCATCGCGTGTCCTCGCCGAGCACGCCGGCGTTCATCGTCAGATGACGCGTGGCGACGCGCGCCGCCTGCGCCGGATCGTGCGATACCCAGATACAGGCGCGTTCGGCATCGGCGTCGAACCATGCGCAGACGAGTGCTTCGATCGCGCGCGCCGAAGCCGGATCGAGCGATGCGGTCGGTTCATCGAGCAGCAATACATCGGGTGCGAGCTGCAGCACGCGCACGAGCGCAGCGATCTGCGCCTCGCCGCCCGAAAGATCGCTGGCGAGCTTGTCGAGGAAATCGGCGCCGCGTCCGGCGGCTTGCGCCAGTCGCGTCGCGGTGTCGCGATCGAAGTGTGCGTCGCAATAGGTCTTGAGCGTGAACGGATAGCGCAGATTGTCCTCGACGGTGCCGTCGAGCATCGCGGGCCGCTGCGCGATATACGCGACCCGCCGCCGATAAGCCGGTATCCGTGCCCGCGCGATGCGCTCGCCGCGCCACGTCACGTATCCGGCGTCGCTCGCATCGAGCAGGGCGAGCGTGCGCAGCAAGACGCTCTTGCCCGAGCCGGACGGCCCGGTGATCGACGCGCGCTGGCCCGCGTAGAGCGCGAAGTCCGTCGGCTGCAGAAGCGTCGTGGCGCGCACGGCGTCACGGCGCACGATGCCGTGCGCCGCGACCAGTTCGACCGGAGGCGTGTAAGTGGGCGATGTCGCGTCGGGCATCGTTTTCGTGGGGCAGGTTTTTATAGCGGACATCTTACGGACATTCGTCGTTCGGCGGGCACACTATGTGCTGCCGCTCACATAATCAGAAAAAACGGATGGAGCCGTCATGGTGCAGGCCCGCACGACCGGAAAAATCGGAAGGATCGTCGCATGGTTTTTTGCCGTTCTGGCGGTTCTGATCGCAATACTGGTGGTCATATTCCTGACCTTCGACTGGAACCGGCTGAGGCCGTGGGTGGATGACAAGGTATCGGAGGCGATCGGACGGCGCTTCGAAATTACCGGCGATCTGAAAGTCGGCTGGCATCGTCCGCCGAACGAGACGGGCTGGAAGCGCTGGGTCCCGTGGCCGCGCTTCTCCGCCGAAAAGATCACCATCGCGAATCCGGACTGGACGCGCGAAAAATTCTTCGCGACGCTCGATGAAATCGACTTCCAGGTAGCCGTGCTGCCGCTGCTCGCGCATGACATCGTGATCCCGACGATCAACCTCGTGAATCCGTCGGTCGACATCGAGCGGCTCAAGGACAACCGCAACAACTGGACTTTCAAGTTCAAGCAGTCGACCGAGCCGTCGACGTGGAATCTGAAGCTCGGCGACATCTCGCTCGCGAAAGGCACGATCAGCATTTCCGATCAGGTGACGAAGGCGGAGATGAAGGTTGTCGTCGATACGCTCGGCCAGCCCGTGCCGATCGGCGACGTGATGAAGCAACAAGAGGCGGCGTCGGCGAAATCATCGGCGGAGATGGTCGGCAAGAGCGGCGCGGCAAAGCTCAACAAACAGGCCGACGCGGCCGCGGCATCCGAAGCGTCGGCGGCATCGGCGGCGTCGGCTGCGGCGGCGGCGAATGCATCGGCGCCGAATCCGGCGAGCGTGTCGGCGAACGCCAGCATCACGACCAAGGAAGGGCCCAAGCCGCCCATTCCGCCGTACGCATTCGGCTGGACGGTGAAGGGCACGTACAACGGCGGCAAGGTCTCGGGCGACGGCAAGCTGGGCGGCGTGCTCGCCGTGCAGGACGCGAAGCGGCCGTTCCCCGTGCAGGCCGACGTGCGCCTCGGCGACACGCACATCGCGTTTGTCGGCACCGTGACCGATCCCGCGCATCTCGCCGCGCTCGATCTGCGGTTATGGATTCAGGCGGTCAGCATGGCGCATCTCTATCCGTTCACCGGCGTGACGCTGCCCGAAACGCCGCCGTTCGCGACCGAAGGGCGTCTCACTGGCCAGTTCCGCGAGGACGGCAACGTGTTCCACTACGAGAACTTCACGGGACGCGTGGGCGGCAGTGACATCAATGGTTCGCTCGTCTATGCGGGCAGGAAGCCGCGTCCGTTGCTCAAGGGCGAACTGGTGTCGCATCTGTTGCAGTTCAAGGATCTCGCGCCGATCATCGGCGCCGATTCGAACGCGAGCAAGGCCAAGCGCGGCGAGAAGGAGAAGCAGCCGTCATCGAAGGCGCTGCCCACCGAGGAGTTCAAGACCGATCGCTGGAAGTCCATCGACGCCGATGTGAAGTTCACCGGCCAGCGCATCATCAAGGACCCGGACCTGCCGATCACGGACCTGTATACGCACGTCCTGATGACCGACGGCGTGCTGTCGTTCGAGCCGCTCAAGTTCGGCGTGGCGGGCGGATCGATTGCAACCAACATTCATCTTGATGGCAGCGCGGCGCCGCTGAAAGGTCGCGTGTCGGCACAGGCGCGGCATCTCAAGCTGAAGCAGCTGTTCCCGACCGTGAAGACGATGCAATCGGCGCTCGGCGAGATCAACGGCGATGCCGCGCTTTCGGCGACGGGCAATTCGCCTGCGGCGCTAGCGGCGTCATCGAATGGTGAGGTGAAGGCGTTGATCACGGAAGGCACCGTGAGCCGGCTGTACATGGAGGCCGCGGGGTTGAACGTCGCGAATGTCGTGTACGAGAAGCTCTTTGGCAAGCGCGACGTGAACATCAACTGCGCGGCGGCGGACTTCGTCGTGACCGATGGCGTGCTCGATTCGCGCGTCTTCGCGCTCGATACCGACGACGCGGTCATCAACGTCGACGGCACCATCAACATGAAGACCGAGGATATGGACCTCGGCATCCATCCGCATACGAAGGGCTTCCGCGTGTTTTCGCTGCGCTCGCCGCTGTATGTGAAGGGCACGCTCAAGGATCCGAAGGTCGGCGTGAGCGTCGGGGCGCTCGCGGTACGCGGTGGCGCGATGGTCGGTCTGGGGCTCATCAATCCGTTCGCGGCGCTGATTCCGCTGATCGCGCCGAGCAACAACAAGCCGCTGCCTTGCCAGCAGATGCTCGCCGATATAGGCAAAGCGCCGAGCGCGCCGCCGGCGGGGCAGAAGGAAAAGGCGAAGGCGGCGCCGGCTTATATGTCGTCGGGTGCGGCGGCGGCCAAGGGCGCGGCGAAGAAGCCTGCCGCGCCCGCGCCGGCGAGTGCTTCGCAGTATCGGGGGAGTTGAGATACTTGTCCCCAGCAATTGGGGAGCACCCTGTTGAAAACGTGCCGGGAAGTTGGCTAAGTGCGTGACGTCAAAGGGAAAGTCGCGTGCGCTTCAAGACGCGCCATTGCTTGCATGACTTATCCCCAGTACAAGGGGATAGGGTTGTGGACAACCGCTTGGCGACTCACCTAGTTTCTTGAATTGGCTCAGAAAACCCGGCGTGATGCGGATCGCGCCGGGTTTTTTGTTCGCGCTCGGTGCGTTGAATGGGCGTCTTACACATCCACAGGCTCGTCTTCGCGTTGCCCGAATGAACGCAACGCCCTGTCAAATTTCGTGCTTCCTCTTTCGCAGTCGCGATATTTGTCGAAACTAAATAAGCATCACTGAATATTTTTGTTAACAAGCAGCGAAAAGGAAAAAGGGATGTCGAATATCTGGTTCAAGATGACTGATGTTACCGGTGAGTCAACCGACGCTGGTCATATCGGGGAAATAAATGTCATCAGTTGGAAGTGGCGTTTCTCCAAGACGCACCGAGATAAAAAAGGTAAGAATACGAGTGTCCGCAATTTAAGTTTTGGCCATCGCGTGGATCGTGCTTCCGTGAGTTTGCTGAATCATATGTTGGCGAATAAGGTTGCCGAGCACGCAACTCTTTCCATACGGAGCGCTACGGCGCAAGCTCTCCCAGCGGCGCTGGGAAAGATAGCGCCGCCGCCATTCGATTTTTCGAAGATTAACTTCAAGAACGTAATGTTTATGGAATTGGAGCCTTTCGGCTTTTCTGGAGGGCACTTCGAAGAAGTGATTGTGTCCTTTACGGAATTCAAGTGGGAGTATTCGCCGGAGAAAGATGGCCTTGCTGTGGGTACAGCCGTCGCTCAGCACAAACTTGGCCCTGATGTTGCATGAAAGCGCGTCGTTTTAACTTCGTGGCGTTTGCCTTTGCGGGCTTTTTGATCTACCTATTGACTCTATTCGGAGGTATGCATTGGCAATTTTATAACGCTTCAATGCTGGCGCAAGGTCGGATTGTTCACGTGTATTCTCCGCATAAGGCTCTCGCGGAATTCGTTGTGAACAACGGAGAGCGCGATGTCGCTTACTCGCTTTTTGTTAGTCGCCTTCAAGCCTTCGCACTCGGAGAAGCCGTCGAGGTTCGCTACGACCCGAAGGCACCGGACGTCAAGCCTGAATTGAATGACGTTCTCAATCTTTGGGGCCTCGAACTTATCTTAGGGGTGGTCGCTATTGCGGCGATGTATGCCGGCATCTCAGGTCGCTCAATTAAACGAATATGATTGAAATTAGAGACAGCAAGTGGAAATGCAAAACGGGAGCAGCATATGGTGCAAACGTTGGGCCGATGCTTTTTTCAGGGGGAGACGTTACATTCCGCGCCCCCGGAGGACAGCAATGGGCTTTTTCCTACCGTGGCTTAGGGAGCGGAGTTGAGTTTGCCCGCCTACCTACATCGCTCCGACTCCCACAAATCCAACTTCCGAAGTTCGTTTTAAAAAGTGGGAGTCTTTCGGGAACACTCGCCACAGCGGATTTTTTTGGTCGGGGTGGCGTATGGATGATGCCGGGCTTTAACGGGAAAGAGTTAGCGGACACCGATTTCGAAGGCCCGGCACTGTACATGGATGTGAGTGCCGGGGTTCTGGTTTCAGCCGGTTGCTCTTTGATCCTGTGTGGTGGTTTCGACATCGAATCAATGGTAGCCGCGCTCATGCACAGGAAGTGGTTTATTTTCGACATCGCTCACGCCCTAATCATTCTGGTTGGGGAGAGTGCCGGGTTGGTTGATGGCGCAGGAGCAGGCTTCATGATGGGGAACATGTCGAACAAAGGCCAGGTCGGCTTTTCATATCTTGACGATTGGCTCGGCGATTAAAGTTTGGCGTGCAGTTGCATTGCTTCGCATTTCGTGGTCCAAGGCGACAAACCCTGGACCACGGAGCGAGCCATGCGAACGACGATGGGAGTATGGATGAGCGTGCTGCTGCGCGCGGACTGCACGTCGAGGCGTTCGGGCTGTCGGAGAGGGTCTTGCCACGTCAGCGGCGCTTAGATTTGTTAGTTGTAGTTCGGTGAGTTGCATGGTCCGTTGCTCGCTAAAAGCTCCCTTTTTGCCGGGAAGTGGGAACAACTGGGGTCACGAGGGGGCGTTTACAACATGTCTGAAACGTCTAAATTTCAACGACTTAGTTGTCCGACTTCGAGGTAGGGAGGTGCTGCACCGCAACAGAAACTTGTCCACAATTTCTGTGGACAGTCGTGTTGAAAAGCCTCGCGTAGTCACGCTAAGTGATTGGTGAATAACGATTTGTCAGACCTGCGCGAATCCGCGCAACACAATCGCGCACACTAAATCGAAATGCCCGGTCCCCCATTGCTGCCCAACAGTTGCTCGACCGAATCCGCGTCCTTGTAATCCTGTTCCGGCAGGCCATCGAACAGCGTGATCACGTCGTTCGACACGCCCGCTTCGCGCGCCGCATCGACGATCGCGTCCTTGTTCGCGGGATATTTCACGAGGCGCAGCACCTGAGCGATCTCATCGTCGATCGGCTCGTCGTTCAAGGCGTGTTTTGCGTGCGTGTCGGTCATTGCGAGGTCCAGAAAGTGAAAGGAGGCCGCGTCAGGTCTGCACCTGGATCGGCTGGCTCGCCATGCCGTGGCTCGGCGTGCGCGACTTCGGCAGCGGCACGTGACGCCAGCGCGCATGATCGAGATCCTGCGCCGCGACTTCCGGCGCGGGCGGCGAGACAGGCGCGGCATTCACACGCAACGCGGCGCGCGTCGCGGCAGCGGTGGCCATGGCGTCATCCGTCGAACTCGTGTGCAGCGGCGCCGCATAGCACGAGACCGAAACCAGGGCCATCGACAACAACGTTGAGGTCTTCATCGGGCAACCCCTCCTCACGGAAGCAGCGAGAAGCACCAAGCAAAGCCTATGCCGATGCGTCGTCAAGCTGCTCGCCGTGCGCGCGTTTCCGTTCGGACGATGCGCACACGGGCGCGACGAGTGGGCGTCGCGCGGACGTATTTCGAGTGAAATATGAAGTTGATCCGACTCGCACGCGAGACGCGCGCACGCGTCGTTGCGCGCCGCGAAATTGCACGGCTGCGCAGTTTCAGCGCGAAGTCGGGTTCAAACGGAAGTATGCGTCCAGAAGCGAGGTTTTGTACACGACGCCGAGCAGGAGCGGCTGGGTCTTTTTCTCGATCACCGGCAACCGCTCGCCCTGAAACGCGAGGAAGTGTTGTAGCGCCTCGCCGAGCGACATGTCGGGCGTGAGCACGTCGAATTGCGGCTGGAGATAGTCCGCGGCGGTTTTGGTTTTGGTGTCGTGCTCGTCGAGCAAGTCGGACGTGATGTCCTTCAGTGCGACCACGCCGCGAAAGCGCTCGCCTTCATCGACTACGTAGAGATACTTCACAGGATATTCGAGGAACACGCGCGTCATGTCCTTGATATTCGCGGTGAGCGGCACGACGGTATCGGCGGGCTTGACCAGTTCGCGCATCTGCGTCGCGGCCAGCCGCAGACGCTCTTTCTCCTCACGATTGCGGCGCAGCGTGACCTCGTACATGGAGGTCTGCTCCGACGTGCGCGCGATGAAGTACGCGATCACGCACGAGAGCATCAGCGGCAGCATCACCTGATACGAGAGCGTCATCTCGAAAATCATCAGGATCGCCATGAGCGGCGCGTGCGTCGCGGCGGCGAGAAACGCCCCCATGCCGACCATCGCGTAGGCGAAGGGCGCGGACGTGTGATCCGGCCAGATCGCGTGCACGCCGATGCCGTACAGGCAGCCGAGTACCGCGCCGACGAAGAGCGTCGGCGTGAAAATACCGCCCACCGCGCCCGAGCCCGCCGTGGCTGCCGTCGCGATGAGCTTGAAGACCAGCACGGTCAGGAGCGCGCCCCAAGTCCACGGCTCGTGCAGCAGCGAGTTCACCACTTCGTAACCGTTGCCCCAAACTTCGGGCCACCAGATCGAGATCACGCCGACGATCAGCCCGCCCAGCGCGAGGCGCACGGGCAAGGGCAAGGGAAGCATCGAGAAGCGTTTTCTCGATGCCGCGAGCAACCTCAGGAAATGCGGCGCGAGCACGCCGCACAGCAGCCCGAGCACGACGAACAGCAGCACTTCGACGCCCGTGATGGCCGGAAAGACCGGCATCTCGTACGGCGGGTGATAGCCGGCGAATTCGCGCATCGTGATATTGGCGACGACCGACGACACGACGATCGGCCCGAAGCTTTCCATGGCCATCGAGCCGAGCACGAGTTCGGTGACGAAGAACGCGCCGGCGATCGGCGCGTTGTACGCCGACGTGATACCGGCCGCGGCGCCGCACGCGACGAGCAGCCGCAGGCGCGGCGGATCGAAATGCACCCAGCGGCCGATCAGCGATGAGACGAGCGCGGCGAGCTGGACCATCGAGCCTTCGCGGCCGATGGAGCCGCCGCTCGAAATCGTGATGAGCGAGGACAGGCTGCGCCACAGGCTCTGCCACACGGGCACCACGCCATCGCCGATGGTGACGGCTTCCATGTAGTCCGTGGTGGCGTTCTTGCTAGCGCGCTTGCGGGCGATCAGCAGGCAGAAGCCCGCGATGAGCCCGCCCGCCGCCGGCAGCACGATACGCACGGGCCACGGCAGGCTGCGGGCGAGCGCGACGAGACCTTCCGAATGATTGCCCAGAAGACGCTGCAGCAACTCGATGCCTTCGCGGAAGACCGACGTCGCGAAAGCCCCGGCCACGCCGACGACGACCGCCCAGACGAGCATCGTATGCGAGTCCGACAGACGGAAGAGCCGTTGGGCGCGTGTACGGAGCTTGAGCAGGAATGAGAGCACTTTTGCTAAATCGTGGAAAGCTTAGAAGGAAACGGAATAAGGGAGTCGCAAGGATAGCATTGCGCCGTCGCGCTGCGGCCCGCGTGCGGCGGGCGCAAAAAAGCCCGGCGCGCTCGGCCGGGCTGCGTTCGTTGCGTCGGACCTCACCACTTCGGCGCGAACGGCGGATTCGCGTGGCGTTTGCCTTCGTCGAGCGCATCGATTTTCGCGATGTCGTCGGCGTCCAGCCTGAGCTTTTGCGCGTCCCAGTTGGCCTGCTGATGCGCCGGATTCGTCGATGCCGACAGCACCACGATATCGCGCGACAGCAGCCACGCGAACGTGACCTGCGCGGGCGTCGCGCCGTGTTTGTCCGCAATGGCCTTGAGCGTCGCGTCCGTATGCGCGCGGCCTTCGCCGAGCGGCATGTACGCGGTCACCTTCACGCCGAGCTGCTGCGTCGCCTCGACGAGCTTGCGGTTCGCGAGAAACGGGCTCACTTCGAACTGGTTCGTGACGATGTCCTTGCCGCCCGGCGCCTTCAGCGCTTCTTCGAGCAGCGGCGCGGTGAAGTTCGACACGCCGAAATGACGGATCAACCCGAGCTTCTGCGCTTCCTGCATCGCCGCGAGCGTTTCGGCGATCGGCACCGCGCTGTCGGGCGACGGCCAGTGCACGAGCGCGAGATCGATCGTGCCGATATCGAGCTTCGCGTGACTGTCCTTCAGGCTTGCGACGAGCGCATCGCGCGAAAGCCGCTCCCACCAGACTTTCGTCGTGACCCAGATGTCGTCGCGCGGCACGTCCGACTCGCGCACGCCCTGGCCGACGGCGGCTTCGTTGTTGTAGTACTGCGCGGTGTCGATATGCCGATAGCCGATCTGCAACGCGCTTTTTACGGCGTTCGTGGTCTTCGCGGCGTCGACGCGAAACGTGCCGAGACCGAAGGAAGGAATCGTTTCTACCATGCTGGCTCCTGAGTTTGCGTGGGGGTTTCACGCGTCCTGATCGAGTTCGGGATAGTGCCTGAAAATGCCCGATTCGTTGAAGGGGATGCGCCGTTGCGAATCGACATACGCCGCGATATTCGGTCTTTGCAGCACCGCGTCGTGAATCGCCGCGACGCGCGGATACTGCGTGCCGAACTTTTTCATCGCGCGCGGGAAGGCGTAGTGCAGCCCATCGACGATCTGAAAGATCGAAAGATCCACGTAAGTCGTGATATCGCCGATCATCTGCGTGTCGCCGTGCGGATTCTGCTTCAGCACGCGCTCGAAATAGTTCATGAACTTGGGCACGCGCTTGTCGAGAAAACTCCGCGTGCGGATTTTCGCGGCGTCCTTCTGATCTTCGTAGTAGAGATCGGTGGCGAGCGGATGATGCGTGTCGTGCACTTCGGTCACGAAATCGGCGATCGTCAGTTGCACGCCGTGCGCGACGTAGCGCAGGCCTTCGTCCTTCGGCGCGAGTCCGAGCTTCGGCCCGAGATAGAGAAGGATATTGGCGACGTGCGCCACGATCAGCTCGCCGTCCTTCAGGAACGGCGGCGCGAACGGGATATGCGCCTCGGTCTTGCTGTTCAGGACTTTCATCATCGCGTTCGTGCCGTTCGATGCGCGCGCGACATCGATGTACTGCGCCCCGGCATCTTCCAGCGCGAGCCGCACGAATTCGCCGCGGCCCTGCAATCCGTCCCAGTAATGAAGTTCGTAAGCCATGAGAAAGGGCTCCTGGTTGGGGCATGCCGCGTTCGCGGCGACATGCGAGTGTGCGCTTTTTCGATGAAGCGGCGAGCAACACACGTTCCCGTCGCGCGATAACGCCATGAACGGGCGCAGATCGTGCAAAATCGATGTTTTGCGTTTTCGACGTAGCGGAGAAGGGATGGACAAGCAAGGCTTCACCACAGGCATCGTTCACGGCGACAGAATCGTCGGCGTCGAGCACGGCGGCGTGCGCCAGGCGATCCACACATCGGTCCAGTACGGATTCGAGCGCGTGGAGGATCTGATCGGCGTGTTCCAAGGCACGAAGAAGGGCGGCTTCAACTACGCGCGTCAGGGCACGCCCACTACGGCCGCGCTCGAACGCAAGATCACGAGTCTCGAAGAAGGCGTCGGGTCGATCTGCTTCAGCACCGGCATGGCGGGGCTGACTGCCGTGTTCCTCACGCTGCTGCGCGCGGGCGATCATCTCGTGTCGAGCCGCTACGTGTTCGGCAACACCAACAGCCTTTTCGGCACGCTGCGAACGCTCGGCATCGAAGTGACGATGGTCGATGCCACCTCCGCCGAAAACGTCGCGAACGCGATCAAGCCGAACACGCGCATGGTGTTCGTCGAAACCATCGCCAATCCGGGCACGCAGATTCCCGATCTGAAGGGCATCGGCGAGCTGTGCGGCGAGCGCGGGCTCGCGTATGTCGTCGACAACACGATCACGTCGCCTGCGCTGTTCAGGCCGAAAACGGTCGGCGCGAGTCTCGTCGTCAATTCGCTCACGAAGACCATCGCCGGGCATGGCGCGGCGCTCGGCGGCGCGGTGACGGACACGGGCCTGTTCGACTGGAGCGCGTATCCGAACATCGCCGATGAATACCGGCGCTCGCCGTCGAAGGAGCAAGGCCTTCTGCAGATTCGCAAGAAGGGCCTGCGCGACATGGGCGCGTCGCTGTCGTCGGAGCAGGCGCATTCGATCGCGATGGGCGCGGAAACGCTCGCGCTGCGCGTCGCGAAGTGCAGCGAGAACGCGCTCGCCCTCGCGCAGTTTCTGGAACGGCACGAGGCCATCGGGCGCGTGTTCTATCCGGGGCTGAAGAGTCATCCGCAGTATGAGATCGCGCAGACGCTGTTCAAGGGCGCGTCGTGGCTGCTGTCGTTCGAGTTGCGCAATGCCGAGCGCATGATCGAAGTGGTCAATGCGCTGCAATTGCCGGTCAAGGCGACCGGCCTCGGCGATACGCGCACGCTGATCATCCCCGTCGCGCCGACGATCTTCTTCGAGGCCGGCCCCGAAGTGCGCAAGTCGATGGGCATTTCGGACGGCATGTTGCGGCTGTCGGCGGGCATCGAGGATACCGACGATCTCATCGCTGATTTTGATCAGGCGTTGAAGCGCGCGGTGTGAGAGAAGCGCGTGCCGCATCCGGCACGCCAATATTTTTCTCGCAAATCAAGAACTTTCAGATCCATATAGCGAAGGCAATGCGCGGAATTAAAATGCAAGAAACCTTGCTAATTCATTAACCATTTAATTCGGATTTGGATTAGGGCCACAGAGCAAGCGGGTGCGGCATAGTCGCGGTGGTGAATTGGGGAGCGTTCAAGACAACGTTCACTATCGAGACTAAAGGGCATGAAACGAACAATAGTTG
The DNA here is from genome assembly GCF_018408855.1 of Caballeronia sp. NK8. Classification (GTDB taxonomy): domain Bacteria; phylum Pseudomonadota; class Gammaproteobacteria; order Burkholderiales; family Burkholderiaceae; genus Caballeronia. The sequence goes on along the minus strand of NZ_AP024322.1, from coordinate 1,619,439 downwards.
GAGCGCTTTGCGTCAAGTGCCTTGTGTTTATATCAGGACTACAGATGATGCTGACAGCACAACCTTGTTCGGCCGAAAGCCTATCCGAGGTTTTGCAGGAAGCTGCACAGCATGACGCCCGATTCGCGAGCGCCGAAGCGCAGTTTCGCGCGGCGATACAGAAAGAGCCGGAAGCAAGAGCGGCGTTATTACCTCATCTGGAACTGAGTCAGTCCGTCTTCCGCAACGGAATTTTTGTTCCGGGCAAGCCTGCCGAATCTTATTCGACACTGGGCACGAGCCTGTCGCTCAATCAAGCCGTTTTCAAGTGGGATGACTGGCAGTCTTATCAGGAAGGCAAGCTCGGTGCGATAGCCGCCGGCTTCGGGCTTGCGGCGGCACGGCAGGATCTGCTTCTGCGCGCCACCCAGGCCTATCTGGACGCGCTCGCCGCGCAAGACCAACGTGCCCTCGCGCATGAGCATGTCCGCACGCTCGACGAACAACTGGCCATCAGCCAGCGCGGTTTCAGTCTCGGCGCCGCCACGATCGTCGACCTGAACGAAGCGCAAGCCGGTGCGGACGCGGCGCGATCGGATCTCGTGCATGCGAACGCGGAGGTATTGAGGTGCTATGCGGCGATCGAGAAGATCGTGGCGCATCCGGTCACGAACGTCGATGCCCTTGTTCCAGACCTGAGCGCGCCCGCGATCGGGGCGGATAGCGCCGATCATTGGGCGGATACCGCAGCACGCGAGTCTTTCGACGTGAGGCAGCAGGAGATAGCGCTCGAAATCGCAAGGCGCGAGGTCAGCAAGGTGGACGCGGGCTACCTGCCGAGTGTATCGATCGTCGGCAACGTGAACCACGGGAATGCCGCTTTCATCAACGGCCAGACCAACTTCTACACGGGCGCCAACCGGGCAAGCTCGGGCGAAATCGGCATCCAGATAAGCATTCCATTATTCGATGGGCTACAGACGTCGAGCAGGAAAGCCGAAGCACTCGCATTGCAAGATAAGGCCCAGAGCGATCTCGAAGATGCGCGCCGTTCGGCTGCCCTCGACGCGCGCGAGTCGTATCTCGCGCTGCAGGAAAGCGTCGCGCAAATCGCCGCGCTGCGTACGGCCCAGCTGTCGGCGGAAACGTCGCTCAAATCGAATCAGAAAGGGTTCAAGGCGGGTGTGCGTATCAACGCTGATGTGCTCAGCGCGGCGGAGAAGCTCTTCACGACGCGGCGTGATCTGGCGAAGGCTCGATACGACGCCGTGATGCAGTTTCTGCGCTTGCGGGCGAGCGTCGCTCAACTGGACGAGACGACACTCGAAGGCCTCATCGGTGCTGCGGTGAACCATTCGGAAGCGCAACAGAAATGAACGGATCCATTTTGCACGCGATCAGGCGACATCTTGTGATCGCCGCGTCGTTCGGTGTCGCCAGCAATCTCCTTGTGCTCGCGCCCACGCTCTACATGTTGCAGGTCTACGATCGCGTGCTGCCCAGCCGGAGCATCGAAACACTCGTGATGCTGATCGTTTTCATGTGCATTGCGTTGGGCATGATGCTGTGCGTGGATGTCGTGCGCGCGCGTATTCTGAGCCATCTCGCGCGTCAGGTCGGCGACCGGCTCGATCGCCTTGCGCTAACCGCGCGGGTCGAGATGCAAGCGCGTCGCGCGTCCGCGCATGCGCTGGCCACCCCATCCGATATCGCGGCTGTCCGTTCCTTTCTGTCGGGCGCCGGAGTCATCGCCCTGATGGATCTGCCGTGGCTCGCGTTCTATCTCTTCGTCATGTTTCTGTTTCATTGGTCATTGGGTTTGCTCGCCATGTCGAGCACGGTGGTGCTGGTCGGGCTTGCGTTTGCCAACGACCGCATGACCGAGGCGAGCATTCGAAGCAACACTGCGCGGCAGAGGGAAACCGAGCAGCTCTACGCGCAGATCAACAGGAACGCCGAAATCGTGACCGTTCTCGGAATGAATAAGGCGATGATCGACGCATGGTCTGAGCGTCGACGCATCGACGTTGACGTTCAGACATCGGTTGCGGACACATCTGCGCTCAATCGAAATATTGGCAAGATCGCGCGGCAGGCGATTCAGGTTGTGATGATGGGAACGGGCGCGTGGCTCGTCATCAATCAATTCGCAACGGGCGGCGTCATGATGGCGACAACGCTGCTGCTCGGCAAAGCCCTTGCACCGATCGATCAGATCATCGGAAGCTGGAAACAGCTGACCGAAGTGCGGCAAGCATGGAGCCGGCTCAATGAGCTGTATCGTCAGCCACCCGTGCCTCAGGCGATTGCTTTGCCCCGTCCCGCGGGTCATTTGAGTAGCGATGTCACCAGTTTCAGCAGCCGGGAGATCGGCGATCCGCGCGGGCGCGCGTTGCTCGGAAACGTGCGGTTCACGCTCGCGGCGGGGCAACTTCTGGTGATCGTCGGCCCAAGCGCTTCGGGCAAGTCGACCTTGCTGCGCCTGCTTGCGGGCGTCTGGACGCCGCGGGAGGGCGCGATTCGACTGGATGGAGCGAACATCGCCCAGTGGCCGCGAGAGTCGCTCGGTCGATACCTTGGCTACGTGCCGCAGGACGTCGAGTTGTTTGGAGGAAGTGTAGCGGCCAATATCGCTCGCCATCCCGATGCGTCACGGCATGAATCGGCGGCCATCGTCCTCGCGGCGAAGCGGGCGGGCGTGCACGACATGATTCTCGCGTTGCCAGACGGATATCAGACGCAAATCGTTGATTCCGGGCTGGCCTTGTCGGGCGGGCAGCGACAAATGATCGCTTTCGCACGCGCGCTCTTTGGCGACCCGCGTCTCGTGCTTCTCGACGAGCCGAATTCGAACCTCGATGTCGAAGGTGAACGTCGACTCAATATGGCGTTACAGGCCTTGAAGCGCGACGGTGTGACGGTCGTGGTGGTGACGCATCGTCAAACCGTGCTTGCGCTTGCAGATCGCGTGATGGTGATGCGCGCAGGCGAGATCGATTGTTTCGGCACGCGCGAACACGTACAAGGATGGATGCAATCACGCATGAGGCCGGCCGCGTCAGCTTCGCGCGAGTCTCGGCAGGAGACGCCAGCGTCATGAAAAATCGTAATGTGATGAGGTTGTATCGGACGATGCGTCGCCTCGCCCGACAGAACGTGACGCGTTCGGACGATACGGTTCAAGGGCTCGGCTTGCCACACCGGGCGATTGCATTCGGGTCCCTCTCGGTCTTCGTGGGCGCGTGTGCGATGGGTGCATGGGCAGCGCTTGCGCCGCTGTCCGGAGCCGTCGTGGCCGAAGGGCTGGTCCGCGACGAAGGTGAGCGCAAGACCATTCAACATCAGGAAGGCGGCATCGTCCGGGCGATCCTCGTGAAAGATGGCGACCGCGTCAAGGCCGGTCAGACGCTCGCCATGCTCGATGATGTGCGCCCCAACGCGGAAATGACCGCCCTGCAGGCGCAACTGGACGATGAAGAAGCGAAGGCGGCGCGCCTAGCCGCGGAGCGAGACATGCAAAGCTCAATTGCATTTCCGCAGCGACTGCTTGCACGGCAGACCGATCCGGCCGTCGCTGCGCAGTTGCAGCGCGAGCGCACGCTGTTCGATTCGGAACGTCGCGCATTTGAAGATCAATTCGTGCTCCTGCAACAGCAACTCGCTCAAACACGGCAGGAAACAGATGCAGAACGTGCGCTCGTGAGCACCAGTGAACAGAGCCTCGGCATCGCGAAGCAGGAATTGCACGTCAACGAGCAATTGCGAAGCGAGGGCTATGTCACGGAGACGAAAATGATGGAGCTTCGTCGCGCCGCCGCTGACTATCAGTCACGTCAGCAGTCCGACACAGCTGAACTGATTCGATCGCGGCAGCGGCAAACGGATCTCACGCTCAAGATCGCTTCATTGCGCAACGACTACGTTCGATCGGCCGATACTCAGCTTAAAGAAAGCACGGAAAAGGCCGGACAGATCGAGGAGCAGTTGCGGCCCGCGCGGGACACGGATGCGCGAACCCGCATTGTCGCGCCGGTGGCCGGAGAGGTGGTCGGCCTCAGGGTGCACACGATCGGCGAAGCAATCGGTCCGCGTGACCCCATCCTCGACCTTGTGCCATCTGGAACGCCGCTGATCGTCGAGGCGAAGATCAAGCCCGATAACGTTCGCGAGATTGCGATCGGCAGCGCGGCCGATGTGCGGCTGACTGCGTACAACCCGCGAACGTCGCCGGTTCTTGAGGGCAAGGTCGCTTATCTTTCCGCAGATTCGTTGGCGGATCGTGACAATCATCAGCAGTTTTATGTGGCGCGCGTGGAGATTTCGGCGCAGGCGCTTGCACGGGCGAATCTGCTGGCGAAGGAACCGGTGGCGCTCGGGCCTGGGTTGCGGGCGGAGGTTTTCATCAAGACACGAACGAGGAGCGCGTTTGATTATTTGCTGGAACCTGTGAGGGATGGACTTCAGAGGTCGATGCGGGATTGAGTTGAACCTGCACGCGATCAGATTCAATTAGGGAGGTGAATGTACGTGCTGTTAATCAAGAAACGTCGTTGGTTGTATTGCTTCAGTTTAATCGTTGCTTTGTTCGGATGTGGGTCCACCGGAATAGCGAGCTCTGACAATCAGGACTTGGCGGCGGCGATCCGTGACATCGTTGATCACGGTCAGCTCGATGACTATAAGTACGTGGCCCAAAGGCTTGGAATCAATATCACGGCGGGGCCGTTGGAAACGCTTTCGGATCCGGAGACGCATTATTACCGGGGTAACGCCACGGAGTTTTTTACCGATAAGAGCGTAACAGAACGGTTTTCTGTGATGCCAAAAGATTTTCGTTACCGAATCTCCAGGGCGAGCGGAAGTAACAAGTTTCGAGGAATGCTGTCTCTAGACAATATGACCTCGAAGGGTTGCATAGATCAAACGAAGATGTTCAAAGTTTTCGGTTTTTCAACCCCTGTTCCAAATCCCCATGCAAAAATTAAAAGTTTTCGGTATTTTTTCAAACGAGGTCAGGACTATGAGTTAGATATCATCTATGAAACTGTAGATTCAAATTGCGCAGCAACATTTTATCTTTTTCAGAACCGAACAACCTGAGTGAATAATCATGGCGACTCAAACTATAACCGGAAATGAGAGTTTCTGGGGCAACGTCAAGCTGTCGGCTGACGCATTGATTTTAATAAACGAAAGTTCAACGTTGGTCTCTGAACTTCTTGCCTATCAGACCGCCATTTCAGACGGTAAGGCAAGCCCAATGAAGGTGGGTTCGGATGGTGGCATTTTATTCAATGGCGGCGCTATCATCTTTGCAAACAACTATCAAACTTGGTCGGATTCGGTTCTAGTAGGGACGCTTGCGCATGAGATTGGTCACTTCACCAATTTCAGTGCAGATCTCGCGTTCGAGAGCGAACAAGAGCTACCGGTCTCCGACCCAAATGCTTATAACATCGACGCTATGATCGGACTCCATCGAGAAGGTGAGGCGGTCTACAATAATTATATCGTCCAGCAGGAGATCATGAAGACCGATCCGAATGGGATGCAAATTTATCTTGCTGGGGCAAATAACCCCGATGGAAGCAGCGACGGACTTCAGGGCCTGTTGGATGCACAACATTCGCAAGACGTCGCCGACGGAGCGAAATCTGACGTCGATCGGAACCTGATGATCGAAGATGCAATGGGCATCTTCGCTACGTTAAAGGGTAGTGCAATCGATAAACCGTACTACGATGTATACGGTTCGTCGCGAGGAGCCACTGCACAGGCGCCAACACCGCCATCCAGTGTTAGCTTTTCCGACCCCAACGGTGATGGGCAATTCAGTTCGATGACCGAGAATTACGCGAACGGTTCGACCGATTCGCAATACTTTAACAACGGCACGATCAGTTCTTCCACGACGAGAGATCAGTTCGGGAACGTCATTTCTCAAACGAATTACTCTCATCAAGCGGATGGCAGCTACAACGCAGACATCTACGATGCTCAAGGGCGCTTGACCAGCGAAGATCAGTTCCACGCCGACGGTTCTGAAGTCGCCTACCAGATCAACGTCGATGGCTCACAGGCAGCCATCGCCTACGACACGTCGGGTAATGAAACCGAATACGCCACCTTTGGCACCGACGGCAAAAAGACTCTGGACGCGTTCTTCGACGCCGCCACCGGCCGCGAGACCCAGGAGAATCACTTCAACGCTGACGGCAGCCAGGTCGACTACATGCTGAATGCAGACGGTTCGCAGAATGCAACCGTCTACAATGCCGCCGGCCATGAAACCGAATATGGCGTCTTCGGTGTCGACGGCAAGAAGACGCTCGACGTATTCTTCGACCCCACTACCGGTCGCGAGACGCAGGAAAATCACTTCAACCCGGATGGCAGTCAGACCGACTATCTGCTCAATGCGGATGGTTCACAGAATGCAGTCGTCTATAACGCCGCCGGCCAGGAGACCGAACACGCGACATATGGCGTGGACGGCAAACTGACCCAGGACTTTTTCTACGACGCTGGCACGGGTCGCGAGATGCAGGAAAACGACATCAACGCGGACGGGAGCGAAGTCGATCACATCTTCAACGCCAATGGCACGCAGAATGCGATCCTCTATAGTTCGACAGGCCACGAGACCGAGTACGCGACATACGGCACGAATGGCAAGATGACGCAAGACGTCTTCTTCGATTCGAATACGGGTCGCGAAACCCAAGAGAACGACCTCAACGCCGACGGCAGTCAGATCGATCACATCTTCAACGCCAACGGCACGCAGAACGCGATCGTCTACAACACGGCTGGCCACGAGACCGAGTACGCGACCTACGGCACGAATGGCAAGATGACGCAGGACGTCTTCTTCGACGCGAACACGGGGCGCGAAACGCAAGAGAACGACCTCAATGCCGACGGTAGTCAGGTTGACTATGTTTTCAACACAAACGGGACGCAGAACGCGACCGTTTATGACGCGGCTGGCCACGAGACCGAATACGCCACGATCGGCACGAATGGCAAGATGACACAAGATGTCTTCTTTGATTCGAACACCGGCCGAGAGATACAAGAGAACGACCTCAACGCCGACGGTAGTCAGATCGATCACATCTTCAACGCCAACGGCACACAGAACGCGATCGTCTATAACGCAGGTGGCCACGAAACTGAATACGCTACGTTCGGTACGAATGGCAAGATGACGCAAGACGTGTTCTTCGATTCGAACACGGGCCGCGAAACGCAAGAAAACGATATCAACGCCGATGGCAGCCAGGTCAACCATATCCTGAACATCAATGGCACCCAGAACGCGATCGTCTACAACAGCGCCGGCCACGAGACGGAACAGGCGTCGTTCGATACCAGTGGAAAACTGACTCAGGACATCATCTTCGACGGAGGCACCGGGCGTGAGTTGCAGGAAACGGACTACAACAGTTCGGGCGGCGGCGTCGCGCATGTATTCAATCCGGATGGCACTCAGAACGCGGCTATCTTCGATCCATCCGGTCACGTGTCCGAATATGCAACCTACGGCACGAACGGTCAGATCACGAGCGACGCCTTCTATGACGCATCGGGCCGCGAGACTCAATTAAGCGAATATTCGGGCACGCAGACCATTGTCAGAACCTTCGGTGCGGACAATTCACAGACCGCTACTGTCTACAATTCATTCGGGAACGAAATCGAGTTCGCAAAGTTCAACTCGGGTGGTCAGAAAACGGACGATTACTTTTTTGACCACACGACAGGGCGGGAGACGGAGTACGACCAGTACGGCAACGACGGCAGCATGATTGCCCACCTGTTCAATAGCGACAACTCGCAAGATGCCATCATCTTCAACGGCAACGGTCAGGAGACCGAGTACGACGCCTTCAACAGCAGTGGCCAGCTCACGGGCTTCACTCAGTTCACGTATGGGGCGGGCGGCGGCTATGACGCCACTACATATGGACCGACGGGCTACGAGACTGGTTGGGTTGACTACGGCAACAACGGGATGGTCGTGTCCTCGGGAGGCAATGCTTACAACTTCTCTCTCAGCGACGGCTATGGCAGCGGCGAAGACGACTGGGACTGGGGATGGTTCGACAACGATTTCGGTTACGGCGGAGACTTCGGATTCTCATGGTGACGTGACGCTTCGGTCCGACATGTCAGCGCTGATTCGCTAACCGGGCAATACATATGCCGCATTGCGGCATATGTATTAAGGTATCCGTAATAACGGTGTGATCTATCACGAAGCGCGCGCGTAGTAAATATTCTGCGGATGCCGCGCTTCGGCGAAGAAAAACCATCGCTCGGCGACGAGTCCCAGATACTGCGTGACCGACGCGAGGCAGAACAGCGCGACGGACTGCGTGCTGATGCCGAGCAGCATCAGCACGAACGGCACGCCGAACGCGCCGACCAGAAACGTCCACTTGATGCGCGCGATCGCTTCGGGCGACCGTCCATGAAAGAACTCGCGCAGATTGAACGCGCCCGCCGTGAAGCCGCGCGATTTCTGCACGACGTTCGGCCCCTTGATGCCCGTCGCGCTCTGCACGGTCGACTTCGGCCGCAGACGCGCGTTGCGCTTCAACGCAGCGACGCGCGTCGCGCAGCCCGCGAGCGTCAACGTACATGCGCAAGCCGCAAGACCCGCTGCGAGCGACGGTGCGAGCCACGCGGCGCATGCCGTCGCGAGCGTGAATCCTGACGCGCAGCCGAGCAGCACGAAGTTGACCATCGTGAGCGGCGTCGCCCATTCCTGCAGGAAGCGCAGGCACGCGTAGATCATCGCCGTGCAGACGAACAGCGCCGCCGACGCAAACACGCCGATCACGCCGATCGCAAGCGACCACGGCGCGCCCAGCCAGTGCGCGATGCCATACAGCGCGCTGCATCCGAGGAAGGCGGGCAGACACAGACATTCGCGCGACAGCCACGACGTGCGCCACATCGCGATGGCACGCCACGCGCGCTCGGGATGCCCGAGGTGAAAGAACGAAGCGATCAGCCCAAGCACGCCGAGCACGACCGACAAGGCCGCGCCGACGACGAAGAACAGCTGCGCGGGCGCTCCGGTCAAACCGAGCTTCGCGAACACTTCGACGCCGACGAGCGCGATCAGCAAGCCTTGCGCGGCGCCGCTCAATGTCGTGAGGAACACGACGGAAAACGCGGGTTTCATGTTTGAGCTCCGATGAAAGATCAGACGCGCACGGCCATCGACGCGAGGTTCAGATCGCCGTGCGCTTCGAGGGCTTCGGTGCTTTCCTGGCTTTGGCAACCGCACGAGCCGCCGCTGCTGCACGAGTTCACCGGGCGCCGTGGCAAATAGTGATTCGCGGGCTTCGTGTCCCATTCGGGCATCAACTGATAGCCGCCGCGTTCCTCGATCGCTTTCGACACGACCGATTCGGGATCGTGGATATCGCCGAACAGCCGCGCCGATGTGGGACACGCGAGCACGCACGCCGGTTTGCGATCGCGTTCGGGCAACGCCTCGTTGTAGATGCGATCCGCGCACAGCGTGCACTTCGTCATCTCCTTGCGCTCTTCGTCGAGTTCGCGCGCGCCGTAGGGACACGCCCACGCGCAGTACTTGCAGCCGATGCACTTGTCGAAGTCCACCAGCACGAGTCCGTCTTCCTTGCGCTTGTAGCTCGCGCCGGTCGGACAGACGGGCACGCACGGCGGGTCCTCGCAGTGCAGGCACGACTTGGGGAAATGGATCGTGTCGGCGAGCGGAAACTCGCCCGCTTCATACGTCTGCACGCGATTGAAGAACGTGCCGGAGGGATCGGCGTCGTAAGGGCGCTGATCGGCGAGACTGCCCGCTTCACCGGACGTGTTCCACTCCTTGCAACTCGTCACGCACGCGTGGCATCCGACGCACACGTTCAAATCGATCACCAGGGCCATTTGAGTCATGATGGTCTCCTTTCAGTTCTGGTTGGTCGTGTTTCGCTTGAGGACGTTGCGCAAGCGCGCCGCGAACTCGCCGCGTCCGGCGAAATAGGTCTGCACGACGCGTTGAACCGAACCGGTCATGCCGGGCGCTGCCTGCATCGGTGCGAATTGCGGCAGCGTGTGGCGCGCATCGGCCTCGGCGGGATAGACGCGCACGCGCACGTCGTACCACGCCGCCTGGCCCGTGATCGGGTCCGAGTTGGAGAAGCGCATGCCTTCGCGCCCGGACGCCGGAAGCTCGTCCGTGATGAGGTGATTGAGCAGGAAGCCGCGTTGCGATTCGTTGGCGTCGGGGCCGAGGCTCCACGCGCCCGACGCCTTGCCGATCGCGTTCCACGTCCACACCGTGCCCGGCTCGACCGCTTCGCTATAGCGCGCCATGCAGCGCACCTTGCCCCATTGCGATTCGACGTAGATCCAGCCGCCATCCTCGATGCCGTTCGCCTTCGCCATGCGCGGATTCATGAACAGCATGTTCTCGCCGTGGATCTGCCGCAGCCACGCGTTCTGCGAATCCCACGAGTGATACATCGCCATCGGGCGCTGCGTGACGGCCGCGAGCGGGTATCGATCGAGATTCGTCGTCTCGAGTTCGAGCGGCGCGTACCAGAACGGCAGCGGATCGAAATACTGCTCGATGCGCGCGCGCAGACGATCGGGCGGCTGCCTGCCTTGCGTGCGTCCCTGCGCGGCGAGGCGGAACTTCTGCATCACGTCGGAGTAGAGCTGGATCAGGATCGGCTCGCCGAACTTGCGAAACCCCTTGTCGACGGCGAATTGCAGATACGGCCCGTTGCAGTTGCGCATGTATTGCAGCGACTCGGGCAGCGTGTAGTGATAGACGCAATCGTGCTTCGCGTACTCTTCCCACTGGTTCGGATTCGGCTCGCCGACGAGCGCATCCTTGCCGTCCTTGCCGCGCCAGCCCATCAGAAAGCCGACGCCCGATCCCGGCGCGGTCTGATGATTGACGATGAAGTCCGGATAGTCGCGATACTTGCGCGTGCCTTCGGGCGTCGTGAAGGCGGGCAGCTTGAGCCGGCCGCCGAGTTCGACCAGCACTTCCTGAAACGGCCGGCATTCGCCGGTGCGCGGCACGACCGGCACGCGCACCGAATCGACGGGACCGTCGAACTCGGAGATCGGACGGTCGAGCATCGACATCGCATCATGGCGTTCGAGGTAGGTCGTGTCGGGCAGGATGAGATCGGCGAACGCGGTCATCTCCGACTGGAACGCATCGCACACGACGATGAACGGAATCCTGTACTCGCCGTTGTCGTTCTTGTCGGCGAGCATCTTGCGCACTTCCATCGTGTTCATCGACGAGTTCCAGGCCATGTTGGCCATGAAGATCATCAACGTGTCGATGGGATAAGGATCGCCGCGCCACGCGTTCGTGATGACGCTGTGCATCACGCCGTGCACCGCGAGCGGATATTCCCACGAGAACGCCTTGTCGATGCGAACGGGCGTGCCGTCGTCGTGAATGAACAGGTCCTCGGGCGCGGCGGGCCAGCCGAGCGGGCCGCTCGCGAGCGGCGTATTCGGTTTGACCTGATCGGGATGATTCGGCGGTTTCGCCGATGGCGGCACGGCGCGCGGAAACGGCGACTTGTGACGGAAGCCGCCCGGGCGGTCGATCGTGCCGAGCAGCGACATCAGCACCGCGAGCGCGCGGATCGACTGGAAGCCGTTCGAGTGCGCGGCGAGCCCGCGCATCGCGTGGAAGGCGATGGGATTGCCGGTCACGGTGTCGTGCTTTCTGCCCCAGCAGTCGGTCCATTCGATCGGCAGCGTGATCTTGTGATCGCGGCCCACCTGGATCATCTCGGCGGCGAGACGTCTGATCGTCGCGGCGGGAATGCCGGTGATGTCGGCGGCCCATTCGGGCGTGCACGATGCCACTTGCTCGCGCAGCAGCGCGAAGGACGGCGTGACCGGCGTGCCGTCGTCGAGCGTGTAGCGGCCGTCGAGCGCAGGCTCGGCGTCATCGGCATGATGCGGGACCGCGCGATTCGTCTTCGCGTCCCACCACAGATGATTTTGCGGAAAGAGCGCGTTGGACTCGGGCGCGTCGCCGTTCTTCACGAAAAGCCCGAACGTGTCGCTCGTTTCGTTCATGTCGAGCAATTCGGCGGCGTTCGTGTAGCGCGTGACGAACTCGTGATCCCAGGCATCGGCGGCGATCAATTCGTGGATGAGCGCCATGAACAGCGCGCCATCGGTGCCGGGGCGAATCGGCACCCATTCATCGGCGATGGCCGCATAGCCGGTGCGTACCGGATTGATCGCGATGAAACGGCCACCCGCGCGCTTGAACTTCGAAATGGCGATCTTGAGCGGATTCGAATGGTGATCTTCCGCCGTGCCGATCATGAAGAAGAGCTTCGCGCGATCGAGATCGGGGCCGCCGAATTCCCAGAACGACCCGCCGATCGTATAGATCATGCCGGCCGCCATGTTGGCCGAGCAGAAGCCGCCGTGCGCCGCGTAGTTGGGCGTGCCGAAATTTTTCGCGAAGAGGCCGGTGAGCGCCTGCATCTGGTCGCGGCCTGTGAACAGCGCGAATTTCTTCGGATCGGTGGCGCGCAGATGTGCGAGACGCTTTTCGAGCGTGTCGAGCGCGACCTCCCAGGAGACGGGCTCGAACTGCGCTTCGCCGCGTAGTGCGTCGGGTTTTCGCATCAGCGGCTGCGTGAGACGCGCGGGCGAGTACTGCTTCATGATGCCCGAGGCGCCTTTCGCGCAGATCACGCCTTGATTGAGCGGATGGTTCGGATTGCCGTCGATGTAGCGGACTTCGCCGTCGCGCAGATGCACGCGGATGCCGCAGCGGCACGCGCACATGTAGCACGTCGTGGTCTTGACATCGAGCTTCTCGTTCTGGGTGCGAGCGCCGTGTTCCATGAGTGCTCCTTCAAAAACGATTTCGCGCGAGAGGGGACGTCTCGCGCGATTGCTGCTTCAAGGCATCGATCAGCCGAACAACTTTTCGACGCCCAGTGTGATCGCGAGGCCGCCGCCGATCAGCCACACATACAGGATCGCGCCAGTGGCGAGAGCACGCGGGCCGGCTTCACGAATCTGCGCGATGCGCGTTTCCATGCCGAGCGCGGTCATGGCCATCGTGAGGGCGAAGGTGTCGAGCATGTTGATGGTGCTCGTCGCGGTATCGGGCAGCACGTGCAGCGAGTTCACGATGACGAGCGCGAGAAAGCCGAGCGCGAACCAGGGCACCGCGATCTTGCCTTTGCCTTGCGACGAATCGCCGGCACGCGAACGGTTGATCCAGAAGCCGATCACGAGCAGCACCGGAACCAGCAGCATCACGCGCGTCATCTTGACGATGGTCGCAATGTGCGTCGCCTCGGGGCTTACGTTGCTCGCCGCGCCGACGACCTGCGCAACTTCGTGGATGGTGCCGCCGAAGAACAGGCCGGCGCCGAGCGTATCGAGATGCAGCCAGCCGGCGTTGAGCGCGAGCGGGTAGAGGAACATCGAGAGCGTGCCGAACAGCACGACGCTGCCGACGGCCATCGCGCTCTTGTGCGGCTTCGATTGCAGGGTCGATTCGAACGCGAGCACCGCGGCCGCGCCGCAGATCGCGCTGCCGGCCGCCGTGAGGAGCGCCGTGTCGCGATCGAGCTTCATCAGCTTCATGCCGGCCCACGTGCCGATCACGAGCGTGCTGACAACGACCAGCACCGACACCGTGAAGCCCGACACGCCGACCTGCGCAATTTCCTGCAGACTCACGCGCAGCCCGAAGAACGCGACCGCGATGCGCAGGAGCTTGCGCGCGGAGAAGTTGACGCCGGCGGCCCAGCTATCGGGCATGCCGTGGCGCAGCGCGTTGCCATAGATCGCACCCGCGACGATGCCGACGATCAGCGGGCTGATCCCGAGCCCGGCGATGGCGGGCAGGGAGGCGAGCCGCGTGACCGCTGCCGCGAACAACGCAACGAAAAGAATCCCGTTGAGCTGTCCGCGTGTGGAGGACGCGGCTGGTGCGAGAGGGCGGGCGGATTGAAGCGTGGACATGAGGGAACCCGTTGGTAAGTTGGATACGTCGATGGGCTAATCCTATTCTCGATATATGAATATGAAAAATCGTGATTTAGAATGACATATATCGGTTTAGGTGATATTTAAGATACATGACCCCGGAACAACTGATAACTTTCGCAACGGTCGCGGAGCATGGCAATATCAGCCGCGCTGCGGTGGCACTGCATCTGTCGCAGCCGGCCGTGTCGGGCCAGCTGCGGCTGCTGCAGGATGAGTTCGGCGAGCCGCTATACCAGCGCGACGGTCGCGGCGTGCGTCTGACCGCCGCCGGTGAACAGTTGCTCGGCCATGCGGAGCGCCTGCGCGAAACTTTCCGCGCGGCGCATGCGCTGCGCGACGCGCTGCGCGGGCTGGAGCGCGGCACGCTGCGCATCGGCGCGAGCACGACGCCCGCGAGCTATCTGCTGCCGTATCTGATCGCGGCGTTTCACAAGCGCTTTCCGGAGGTCGTGGTGACGACTATCGACGGAAATACGGCTGACATCGTCGCGGCGCTCGGCTCGCTGGATATCGCGCTGGTCGAAGGCTCGCCCGGAAGCGATCTGCCGCTCGGCACGACGGTCACGTCATGGCGCGAGGACGAGATCGTCGCGATCCTGCCGAACGGCCACCCGCTCGCGGGCGGCGGCGATTCGGTCACGCTCGAGGCGCTGGGCAAGCATCCCCTCGTGCTGCGCGAGCCGGGCTCGGGCGTGCGGCAGGTCATCGAGCGCGCGTTCGCAGAGAGCGACGCGCCCATGCGCGTCGCGATCGAAATCGCGGGCGTGGAGGGCGTGAAGGAAGCGGTGCGCGCGGGCATGGGCATCGGCTTCGTCTCGGCGATGTCGATCCGGCATGAGGACAGCGCGCTGCAGCGCATGCGTATCGCGCCGCAGCCCCTCACGCGACGGTTCTCGATCCTGCTGCCGCACGCGGCGACGCCTTCGCGCGTGGCGGCGCGTTTCCTGGAGTTGTGCGAGGAGCCGGGTCTGCTCGGCTAGGGAATTCCACTATGGCGCGTCGATGGCGGTCTGACGCACCATTCGTTCTCAACAGGGGCGCTGCGGCGTCCTTTTTGAAAAACGTTTATGGAACCGGTTCCAAAGCCGTTTTTGGGGCCGAAACCGCTACCCGATGCAAGCACACTCAATGTCCGATATCGATCAGAAGCGCACCGAAGTCGTGATCGTCGCAAGCGCCTTCGGCGCGGACGCGATCCGGCGCGATGGCCACGCCATATGGGCTGCCGCTGCGGCGCGCGCGGGCGCGGATGGCTTCGAGGTGCGTCGCGAACTGTTCGCAAGCGATGCCGATGCGGAGGCCGAAGCGCTCGCGCAACTTGGCGAGCGAATCCGCGCGCAGGGCTTGTGGGCCGTGTACTCGACGCCCGCCACGCTGTTCCGCGACGACGGCGCGCTCGATGCCGACGCGCTTGCCCTCGCCATCGACGAAGCCGCGGCGCTCGGCGCGCGCATCGTGAAGTTGCAACTGGGTGGCACCGAAAGCGGCGTCGCGACCGATCCGGCCACGCTCGATCGCCTGATGACGGCAATCGTTGCGTCGAAAGCGCGCGTCGTCGTGGAAAACGGGCAACTGAAGGCGGGCGGCACTATCGGCGCGTTCGACGCGCTCTTCGCCGCGCTGCCGGCCGGGAGCGGCCTCGCGATGACGTTCGACACCGGCAACTGGCACTGGGCCGAACAGGACCCGCTCGACGCCGCCACGCGCCTAGCACCGCATGTCGCCTATGTGCATTGCAAGGCGGTGATGGGCGAGGGCGCGCGCCGCTTCGCCGCCGCGCCTGCGAACGGCGACGCGCGTTTCGCGACGCTCCTCGCGCACTTGCCGGGCGACGTGCCGCGCGGCATCGAATATCCGTTCATTCCCGCCGCCGATGTCTCGCTCGACGCCGCACGCCAGGTCGCGCGCATCTCGGCATTTTGAGCGGCATTTTGAATTAAGCATTTTGCATTCAGCATTCATCTGCAAAGGACCCGACATGCAAGCCAAGCCTGAAGCTCTCGACGTCGTCACCTACGGCGAAGCGATGACGATGTTCGTCGCGGCCGTCACCGGCGATCTCGCGAAGGCCGGTCAGTTCACCAAGCGCGTCGCGGGCGCGGACCTGAACGTCGCGATCGGCCTGTCGCGGCTCGGCTTCAAGGTGGGCTGGATGAGCCGTGTCGGCAACGACTCGTTCGGGCGCTACGTGCTGGACGTGCTCGCCGCCGAGGGCATCGACGCGCGCCGCGTCACGATCGACGAGCGTTTTCCGACTGGCTTCCAGCTCAAGGGCAAGTGCGACGACGGCAGCGATCCGGCCGTCGAATACTTCCGCAAGGGTTCGGCCGCGAGTCACCTTTCGCTCGACGATTACGCCGCCGACTACGTGCTCGGCGCGCGTCATCTGCATCTGACGGGTGTCGCGCCCGCCATTTCCGCGACTTCGCGCGAACTCGCGTTTCACATGGCCCGCGAAATGCGTGCGGCTGGCAAGACCATTTCGTTCGATCCGAATCTGCGCCCGACGCTCTGGCCGTCGCGCGAGGCGATGGCCGAGTCGCTCAACGCGCTCGCCGCGCTCGCCGACTGGGTGTTGCCGGGCGTGGCCGAGGGTCTGACGTTGACGGGCTACGCGAAGCCGGAAGACATCGCCGCGTTCTATCTCGACCGGGGCGCGAAGGGCGTCGTCGTGAAGCTGGGCGCGCACGGCGCGTACTTCCGCACGGCGGATGGCGATGCGGGCATCGTGCCGGGCGTGCCGGTCGTCGATGTCGTCGATACGGTCGGCGCGGGCGATGGCTTCGCGGTCGGCGTCGTCAGCGCGCTGCTCGAAGGGCGCGACGTGCGTCATGCGATCGCGCGTGGCAACCGCATCGGCGCGCTGGCGATTCAGGTGATCGGCGACAGCGAAGGACTGCCGACGCGCGCCGCGCTCGACCTGCTCGAAGCACAGGATTCCAACGACAAGACGGCCAAAGCCGCGTTCGATCTGGCCTGAAGCCAGCAACCGAAAGACTCAACCGAATTGCGTTCGGAGACAACCATGCAATCTACGACTCCCAAGCTTGCGGCGCGCCGCTGGTGGGCGATCATGCCGATCGTTTTCATCACGTACAGCCTCGCGTATCTCGACCGCGCCAACTACGGCTTCGCCGCAGCCGCGGGCATCAATCACGATCTCGGCATCAGCAAGGGCTTGTCGTCGCTGATCGGCGCGCTGTTCTTCCTCGGTTACTTCTTCTTTCAGATTCCCGGCGCGATCTATGCCGAGCGCCGCAGCGTGAAGAAGCTCGTGTTCTGGAGCCTGGTCCTGTGGGGCGGGTGCGCGACGCTCACGGGCATGGTGAGCAACATTCCGTCGTTAATGGCGATCCGCTTCGTGCTCGGCGTCGTCGAGGCCGCGGTGATGCCGGCGATGCTCGTCTTCATCGCGAACTGGTTCACCAAATCCGAGCGATCGCGTGCCAATACGTTCCTGATTCTCGGCAATCCGGTGACGGTGCTGTGGATGTCGGTCGTTTCGGGTTATCTGGTGAATTCGTTCGGCTGGCGTCACATGTTCATCGCGGAAGGTTTGCCGGCGGTCGTGTGGGCGGTGATCTGGTGGTTCATCGTTAAGGACAAGCCCGCGCAGGTGACGTGGCTGACGGACCAGGAGAAGAACGATCTCGATGCGACCCTGCGCGCCGAACAGGCCGCGATCAAGCCGGTGAAGAACTATCGCGAGGCATTCAAGTCGCCGGCGGTGATCAAGCTGTGCGCGCAGTATTTCTGCTGGAGCATCGGCGTGTATGGTTTCGTGCTGTGGCTGCCGTCGATTCTGAAGAACGGCTCGACGCTCGGGATGGTCGAGACGGGCTGGTTGTCGGCGGTGCCGTATCTTGCCGCGACCATCGCGATGCTGCTGGCGTCGTGGGCGTCGGACAAGCTGCAGGCGCGCAAGGCATTCGTATGGCCGTTCCTGCTGATCGGCGCGGTCGCGTTCGCGGGATCGTATCTGCTCGGCTCGACGAACTTCTGGGCTTCCTATACGCTGCTCGTCATTGCGGGGGCGGCGATGTATGCGCCGTATGGGCCGTTCTTTGCGATCGTGCCGGAGCTTTTGCCGAAGAATGTCGCGGGTGGGGCGATGGCGCTCATCAATAGCATGGGGGCGCTGGGCTCGTTCGTCGGGTCGTATTTTGTTGGCTATCTGAATGGGGCGACGGGGTCGCCGGCTGCCTCTTACGTGTTCATGAGTGTGGCGTTGTTGCTGGCTGTGTGGCTTACTTTGGCGGTTAGGCCGCAGGGTGCGGTGGGGGCTGGGGTGGTTGTGCGGTCTTGATTTTTGTTTCTTCTCGCCGGATCCCGATAGCTTGTTGGTCGGTTAGCGTTGCCCCTGTGCGGGGCGGCACCTACTTTCTTTGCTGCTGCAAAGAAAGTAGGCAAAGAAAGCAGCTTGAGACGCCCGCGGTCATACGCAATTTGGGCATTCTTCTCCTTGCTCGTGGCCTCAGTAGCGAGTGCCCTCGCAGGCCTAACCGGGCTTGGACCGCGCACGGTCTGACAAGCTAGTCGTTTTGTGCGCGCTGGTTCAGCACGAAATAGCTTCGGCACAGCGCTACGCGCTGCCGTTGGGTATGTAAGGGAAACCAACGAGAAAAGAGAAACGCAGAAGCACGCGCAGTCCCGATGGACCGGTCGGCCGCGCAGCGGGCCGGAGCCATTAGGTGCTGAACCAGCCACGCACGCGGCGCGATGTGGCAGACCGTGCGCGGTCCAAGCCGGATGTGGCCTGTGAGGGCACTCGCTACAGAGGCCACGGGTGAGGAGAAGGATACCCAAATTGCGTGTGACCGCGGGCGTCTCGAGCTGCTTTCTTTGGTTACTTTCTTTGCAGCAGTGTATAGACCGGGGACATAGCTGACAGATCCGCGGGGACATGGTTGACACTTTCGGGCATCTCGATGCCCGGACCCGACCATGCCTTGGAACCCGCAGGACACCATGCAACTTCGCCTTGAATTCGTGACCCTGGCCATGCAACAAGAGATTGCTTTCAACGAGCTGTGCCAACGCTTTGGCATCAGCCGGCAGACCGGATACAAGTGGGTCAACCGCTATCAGGCCGGGGGCCGCGAGGCGCTGGGCGATCTCTCCAGACGTCCGCACAGCAGCCCGAATCGAACCTGTGACGAACTCGAAGCGCGGGTGCTGGAGGTGCGAAGCCAGCATCCGGCCTGGAGCGCGCACAAGATCAGCCGGCGCCTGAAGGATCAAGGCCTGCAAGGCGTGCCTTCGCACAGCACGGTCAATGCCATTTTGCAGCGCCATGGATGCATCGGCGAGAAGGCTTCGGACGCGGCCACCGCCTGGACCCGTTTCGAGCGCGCCGAGCCTAACGAGCTGTGGCAAATCGATTTCAAGGGCCACTTCGGCATGCTCGATCAAAGGCGCTGCCACCCGCTCACCGTGCTCGACGATCATTCGCGCTTCAACCTCGTGCTGCAGGCGTGCTGCAGCCAGGACACCGAGACGGTGTACACGCACCTGCGAAACGCTTTCGCCTGTTACGGGCTGCCGCAACAGATCAACGCCGATAACGGCGCGCCGTGGGGCACGCCAAGCAAGCCTGGCGAATTGACCGAGTTGGCCATCCGATGCATTCGGCTGGGTATTCGTATGAGCCATAGCCGTCCCTATCACCCGCAGACCAACGGCAAGGACGAGCGCTTTCATCGCTCGCTCAAGGCCGAGGTGCTGAATCACCGCAGCTTCACCGGGCCCGATCAGGTGCAGGCTGAATTCGACCGCTGGCGCCAAAGCTACAACTTTGAGCGCCCGCACGCGGGCATCGGCATGGCGACGCCGATCACGCGCTATCGGCCCAGTGCGCGGGCGATGCCCAGCCGCCTGCCGCCGCTCGAATACGGACCGGATGATCAGGTTCTGCTGGTGGGCTGGAACGGCAGGGTAACGTTTGGAAAGCACCGCTTGCGCGTATCCAGTGCACTGCACGGACTGCACATCGCGGCGCGACCGAGCAGCACGATTGCCGATGCCTACGACCTCTATTTCGCGCATCACCGACTCATGACGTTTGACCCAAACCAGCCCGATACCCCATGATCAAAGTGTCAACGATGTCCCCGACGAAAGTGTCAACCATGTCCCCGGTCTATACACAGCAGCAAAGAAAGTGACTGCCGCCCCGCACAGGGGCAGTGCTAACCGACCAACACGAAATCAGGATTCTACGAAAGCCTAAGCAACCCGAAGCAATCCAAAAATGACCCACAAAATCGTAGCCTACAAAACCCTACCTTCCGACGTGGAAGCCTACCTACGCGAGCACGCAGAGGTGAAAAGCGTCGATCCAAAAGACGAAGCCGCCTTCATAGCGGCACTGAAGCAAGCCAACGGAGCCATCGGCGCGAGCATAAAGATCACCCCCGCCATGATCGAAGGCGCAAAAGACCTGAAAGCGCTGTCGACGATCTCAGTAGGCTTCGACCAGTTCGACGTAGAGGACCTGACGCGCCGCGGCATCATCCTCACCCACACCCCCGACGTCCTAACCGAATCCACCGCCGACACCGTCTTCTCGCTGATCCTCACCAGCGCACGCCGCGTCGTCGAACTTGCCGAATGGGTGAAGCAAGACAACTGGAAGGCGAGCATCGGCGAGGCTCAATTCGGCGTCG
This sequence comes from Caballeronia sp. NK8, assembly GCF_018408855.1. GTDB lineage: Bacteria > Pseudomonadota > Gammaproteobacteria > Burkholderiales > Burkholderiaceae > Caballeronia. Next base: position 1,598,746 of record NZ_AP024322.1, on the reverse strand, counting down.
ATGTGCAAGGCAAGACGCTCGGCATCGTCGGGCTCGGGCGCATCGGCGGGGCGGTCGCGCGCCGTGCGGCGCTCGGCTTTCGCATGAACGTGCTCTACACGAACCGCAGCGCAAACGAGCAGGCAGAAAAGGAATACGGCGCCAAACGCGTCGAACTCGATGAACTCCTCGCGCAATCCGACTTCGTGTGCCTGCAAGTGCCGCTGACGCCCGACACGCGCGGACTCATCGGCGCAAATGAACTGAAGAAGATGAAGCGAAGCGCGATCCTGATCAACGCATCGCGCGGACCGACCGTCGATGAACACGCGCTCATCGAAGCGCTGAAGAACGGCACGATTCGCGGCGCCGGCCTCGACGTGTTCGAACAGGAACCGCTGCCCGCCGATTCGCCGCTGCTCGCGATGAACAACGTCGTCGCACTACCGCACATCGGCTCGGCCACGCACGAAACGCGTCACGCGATGGCGCGCAACGCCGCGGAAAACCTCGTCGGGGCACTGGACGGCACGCTCACGACAAACATCGTCAATCGCGAAGTCCTGAAGCGCTGAAAACGCGTGGTCGCGCGGGCATGCGCTAACATGCGCGATGCGAGGAGAACGATAATGACAGCATCGCGCAGCGCTCGAGAGCGAGGCGCGGGCCCACGACCACTATGTCCGACGATCCCACACTGACGAACCGCCCGGCCACATTCGGCGCGCGCCGCGCGACGATCACCGATGTCGCCCGCGAAGCCGGCACCGGCAAGACGAGCATCTCGCGCTATCTGAACGGCGAGATGAGCGTGCTGTCGCCCGACCTGCGCGAACGCATCGAAGCGGCCATCGCCAAGCTCGACTATCGGCCGAATCAGATGGCGCGCGGCCTCAAGCGCGGCCGCAACCGCCTGATCGGCATGCTGCTCGCCGATCTCACGAATCCGTATTCCGTCGAAGTGCTGCAAGGCGTCGAAGCCGCGTGCCACGCGCTCGGCTACATGCCGCTCATCTGCCACGCGGCCAACGAGATCGATATGGAACGGCGCTATCTGCAACTGCTCACGACCTATCGCGTCGAAGGCGTGATCGTCAACGCGCTCGGCGTGAAGGAAGAACTGCTGCAAGGCTTCGCGCAAGGCGGCATTCCGGTCGTGCTGGTGGATCGTTCGGTCGAAGGCTTCATCACCGATATGGTCGGGCTCGATAACCCCGCCGCCGTGCAACTCGCCACGCGTCATCTCGTCGCTGAAGGCTTCGACGAGCTGCTTTTCATCGTTCAGCCCGTCACGCATATCAGTTCGCGGCGCTTGCGCGAGGCCGCGTTTCGCGAGACCGTCGCGGCGCTCGACGCCAGCGGCTCGACGCTCGTGATCGATCTCGCCGATGCAGGCGCCGCGCTCGCCGAACTCGACACGCGCGTCGCGGCGGCAAGAGCGAAGGGCAGGCGCGTCGCGCTTTTCGCGGCGAACGGGCCGGTTGCGCTGCGCGTCGCGGTGCATCTGAAGGAACGTCACGGCGCGGACTGGCAGGCGAGCGTCGCATTGATGTCGATCGACGATTCGGAATGGGCGCAGCTCGCCGGCATGACGACGGTGCGTCAGCCGACCTACGATATCGGCCGGCGCGCGGTCGAATTTCTCCACGAACGGCTCGGCGGCGCCGCGATGGCCGCGCGCGAATGCCTGCTGCCGGGCGAACTCGTCGTGCGCGCATCCACGATACGCGCGACTCAACCCGCATCACAAGGAATCTGAATGGTCAGTGTTTCGACGTTGCTGAGCCTCGCGCTCGCGACGCTCATCATTGCAGCGATGCCCATCGTGCTGTACAAGAAGCTGCGCCCGCGTTTTTCCATCATGCCGCGCGAGGCGATTCTCGGTATCGCCGTATTCGCGCTCTTCGCGATGGTCATCGAACGCGCGCTGCACGGCTTCATGCTGAGCAATCCCGCTACGTCGGTGTGGCTCAGGTATCCCGCGGTGTTCGTCGTCTATGGTGCGATCGCGGCCGGCTTGTGCGAAGAGGTCGGACGTTTTCTTGCGATGAAATGGCTCATCTCGCGTGAGCTGGGCGCGCTCGATCGTCATGGCCCGGGGCTCGGCTACGGCATCGGGCACGGCGGGGCGGAAGCGTGGATCGTCGGCGTGCTCGTGCAGGTGCAATGGATCGTCTATGCGGTGCTCGCGAATCGCGGCACGCTCGACACGCACTTCGAAAGCGCGCCGCTCGAAGCGCTCGCGCGCATTCATCTGGTGCTGATGACTTTGTCGCCCGTGTCGGCCGGCATCTTTCTCGTCGAGCGCGCGAGCGCGTTCGTGCTGCAGATCGGTTTTTCCGCGCTGATGTGGCAGATGCTGCGCGAGCGTTCGCGTCATGCGCTCGCATTTCTCGTCGCCGCGCATGCGCTCGTCGGCTTGCCCGCCGCGCTCTTCCAGGCGGGGCTCGTGCCGCTCATCGCCGCTGACGCTGTGTACCTCGTGCTCGGCGTGATCGTCGCGGTGGCGCTCGTGCGCTACTATCGGCGTGCCGCTGCGCAGGGCGCGTGAAGCGCATCAATCGAATATCGACATCGAATGGACGACTATCAATACGACTGCCCGAGCGCGGACATCGAGATGCTCGCGCGCGTGATCAGCGATCTCTTTCCCGAACAGACGCAGTTCGCCGAGCGGCGGGACGACGCGGGCCGCACGTCGCTAGCGATTCACTACGTGGCGATGCGCTTCGGTTCGACCGCGCGGCGCATCACCATCGACGTGCGCTTCGAACCTGCCGCGCTCGCGCGTTATCGTGCGCTGCCGCCGCGCCTGCACGCGCGCAGCTACGCGGTGCTGCGCGCGTATGTGGAAGCGACGCTAGGCTCGCTCGAAGAGACGTACGCGAACGGCGAGACCGTGCCGCGTGAAGTGGACATCGAGATGGGCGAGGACTTCGCCTGAAGTTTTTTCAGATGACGCGATAGACCTTCGCGAAGCGCGCGGCCTTCACGACGCCGTAGTCGCCCGGCGCGTATTGCATGACCCAGTCGCCCGCGTCGCCGGTGAGAATGTCGCCCGCCGCGGATCGCGCGATGGAGAAGGGCGCGTGCATCTCCTTCGCGAGCACGACGCTCGGCCGGTTGCGATAGGTGCCCGCTTCGCCGTGCGCGATGCCGCCTTCGGGCACGTACTTCGCATCGAAGCGCTCGCGCGACACGACCCAGCGCTCGCCGCCGCTGCCGGTGACGATCGCATCGCCGCTCGCGTAGCGGTTCGGCCCTTCGAGGCTCATCAACTCGCCCGCGACGACGGCGAATTCGACGGCGACGGCTTCGTCCTTCACGACGCGGCGCGCGGCGGGATCAGTGGACAGATCGAGCTGAGACAGAGGGAGCATGGTGCGATTCGGTATGGCATTGACGGTGCGGGATCGTAACGGCATTCGCGCCATTTTGCACCCGGCGGACGAAAAAAAGCCCGCATCGTGCGATGCGGGCTGTTCGGCCCTGCGCTCGTTCAGGGCTTCGTCGCGGAAGCGGCATCCGCTGCTGCCGCATGCGGGTGGCGATGCGCGCGATTCTGGCGCGACTTGCCGTGCTCGTCGCGGAAGCTCGTATCGGCCAGCTTCTTCTGCTCGGGCGAAAGGCTCGCGTAAAGCGGCTCGAACGCTTCGACGAGACGCTTCGTGCCATCGGCGTTGGCCTGCGTGATCTGCTCGTATTGCTTCATGTCGTCGAGCGCGGACATGGTCTTGCGCTGCGCGATGCGCTGGCGATACAGATCGGCCATCGTGCGGCCGTTGTCGCGCATCACGTCGGCGAACTTCGACCACTGGTCTTCCTGCTGCGGCGTGATCTTGAGGCTCGAATGCAGTTCCGCGATACGCTCTTCGACGCGCGCCTCGCGCTTGCTGGCGGCCGGTGCGGATGCCGTGGCCTGCATGGCCGGCGCCGATGCCGCCGCGGGCGCCGACGATTGCGCGAATACCGGGCTCAATGCGCAAAATGCGGCCAATGCAACGAGTGTTCTTTTCATTCGGGTTACCTTCGATCGATAAGGAAAGCGGCGTGCTTCGTAAGCTGCATGAAAAGGCAGCGCGATGGCACACCATCGGCGGATATTAGTATCACGATTGCATGCGGATTCGGCCGCATTGCCACAACTGCTTACATTCGATACGTCTCTGGAAAATTACGCAGTGGATACCTTGTTGAGCATGCGGGTCTTCGTAGCCATCGTGGAGGCGGGCAGCCTGAGCGCCGCCGCCGAGCGCTTCTCCATCTCCGCGCCGATGGCCGGCAAGCATCTGCAGGCGCTGGAGGCGCGGCTCGATGCGCGCCTCATCGTACGCACGACGCGCCGTCAGAGCCTGACCGAGATCGGCCGCGAATATTACGCGCGCTGCCGCCGCATTCTCGCGGAAGTCGATGCGGCCGATTCGCTCGCCGAATCCATGAGCGCGACGCCGCGTGGCGTATTGCGCGTGACCGTGCCGCTCACGTACGGCGTGCAGTTCGTCACACCCGCCGTGACCGAGTTTCTCGCGGCGTTCGCGCAGATCACGGTCGAACTCGATCTCACGAATCGCATGGTCGATATCGTCGAAGAAGGCTTCGATGCCGCTGTGCGTATCGGCACGCTCGCCGATTCGAGCTTCGTCGCGCGCCCGCTCAAACCGTATGCGATGACCGTGTGCGGAGCGCCCGCATATCTCGCGCGCGTGGGCACGCCCGCGACGCCCGCCGATCTCGCGCGCCACGAGTGCCTCGGCTTCGTGCATCAGGGCCGCGAGGCGGGCTGGCGGCTCGAAGGCGAGGATGAGGCGATGCACGCGCACCGCACGCAGTCGTCGCGCTTTCGCACGAACAACGGCCAGGCGCTCAGAAAGGCCGCGCTCGCGGGTTTCGGTCTCGTGCTTCAGCCGCATGCGCTCGTCGAGGATGAACTGAAGAGCGGCGCGCTCGTCGCCGTGCTGCAAGACTTCCTGCCGAAGCCATCGCCCGTGCATCTCGTCTATCCGCGCGACACGCGCGCGACACCCAAGCTCGCGAGCTTCGTCGATTTCATGGTGGCGAAGCTCGGCGTGTGACGGCATCTGATCGGCGTTCGATTCGCGCCGTCGTCTCGGCCATAATGCAAAACACAAAACACCGGATGCCCGATGGCATTCAAAACGCATAACGCGAAACACAAAATTCCATGGACGACGCCCTCATGAGACCGCCGCGCCTCGATCAGCTCGACGACATCGATCGCAATCTGGTCGCGCTCCTGCAGATGGACGCGCGAGAGAGCGTCGCGAATCTTGCGCGGCAACTGGGTGTCGCGCGCACGACGGTGATCGCGCGCATCGCCCGGCTGGAAAAGAACAACGTGATCGCGGGCTACGGCGTGCGGCTCGGCCAGGACGTGCTCGATGCGAGCATACAGGCGTATGTCGGCATCAAGCTCACGCCGAAGTACGGCCGCGATCTGCAAAAGCGCTTCGCGCGCATGCCGGAGATCCAGTTGCTCTGCGCGGTGAGCGGCGAGTTCGATTACGTCGCCTGGCTGCGCGCCGATTCCCCCGACCGCCTGAACGATCTGCTCGACGAGATCGGCGCGCTGGAAGGCGTCGAGCGGACTACGACGTCGATCATCCTCGCGCGCAAGATCGACCGCGTCGGCTGAGGCAACGATACGAATCGTCGTATCGAATGGTCAAAATGACGAAAAACCTCGTCGAAGCGCATCATTTTGCGTCTGTGATCAATATTCACGCGCTCCTAAACTGTGTGAAGAAGCCGATTGGCGAAACTCACACACCAAGGAGATGAATATGAAAGTGGCCCTCGTCGGCGCCGGATTGATCGGCCAGAGCATTGCCCATTTGCTGCGTGAAACGGGGGATTTCGAAGTCGTCGCGTTCGATCGCGACGAGCATGCGCTCGCGCTGCTCGATGCGCAGGGTATCCCGACGCGCCGCGTCGATTCCGCCGATACGCCCGCGTTGCGCCAGGCGCTGATCGGCTTCGATGCGCTCGTCAACGCGCTGCCGTATTACCTCGCGATCAACGTCGCGTCGGCGGCGAAAGCGGCGGGCGTCCACTATTTCGATCTGACCGAAGACGTGCGCGCGACGCACGCGATCCGCGCCATCGCTGACGATTCCGAGCTCGCGTTCATGCCGCAATGCGGTCTTGCGCCGGGCTTCATCGGCATCGTCGCGCACGATCTGGCGAAGCGCCTCGACGACGTGCGCGAGGTGAAGATGCGCGTCGGCGCGCTGCCCGAGTTTCCGACCAACGCGCTGAAGTACAACCTGACGTGGAGCATCGACGGCCTCATCAACGAGTATTGCCAGCCGTGCGAGGCGATCCGCGAAGGCCGCACGCAGTGGGTGCAGCCGCTCGAAGGCGTCGAGCATTTTTCGCTCGACGGCATCGAGTATGAAGCGTTCAACACGTCGGGCGGCCTCGGCACCTTGTGCGAGACGCTCGCGGGCAAGGTCGAGACACTCGATTACAAGTCGGTGCGCTATCCCGGCCATCGCGACCTGATGAAGTTCCTGCTCGACGATCTGCGCATGTCCACCGATCGCGACGGACTCAAGTCGATGCTCAAGCGCGCAGTGCCATCGACGGCGCAGGACGTCGTATTGATCTTCGTCACGGTGACGGGCATGCGCCGCGGGCAACTCGTGCAGGACGTGTTCACGCGCAAGATTTTCGCGAAGGACGTGTGCGGCGTGCCGATGAGCGCGATCCAGATCACGACCGCCGGCGCGATCTGCGCGGAGCTCGATCTGTTCCGCGAAGGCGTGCTGCCGCAAAGCGGCTTCGTGCGTCAGGAGCAGGTGCCGCTCGATGCGTTCCTCAACAACCGCTTCGGCAAGCTGTACGAAGGCGCGAACGCGGTGGCGACGGCGCGGCAACTGGCGGCTGCTTAACGGATCAGGCGCGCGAGCAGTGCCTCGCGCGCGTCGTCGTCGGCTTCGGTATTGTCGAACATGACGAGCGTCTGCGCGAGCGCCGCGTCCGGCACGAAAAGCCGCTGACGATATTCCTCCCAGTGCGCGAGCTTGTACGCATCGTTCGGATCGCCGCGCGCGACGATGCGCTCGCGCGCCATATCCTCATCCACGTGCACCCAGACGACGCGAACGGCCACATCATCGCCGATGCCGAGCCATGCGCGATCGAACAGGCGTGAGGCGCGCACTTCACGCGTCAGCGGCGCGACCACGGCGACGCTCACGCCGAGCGCAAGATTTTCCGCGGCGGTATCGATGAGACAACGGTATTCCGGATCGCGGAAATGCGCGATGAAGAGCGGACTGTCGCGGTCGTGCGGATCGCCCGTGAGCGCGCCAATTGCCGCCGCGCTATACGCGCCGTAGAGCGTGTCCTTGTCGAGTAAGCAGAAAGGCTCGCCGGTCGCCTGCATGAGCGGCGCGAACAGCTGTTTGGCGAGCGTCGTCTTGCCGGTGCCCGCATGGCCGCAGAAGAAGATCAGATGCTTCACGCCTGATGGACCTCGATAAAAGATCATGCGTCTTTGCGTGCGCGCTGATAGCGGTTCATGAGCGGCGTCGCGGTGATGCCGTGCACGATGACCGAAGCCGCGATCGTCGCGACGACGAGCGGCGCGAGCGGCGCGGCCACGTCATGCGGCGCATGTTCCAGCGCGTACAGCAGATAGTAGAACGAGCCGACGCCGCGTATGCCGAACCAGCTCATCAGCCGCCTTTGCGGCCCCGCCGCGCGCGAACCGATGAGCGATGCCTCGACCGCCGCGGGCCGCAGCACGAAGAACAGCGCGACTATCAGCGCGCCGGCCTGCCAGGTGAAGAGATCGCGCCACATCGTCGCGAGCACGGCGCCGACGATCAGCATGATCGCGACTTCGGCGATGCGCTCCAGCTCGATCGTGAAGCCGTGCACGCGCTCGGCCATGAAGGCGTGCGCGCGCTCGGGATCGGCCGCGGCGGCGCCGACATCGTCTGCATCGATGTTGCCGACTGCCTCGCGCGCGGACTTGCCGCCGCTGGTCTTCTGCTCGACACGACGCATCGACAGGCCGGCCGCGAACACCGCAAGAAACGCATACGTATGCAGCAACTCCGCGACGCCATAAGACAGCGCGATCAGCCCGAGCGCATAGAAACCCTCCGGCCCGAGCGCTTGGCCGTGGCGCGTGCGCAGATACGCGACGAGCCGCACCGACACCGCGCCGAGCAGCCAGCCGATCGCCAGCGCGCCCGCTATACCCCACACGGCCTGCAACGCGAAGTCCCAGTGCAGCGCCTCGCCCGGCGTCGTCTCGAAGCGGCATACCGCGATGCCCAGCAGCGCGAAGGGCAGCGCGATGCCGTCGTTCAGGCCGCCTTCGCCCGTCAGCGAAAAGCGCAGCATGTCGATGTCGCCGGGCGTTTCCACCTGCACGTCGTGCGCGAGGACGGGATCGGTCGGGGCGAGCATCGCGGCGAGCAACAGCGCCGGGCCCCAACTGAGCCCGAGCGCGTAGGCGGCGAAGAGCGTGAGCGCGGCGACCGTCAGCACCATCGCGACGAGGCCGAGGCGGACTGGCAGAAACCAGAGGCGGTCGGTGGGCGGCACGCGCAGTCTCAGGCCGATCGCGAACAGCGACACCAGCATCGCGACTTCGGTGATGCGGCGCAGGACGGTCGCATCGGTCGTGAGATCGAGCTTCAGCAGATTGGCCGCGCCGGGGCCCATCGCGACGCCGATCGCGAGATAGCACATCGCCGTGCTGATCGGCAGGCGCTTGAAAGTCGAACTGGCGAGGCCCATCAAAATGAGCAGGCCGCCGACGACGAGAAACCAGATCGTCTCGATCATGAATGCCTTTGTTTCGTGTACCGTTCATCGACAGCACGAGCCATGCCCGTGCCCGCTGGACGTGCGTCGGGCAGGGCGTCTGACCGCTCATCTGCATGCGCGTAAGATGCAATTCGGTTGCGGCATCTTCATTCGTCATCCGCTTCATTCGCACGGTCGGTTGCGTCGGCGGCGCATACGGCCGGGGGAGAACCAGCATGTCACAGCATTTCGATGCGGTGGTCATCGGCACAGGGCAGGGCGGCTCGCCGCTTGCCGTGCGGCTCGCGCAAAGCGGCAGGCGCACGGCGGTGATCGAGCGGCATCTGTTTGGCGGCACCTGCGTGAACGTCGGCTGCACGCCGACCAAGACCTATGTTGCGAGCGCGCGGGCTGCGCATGTCGCGCGCACGGCGGCGCAATACGGCGTGATGATCGGCGGCGATATCACCATCGACATGGCGCGCGTGAAGGCACGCAAGGACGAGGTGATCGGCGGCTCGCGCACGGGTATCGAGAAGTGGCTGCGCGGCACGGAGAACCTCACCGTGTTCAAGGGGCACGGACGCTTCACGGGGCCGCATGCGCTTTCGATCGAAGCGAGCGATGGCTCGACGCAGGACATCGACGCCGATCTCGTGTTCATCAACACGGGCACGCGCGCGGTGGTGCCGGAGATCGACGGGCTCGGGCGCGTGCCGTATCTGACCAATTCGACGATCCTGGAACTGACCGAGGTGCCGGAGCATCTCGTGATTGTCGGGGCGAGTTATATCGCGCTCGAATTCGGGCAGATGTTCCGCCGCTTCGGCAGTCGCGTGACCTTGCTCGTGCGGGGCGATCGCATTCTGGCGCGTGAGGACGAGGACGTCGCGCGCGCGATGCAGGATGTGTTCGTGCGCGAGGGCATCGAGTTTCGCTTCGGGGCGCGGATCGAACGCGTGGAGCCGTCGGCGGGAGGCGTACGCATATCGAGCGGTGCTGACACGATCGACGCATCGCATCTGCTGTTCGCGACGGGCCGCACGCCGAACACCGACGATCTGGGGCTGGAGCATGCGGGCATCGCGGTGAACCGGCACGGCATGATCGATGTGGACGGGCAGTTGCGCACTCGTGTCGAAGGCGTCTATGCGCTGGGCGATGTGAACGGGCGCGGGGCGTTTACGCATACGTCGTGGAACGATTACGAGATCATTGCTTCGAATCTGCTCGATGGGGAATCGCGCAGCGCCGATACGCGCATCATGGCTTATGCGGTTTTTGTCGATCCTCCGTTTGCGCGGGTGGGCATGAGCGAGGAGGAGGTGCGCAAGGATGGACGGGATGCGCTCATCGCAACGATGCCGATGACTCGCGTGGGGCGCGCGCGGGAGCGCGGGGAGACGGATGGGTTCATGAAGGCGCTCGTCGATGCGCAATCGATGCGGTTTTTAGGTGCGGCGATTTATGGCATTGAAGGGGATGAGGTGATTCATACTTTCATCGATAGCATGAATGCGGATGCGCCGTTTTCTACGCTGCAGCGGGCTATGCATATTCATCCTACAGTGAGTGAGTTGATTCCGACTTTGCTTGAGGGGTTGAGGCCGTTGAGGTGAGGTTGTTGTTGTTGGTTTGTTGTTGTTGTCGCTGGATCCCGGTTTCGTGTCGGTCTATTAGCACTGCCCCTGTGCGGGGCGGCAGTCACTTTCTTTGCTGCTGCAAAGAAAGTAACCAAAGAAAGCAGCTCGAGACGCCCGCGGTCACACGCAATTTGGGTGTTCTTCTCGTTGTTCGTGGCCTCTGTAGCGAGTGCCCTCGTAGGCCTAACCGGGCGTGGACCGCGCACGGTCTGACTAGCTAGTTCTTCTAGTGCGCTGGTTCAGCACGAAATAGCATCGGCACAGCGCTACGCGCTGCCGTTGGGTATGCAAGGGAAACCGACGAGAAAAGAGAAACGCAGAAGCCCACGCAGACCCGATTAGCCCATCGGCCGCGTAGCGGGCCGGAGCCATTTCGTGCTGAACCAGTTTGTTTTGTGGCGCGATGTGGCAGACCGTGCGCGGTCCAAGCCCGGTCTGGCCTTTGAGGGCACTCGCTACTGCTGTGCCAAGACTGTTCGCCTGTGCCGGGGCCGGCATGAAGTACTTTGGATGGGGAAAGCTGCTTTCTTTGGTTACTTTCTTTGCAGCAGCAAAGAAAGTGACTGCCGCCCCGCACAGGGGCAGTGCTAATAAACCGACACGAAATCAGGATTCTACGTAACCCTAATCAACCCAAAATCCCAACACAAAAAACCATCAAGCCTCCACCGGCGGCTTAGCCGGTTCCTCCTTCACCCCATGCGCCCCCCGCGTCTCCGGCATCGCCAGCCACACCATCAACACCGCAAGCGCCCCGGCCCCGGCGAGGCCGAAAAAGCTCATCGCAGTGCCAAAGCGATCCGCGGCAAACCCAGCCGCCGCTGTGGAAAGCGTAGCCCCCACCCCCGCAGCAAGTCCAAAAAATCCGATCGTCAGGTTGTAATGCCCACGGCCGCCCGCGACATCCGCCGCGATGAGCGGCAGCATCACACCGAACACCGCCGCGCTGATGCCATCGAGCATCTGAACCGGCACGAGCAGGTAAGGGCTGCTCACGCCCGCAAAAAGAATCGCCCGTACCGGCAGCGCACAAAAGCCGAGGATCAGCACCGGCCTGCGCCCCCATTTCTGCGCCTGCCGTCCGACCCACGGCGACATCGCCGCAACGATGAACTGCGGCACGATGATACACGCCGCAATCACGAGTTGAACGTTGTCGCCCATGTGCGCAGTGACTTCGCCCGCGGCGAGATTGAGCATCGCCGCATTCGAGAGATGAAAGAGCACCACGCACGCCGCAAAGATCAGAAGCCGTCTGTCCTTCAGCAACTCGCGCAAGGATTCGCGCTCTTCACCTTCGGGCGTCAACTTCGGCTTGCCCGGCGGCGCGCGCGGCACCACGGGCGCCAGATCGTAATGAATCATGCGCAGCGCGACGATCGCCGGCAACGCAAGCGCGGCCGTCAAAAAGAACACCGAGCGCAGCGACAGATACTCGCCGAACGCACCCATCAACGCCGCCGTCAAAGCGCTGCCGATCGACGCCCAGCGCGCATTGCGGCCGAGCCGGTCGCCGAGATCCGCGCGTGAGACGAGGGCGAGCGAGATCGCCGCCATCGCAGGGACGAGCATGCAGCTCGCGAAGCCATGCAGCACTTCGGCGGCGAACACCGGGACGAAGGTCGGGCTCGCGGCGAGCAGCAGCGCGCTCACGATGATCGCGATGATCGCGGAGAGCGCGGCGAACTTCTTGTTGCGCATCGCGTCGACGAGCGCGCCTGCCGGCAACTGGCTCGCCATCGCGCTGATCGTGCCGACGGAAAGCATCAGGCCGATCTCGCCCTGCGTCCACTTGTTGGCCGCGAGGTACGAAGCAATGAAAGGGCCGAAGCCGGTCTGCACGTTGGCGACAAAGAAATTCAGCCAGTCGAGCGCGCGCAGACTGCGTGCAATTACCATGTTGTGAATCGGTTCTCGATCTCGTTATCCGTTATCTGGCCGGGCGGGCACCCGAAGCCGGCGCCTGCGCCGACACGGAGCCGGACGTTGCCGACACTGCCGAAGCTGCCGGCGCCGATGCAGCGCTCGCGGTCGAAGCCGGCGCGGGGGCGGGCACGATCGGCGACACGATCTTGATCGGCTGCTCGGGCGCGTAGGTCGGCGCGGCCTTGAGTTGCGCGTCGTTGAAATCCATCTGCAGTTGCCATTGTTTGTTGCGCGAGAGCACGTGCAGGTCGCCCCAGTTCGCGGCCACATGCCGCTTGTCGCCCGCGAGCGAGCTGGACAGATCGAGCACGAGCGCCTGCGGCTGAGCCTGCGAGTCGACGAGCACGTCCACCACGCGCCCGATACGCGCGCCGCTCTTTTGCGTCACCGTCGAATCGACGAGTTGCAGCAGGCTCGCCGGCGCCTCGGCGACCGGTTGAGGCTTCGGCGCCGGTTCCGCCGGCTTGCCCTTGGCGGCCGGCGCGGGCGGCACGAAGGTGATCGGCGCGGTCTTCGAATTCGGCGTGAAGCGGAAGGCCGACCACGGGAAGTTCACCTTGCGGTCGCCGACGCCGAGGAAGCCCGACAGATTCACCATCATGAGCTTCGGCTTTGCGCCGGCATCGACGTACATGTCCACCGCGCGGCCGACGACCTTGCCGTCGGCGCGCTGCACCTCGGCGTCGAGCAGGCCGTGCAGTTGCTCGTGCTGCATGATGCGTGTCGAGATGATTTGCGGCGGAGGCGGCGGTTCCGGTGGCTCGGGCGGCGGGGCGACAGCAGGCTCCGGCGGTTTCGGCCTGACGACACGGCGCTTCGGCTTCGGCGCGGGCGCGGGCTTCACGGCGGAAGCCGGTTCCGGGGCCTGCACGGCGGGCAAGGGCTCTTCGGGCTCGCCGGAGCCAGTCTCTTCGGGCGCCGGGATATAGGAATGCTCGACGATCGGCGCGGGCGTCTGCTGAGGCATCAGGCCGCAAGCGGAGAGCGCGAACGCGGCGGCGATCGACAGGCTCGTGGTCAGACGCAGCGCGCGCAACCCGCGTCCGATCGCGATGATCAGTGCCGCCGTACGCAGAATCAGGCGTGCGGCGGCATCGACGACGTCACCCCGATGCGAGAAACCGCCTGTCATCGCAAAAGCTCCATGGTTCCGGGTCACCTGCTTGTCTGGTTCGTTATTGGATCGATGCTGGTCAGAACGCTTCGACGCAGATGGGGCGTCGTTCGTTCAGCGGATTGCATCATGCATGCAAAGAACATCGCGTCGAGCGGACGGCTTCATGCCTTCGAAAGTCGCGCGGCCGTGTCGGGTGCGCCCATCTTCTCGGCGGCGTCACGCGCGGAAAAACCGCCGGCGTCGCGCGCATCGGCATTCGCGCCGCGCGCGATCAGCAACTCGACGATCTCCACGCGATTGAACATCGCCGCGATCATCAGCGCGGTGCGGCCGTCGGGCGATGCGCCTTCGACATCCGCGCCGTGATCCAGCAGCGTTTCGATCACGTCGGCGAAGCCCTTGAACGCGGCGCCCGCGATCGGCGTCTGACCATTGTCGTTGCGCAGGTTCGGGTCCGCCTTGTGCCCGAGCAGCACGCGCACGGCTTCGGCGTGGCCGTGATAGCTCGCGAGCATCACGAGGCTGTCGCCCTTGTCGTTGCGCAGGTTGGGCGGCACGCCCTTGCTCAGGAGCGCATCGAGCATCGCGGCATCGCCACGGCGCGCGACATCGAACACTTCGCTCGCGAACGCGATCATGTCGTCGTCGGGGCCATCGTTCGAATGCGGCGTGGGGCTGCGGTTCGGGTCGTGCTGCATGATTCACTCCATGTCGATCGCGCCGCGTGCGCGGTTCTCGGTTCGTCGGGATGGATTCGGCGCGCTCGGTGTCGCGCTGGCATTTTGCATGCGTTTCCAATGCATTCAAACTGGCATTCGGTATGCAAGGCGCATGCATGCGAAATGCAAACGCGGACGCGGGACAACCGGGAGCATACACAGGTTTGCCCACGGGACGCGCTTTCCTCGCGCCGGGTTGGCGCGATTCGGCAGCACGAAACGCGCCAACCCGGCGACCCTTTGCCTTCGCGCGAGCGTGGCCCTTGACGCTTCGTGATGCGCGCCGTTAGGCTCGATGCGACTCCCGCTCCCTCTGCGCGCACGCGCATCGAACACACATGAACCCAGCTTCATCCGGCTCCGACGACACCCAGCATCCCGACCCTTCCGTGCGCCGCCGCGCGCCCGCCGCCGAGCGCAATCGCGATGCGATTTTATCGGTCCTCGCGCGCGTTTTGCCGTCAAGCGGCGTCGTGCTGGAGATCGCGAGCGGCACCGGGCAGCACGCCGCACATTGTGCCGCGGCGCTGCCGGGCGTCGTATGGCAGCCGAGCGATCCCGATGCGAACGCGCGCGCTTCCATTGCCGCATGGCGCGCTCACTCGGCTCTCGCGAACCTGAACGCGCCGCTCGCGCTGGACGTGCTCGATGACGACTGGGGGATCGCGAACGCGGCGGGCATCGTGTGCATCAACATGATTCACATCGCGCCGTGGGAAGCCGCCGAGGCGCTGTTTCGCGGCGCGGGCGCGCGCCTGAGCGCGGGGGGCGTACTTTACCTGTACGGGCCTTACCGGCGCAACGGCGCCCACACCGCGCCGAGCAACGACGCCTTCGATCAGCAGTTGCGCGCGAACGATCCGCGCTGGGGCGTGCGCGACATGGAGGCAGTCGAGAAACTGGGCGAAAAGGCCGGCTTCACGCTGGTGGAGACAGTCGCGATGCCGGCCAATAACTTCAGCGTGGTGTTCGAGAAGCGCGCATAGCTAAGCTTGACTCGGACGCGCCGCGAACATCCCGCGCCAGGGCACCGTCGCCATCAGCGAGGCCGCGACGATCATCCCGCCGCCGATCCAGCCCGCCATCGACACATGCTCGCCGAGCCACACGCTCGCGAAGAGCGCGCCGAACGCGGGCTCGCTGCCCATCAACAGAGAGACGCGCGTCGGACTGCTGCGGCCGATCGCGTAGTTCTGCGCGAAGAATGCGAACAGCGTGCACGCGCACACGAGATACAGCACCGAGCCCCAGAACATGCCGTGACCGGCGAGCGCGGGCAACGCCTGCCATTGCGACGGCGCGAAGAGCAAGGCGATCGCCGCGCTTCCCGAAGCGACGACGCCCGCCTGCACGGCCGTCACGGTGAGCGCGGGCAAGGGCGCCGCGCGCAGCACGCGCTTGGTCACGCAGACTGCCAGCGCGCGCAGCACGGCGGCGGCGAGGATCAGCCAATCGCCGGGATTGAAGTCGAAGGACAACGCGCCGTCGCCCGCGAGCAGCCACGCGCCCGCGAACGACACGCCGACCGCGAGCCACTCCGCCGCGCCGGGACGCCGCCGAAGCAGCGCCCACTCGACGAGCGGCGTCAACACGACGCACAGGCTGATCAGAAACGCGGCGTTCGCGGCGCGCGTGTGCAGCACGCCGAAGGTCTCGGCGAGAAAGATCGACAGCAGCAGAAGGCCGAGGACGAGCACGCCGCGCAGGGTCGCCGCGCTCGCGTGCCGCAGATGCCGCAAGTGCACGGCAAGCAGACAGAACGTGATCCCGAAGCGCAGCGCGAGCAGCGCCAGCACCGGATAGAACACGAGCGCGCTCTTGACGATGCCGTAACTGCTGCCCCACACCATCGCGACGGCGAACAGCAGCAGATCGGATAGCGGAAGCAGGCGTCGGGCGGGTGGATCGATGATCATGCGGCGACTCCGATGAAGGGAGCGATCATTGTCCAATGATGCGGTCGAGGTGATAATCAGGTTCCGATGCACAGCTTTATTGTCGCGAATGCACAAATGAATCCAGCCGATCTCTTCGATCTGATGCCCGACATGGCCGTGTTCGCGCGCGTCGTCGACGCGGGCAATTTCTCGGTTGCGGCGCGGCAATTGGGCATCACGCCATCGACCGTCAGCCGTCAGATCAAGCGTCTCGAGGAGGCGCTCGCCACGCGCCTGCTCGAACGTTCGACGCGCAAGGTGCGCGTGACCGAATCGGGTTATCACGTCTACCGGCATTGCCGCGACATGGCGGCGGCCGCGTCCGGCGCGGTCGATGCCGCGGGTCAGCTGTCGGGCAAGCCGCAGGGGCGCGTCGCGCTGTCGGCGCCCACGGCTTATGCGAAATCCGTCATTCATCCGCTCGTGCCGGCGTTTCTCGCCGCCTGGCCGGACGTCGACCTGCAACTCGTCTTCGCCGACCACGACATCGACCCGCTCGCGAGCGACATCGATCTCGTGATCCGCGCGACGAGTCATCCGCCGCAAGGGCTCGCGGCGCGGCAACTGGGGCGCGTGCGCTGGGTGCTGTGCACATCGGCGCGCTATGTGCGCGAGCGCGGCGCGCCGGCGCATCCGCGCGAGCTCGCCGGTCACGATTGCATCCATCTGGGCGAAACTGCCGACGACAATCGCTGGCGCTTCACAAACAGCGGCGAGACGGTGACCGTCGCGGTGCGCGGGCGCTATATCGCCAATCACGCGGGCGCGCGGCTGGAGGCGGCCGAAGCCGGCCTCGGCATCGCGGCGCTGCCGGAATTCGCCGCCCGCGACGCGCTCGCCGCGGGCCGGGTGCAAACCGTGCTCACCGATTGGGAAATGCAGGCGCGCGCGTATCAGGGGCCGGTCTGGCTGCTGTATCCGCCCAACCGCTTTCTGCCGCCGAAGGTGCGCGCGCTGATCGACTATCTGCACGCGTATCTCGGCGAACCGTTGTAATGCCCGCACGCGCTTCGGCGCGCGCCGAAACCACCGGCGCCGTGTAGACTGCGAATGGTCGTTCATTGCTCCGCATGTGACCGCGGCGCTCCATCCGATCTCCTTTTCACCGGAGGCGTTGTACATGCACGCAGCGTTGCCCCAAGGCGAGCAGGAAGCCGGTTCCATCGATGCACCATCACGCCCGCCGCGCGATCTGCGCCGTGTCGATATCCATCCCGATCACTGGTATCCGCTCGCGTGGTCACGCGAAGTGAAGGCCGGCCGCGCGCACGGCGTGCGTTTCGCAGGCGACCCGATCGTGCTCGTGCGTACCGCATCGGGCAAGGTGTTCGCGCTCGAGGACCGCTGCGCGCATCGGCAGGTGCCATTGTCGGCGGGTGTCGTCGACGGTGAATCGATCCGCTGCTGCTACCACGGCTGGACCTACGACTGCACCGGCCGCTGCATCGACGTTCCCTATCTCGGCCGCGAGCGTCTGCCCAACGGCGTGCGAGCATATCCGTGCCGCGAGGCGGGCGGTCTGGTGTTCGTGTTCCCGGGCGACCCGGCGCTCGCCGAAGGCGCGAAATTCCCCGATCTCGTCTCGGCCACCGATCGTGCCTACAAGACGCGCCGCTTCGGACGCGCGGTGAATTGCCACTATTCCTTCATGCACGAAAACCTGATGGACATGAACCATCAGTTCCTGCATCGCCGGCAGATGGGCAGCATGCGCGCGCGTTCGCTCGGCAGACGGCGCGGCGAGGACTGGATCGAAGTCGACTACACCTTCGCGCGCGAGGCGGGCAAACAGCCGATCGGCGAGGCGCTCGTGTTCGGTCAGAAGCGCGGCGCGAAGCCCGCCGACGGCCAGAAGGACGTGATGACCGTTCGCACCGAATATCCGTATCAGACGCTCAAGATCCGCACCAAGGACGACACCATGGTCATGGACCTGTGGATCGCCTACGTGCCGCTCGACGCCGAGCAGCGCACGAACCGCACCTTCGGGCTGTTGTCGATCCGCCGTCCGAAGGTGCCGGTCCTGCTCGACGCCGCATGGCCGCTGCTCGTGTGGTTTACCGAGCGCATCTTCAAGGAGGATCGCTGGATCGTCGAGCGCGAGCAGGAAGCGCATGACCGGCAGGGCGCGGATCACAATCACGAGGTCTTTCCGGTCATCAACGATTTGCGCGCGCTCCTGATGGAACGCGGCGTGCCCCATGGCGCCGGCAGGAACTCGGGCGACACGCGGCGGATTCATTTCATCCAGCAAGTGCAGGATCTGCCCGCTTCCTGATGCGTGCGGCGATGCGCCGATTGCATGCTTCGCGCGGTGGCGCTATACAGAAAGCAGACCACTACGGAGGACCATCATCATGAACAGCGATCCGACCAAGCCGCGCGACGACGCCCCGGAGATCGGAGAAGCGCATCCCGAAGTCGAACAGTTCGATGCGGCCATTTCGCACGTCGACGAATCCTACGCGGCAGGCAAGATGGCGGCGAGCGCGGCCAAGGGCATCCTCTACAGCATCATCGAAACGCTCGGCACGCTCGTCGGCGATCCGGATCTGCCTTCACATGCGCGCTCGGGCTACGAAGGCCTGCTCGAAACCGCGCGCGAGCTGCGGGGGAAGATCGAGCACTGAAGGATTCGCACGGGCGTAATGCAGGATAGCTTGCAAAATTCTTTCGACGCGCCGGCGCTGCCGGCCGTCTTTCTGGCGGTCGAGCTTTATCGACACCCCATCTCCGGTCCGTTCGGACCGGTTTCTTTTCGAACCCCAATA
Source organism: Caballeronia sp. NK8 (assembly GCF_018408855.1). GTDB lineage: Bacteria > Pseudomonadota > Gammaproteobacteria > Burkholderiales > Burkholderiaceae > Caballeronia. Next base: position 1,579,870 of record NZ_AP024322.1, on the reverse strand, counting down.
AACATCTGAGCGTCTTGCAGCGCAGAGTCCCGTCACGGCCTTGCACAGCGGGCCTGACGGCGGATTGGCGCGTTTGGGATGTCATTCGGGAAGCCCTGAAGGCGCTGAGTCGACGCCATGCTTTCGTCAGCCTCCTGTCAGTTTCGTGCCCGATTGCCCAATATCTGCGTGCCGGAAAATACTGGTTAACCAGACAGTGAAAAAAAACGACACAAAAGCGCGTCTTTCTTTCGCATTCTGTCTGTAAGCCATACACTTGCCTCCGATAAAAGTTACGAGTTGAAACATATCAAAGCCGTTACGGCGGCACCGGTTCCAGACTCGCACGGAAGTATCTGCCCAACGCTTGAGGAGAAAAAATGAAGGGTTTCACGATGACCAAGTGCGCAATCGTCGCAGCCACGGCGTTCGCAGCCGCTGCGCCGGCCTTCGCGCAAAGCAGCGTCACGCTGTACGGTATCGTCGACGATTCGATCGTCTATCAAAGCAGCCAGACGAATCTGGCCAAGACGAACCCGGGCCGCTCGAACGTCAAGATGGCCTCGGGCATCTGGGCGGGCAGCCGTTTCGGCCTGAAGGGCGCTGAAGATCTCGGCGGCGGCAACAAGGCGATCTTCCAGCTGGAATCGGGCTTCGACATCAACAGCGGCGGCCAGCAGTTCACCAACGCGATGTTCGGCCGCCAGGCATGGGTCGGTCTGACGAACCCGGGCTACGGTACGCTGACCTTGGGCCGCCAGTACACCTCGTACTACACGCTGCTTTCGCCGTATAGCCCGACGAACTGGCTGACCGGCTACTTCGGCGCGCACCCGGGCGATCTGGACGGCCTCGACACGATCTACCGCGCGAACAATTCGATCGTCTACACGTCGCCGAAGCTCTACGGCTTCACGGTGAGCGGCTCGTACTCGCTCGCTGGCGTGCCCGACAGCGTGTACCAGGGCTCGACCTGGTCGGCGGCGATCCAGTATCAGCAAGGCCCGATCGGCGGCGCGGTGGCGTTCTCGCGCATCAACAACGCGGCCAACGGCGGCGGCATCTACAGCGGTCAGTCGACCACCATCAACGATACGACGAGCACGACCGGCGCCGGTCAGCCGGGCGTGTCGGCGGTCACCGCCGGTTATCAGCGCGCGCAGGCTCAGCAGCGCTTCGCCGTTGCGGGTGGCTACCAGTTCAACAGCGCGTGGGACATCTCGGTCACGTACACGAACGTTCAGTACATCCCGGGCACGAACTCGCTGTTCACCGACGAAGCCGTGTTCAACACGGCCGGCACGGTGCTGCACTGGAAGGCGACGCCGGCATGGGACTTCGCGGCGGGCTACAGCTACACGTGGGCCAGCAAGGCGAACGGCATCAACGATGCGGCTTCGTACCACCAGTTCAACCTCTCGCAGTACTACTCGCTCTCGAAGCGCACGGGCCTGTACGCGCTCGAAGCGTTCCAGCGCGCGAACGGCAACACGCTGGCAGTTCCGTCGGGCACGGCCTCGAATCGTCAGACGGCGGCCAACGCAACGATCGGCGATGGCTTCCAGAGCGCGCCGTCGGCATCGCGCAGCATGTTCGCGGCGGGCGTGGGTATCATCCACCGCTTCTAAGCGACGCTTCGCAGTACCGCAGCACGAAAACCGGACGCCCTGGCGTCCGGTTTTTTTTCGCCCACGGGCGGCGCGCAATCGTAACGAAGCACTGCGTCAGATGAACATCCCGCCCGATACCTCGACGCGCTGCGCCGTCATCCAGCGATTGCCCTCCGAGAGGATCGCCACGATCGCGCCGCCGATATCGTCCGGCACGCCCGCGCGCCCGAGCGCCGTGTTATCCGCGATGAACCGGTTCGTATCGTGATCGTCGCGCACGACGCCGCCGCCGAAGTCCGTCTCGATCGCGCCCGGCGCGATGGTGTTCACGGTGATGCCGTGCGGCCCGAGCTCCTTCGCGAGATAGCGCGTGAACACCTCGATTCCGCCTTTCATCACGGCATACGCCGCAAAGCCCGGCAGCGCGAAGCGCGTAAGCCCGCTCGACACGTTGAGGATCGCGCCTTCCTCGTGGAGATAGGGCAACAGCGTCTGCGTCAGAAAGAAGGGTCCTTTCAACTGGATATTGACGAGCTCGTCGAACTGCTCGGGCGTCGTTTCCGCGAAGAGCGCATGAATGCCGATGCCCGCGTTGTTCACCAGAAAGTCGAAATTCTCGCGCTCGAAGGTGTCTTCGAGCGTCTTGCAGAGCGCGTCGCCGAAGGCGGCGAAGGTATCGCAGCGCGCGACATCGAGCGCGAGCATGGCCGCCTTGCCGCCGGCGTGCGCGATTTCATCGACGAGCGACTGCGCGGCCGCCTCGTTGCGGTTGTAAGTGCCGATCACGCCGGCGCCCTGGAGCGCGAGCTTCAATGCGGCGTTGCGTCCGAGTCCGCGGCTCGCGCCGGTGATCACGGCGACTTTGCCGCTCATGGTTCCGTTCACGGTGACTGCTCCTGTCGTTGCGTTGCCGATGGTTCACTGTAGGACGGCGCAGCGCGCTCAGGAAGGCGAGTCGATGCTGCGACGCACACGCGACGGGCGCGGCCCTTGCTGCATCGTTTCGATCGGTCCACTCACCGGAGAATCGCACCATGGCCAATCGTGAGAGCAGGGAACGCCCGTTCAGGCTATTCGCGGTGGAGCAGCGCGTGCTCGCCCAGAATGTCGACGGCAAGGTGATCGACATCGGCGGGATCGATTCGAAGAACGGGGAATTCTGCGCCTGCATGGATTCGGGCGATATCAAAACCGAACCGAAGCGCAGCGCAGAACTGGCGCTGAAGGCGCTCGCGGGCGAACTGTCGTTCGACTATCTCGACGGCCTTTTCACGAGCGGGCGCGAGGCCGAAGTGAGCGGGCGGCTGCAGGACTATCCGAGCATCGAATTCGAACTCGACGAATCAGGGTCGTGAAGGCGGTCGCGCGGGCGCGTTACGCGTGGCGCGCGCCGGCGCATCGCTGCGGGGCGGAAACATCGCGCCGACGAGCCGGTCGACGAAATAGAAGAACTTGTCTGACGCATAACCCGCAACGAACGCGATCGCGAGCGGCGACACGTCCTTGCCGCCTTCGAGCAGCTTGCTGAAGAGACCGATCGAAATGCCGACGATGATCGCGCTCGTCACGTGCGCGCGGTTCGCCACCTTCGAGTGCTCGGGGTGGAAGGTATTGGCCGCTGAATCGGCGGATAGTTGCCGCAGAATCGCGGCGCACGCGCCGAGCCACGCATACAGCACCGGCAGCAGGAAGCCCGTCACCGCGCCCACGATCGACAGGATGATGTCGTTCGCATACAGCGCCATCGCGCGAATGTCCTGATACACCGCGATCTTCTGAAAGCCTTGCGCGACCGCATCGAGATCGGTCGGCGGATTGGTGTCGCCCGGTTCGGCGTTGGGTTTCGCGAGCAGTGGCAGCGTGATTTCCAGCACCTTGCGCGCAACATCCGGATTGCATTGCCAGTCGCCGCTCGCCACCTTGCCGCCGTAGTACTTCGGCGAATGCGACGTGCGATACGCGCCCTGAAAATTCAGCACGTTCTCTTCGGCGTCGCAGGGCGCCTTGTACGGGCTGCGGATCGCGCCGAGACCGAGGCTCGTCGTGAACGCGCTGATGCGCGACACGTCCGCGAAAAGCTGCCGGTTGTTGGTCGCGAAGCTCTGCAACTCTTCCTTGATCTGCAGCGCGGGCTGGGAGTTTTGCAGCGCGATCAAGGCGACCGCATCCTTTTTCGCGGCGGCTTCGGCGATTGCGACCGCGTGCGCCTGCAACTGGTTGTGCAGCGTGAGCGCGGCCGCGTCGTTCTGCTTGACGACAGTCGAGATATCGGTCGATACCTGGTTCGCGACGAACAGCAGGCACGACAGCGATACGACCAGCAACGTCAGCGCGATCGCCGAATGCGTGTAGATGCGGATCGCGCGCCGCGCGCCTTGTCTAGCCTCGCTGCCCGCCGTTTCCGCGACGACCGGCGTCACCGCATGCGCGATACGGCTCATCGCCGCGTAGAACGCGCTCTCGATCTCGGGACTCCACGTGTGGTCCTGCTGCGCGGCGCGCGCTTTCGACATGGCTTCGATATCTTGCTCATCGAGCAGCCTGCCGTTCTGCGCGCCGTACGAAACCATGTCGCGGCAGTGATCGAGATCGTCGACGATGCGCCGCCCCGGATATTGCACCGACGCCGCGATGCGGCTCATCGCGCCATAGAACGCGCTGCCGATCGCGCGGCTCCAGATGCCCTGGTCGAAGGCGGCGCGCGCGCCGCGCACCGCGTCGACATCGGCCTTGTCGAGAAGCGTGCCGGTTTCGGCCGCGTGCGAGATGAGCGCCTCGCACTTGACGATGTCCGCCTCCGCGCGCGGGCCGGGCTGTCCGTCGCTGAAGTCGCCGTTGTCGTCGTTGTCCATGACGCCCGCTGCGCCGTGTTCGACGAAGTCCGTCGTGGAAGGTGTGCTCATGCCGGTCTCCCTTCAAGTCCGGGCGAAGCATGGGCTGCGGGCGGACATCGGTCTGGATCGTGCGCGTCGCGCAGATGATTTCATCTGCAACTATCCGCGATCGTTTGCAGCGCAAACGTTTGGTAGAGGAATTTTAGGCATCGTTTTGCTACGACGTGTGCGTGCATGCGCACACAACATCATCATACGATGCGGATTCCTGAATTTATGTTCCGACTGGCAATGCCTTCAACTGAGCGACGAGCGCCGGATACATGTCGATGAAACCCGGCGTCGCGAGGCGCGCGAGCAGGCTCGGGTCGATCGTTTCGTTGAGCGCATTGCCGGCTACGCGCGCCTGCTTCTTGCACACCACTTGCAGAAACGGATGATGCGCGGTGAATTCGGCATACGAATCGATCGGCTGTGACTGGAACGCTTGCTGAGGAATCTTGATCGGACCGTCAATCTCGAGACCCTTGTCCGCTGCCTTCTGGCGCAGCCATTCGGCGGGAATGAGCGGCAGCAGATCCTCGGGCGTGCGCGGCGGCGTGACGTATCCGCCGCCCACGTTCGCATGCGCGCCCGCGAACCAGCGCTGTTCGAGCGGCAGATCGCCGCCGCGCGTTTCGGTGCCGGGTGTCCACAGCGTCGGTTTGTAGAGCGAGCGGAACTCGTTCGCCGCGATCGCGTGATAAGCCGCCTTCGTGCGGTTCGAGAGCGTCGTGTCGTGGAACTTGTAGTAGCTCGAAAAGCCCGGAACGGGCAGGCCATCGAGCGGGATGCCGAGATCGCCGACCGTATCCCACACGCCGATGAATTCGACATCGACTTCGCGCGTGAACTGCTTGCGGAAGTCGACGACCGTCTGATCCGAAGGCCCCACGTCCTTGTCGCGATAGATGCCGTACGCCTGATCGATCGAAGGCGGACTCCAGTCGTTCGCGAGTCCGCACTTGCGGATCAGTCCGGCCAGGCTGCGCGCGGAATACGCGCCGCGGCTGAAGCCGAAGATGTAGATCTTCGCGTCCGGCTTGTAGCGCTGACACAGCCATGCATAGCCGCTCTTGATGTTCTCGCTCAGGCCGTCGCCGAATGCGCCGCCGAGAAATTTGTTGGCGAGCGAAAATAATCCATTGCCTTGCGTGCCGACGCCCGCCACATAGAAGGTTTCCTGCTGGTCCGTCTCGGGCGCGAGCTTGTAGAGCAGATACGCATTGGTGCGATCGTTGGGCTCGTTCCACGTGCCGTCGAAGAAGATGGCGAGATTCATGAGCGCGGTCTCCGCGGTGTTCCGGTCTTGTCGGCGCCGGTATGACAAAAGATGCCCCGAAGTAAGGAATAGGTAATCCGCGAACAATGCGCAAGCACGCGAACGGTGCAAAACGTGGCGCATGCCGGGGCGCGCTGGATTTTGGCGGAAAGACGAGGGATGCGAGTAGCGCAGACGCGAGCGCGCGTCGCGCAGCCTCGGGGCCGATGTGCGATGCTAGTCGGGCGGCCGCACTGGGGGCTGCCGCATCCAATATCGCGGGGTGAATCATGAAAAGAACGCCTATCGCCACGATCATCGTCCTCACGGCAGCGACGCTCGCCGCACCAGCTTTCGCTCGCGACGAGGGTCCGCGTTTCGCGCAGGACCGTCTCGATGCGCTGGTTGCCCAACACAAGGAAGCAGCACGCAATATCGCCGAGGCGCCTTCGCGCGAGAAGCAGGCACATTCGGACGCGCAGCACGGCGCTTCGTGATCGGGCTTCGCTCGCGGCCTGACGCAATACGTTGAGTCGCGAAGCCTTCTAAAACCGGCGCGCAACGCGCCGGATGAGATCGTTTGTACCCAAAGGTATGAAATTTGCGACCGTCGCCCGGGTGCTCCGCGGCCGCGCGCCGACGATCCTCCTTTTCACCCTCGATCAAACGCTCATGACAAGGAAAGCCTTATCGCTCGCCATTCTCTCCGTCTCTTTTCTCGCAGCGGGTTGCGTGGGCATCGGCCCGAGCCGCCTGAAAGCCGATCAGGTGGACTACGCCCGCGCCCTCGGCGATGCGAAAAAGCGTGAAATTCTTGCCGCGATCGTCGGATTGCGTTTCGCGGACGCGCCTTCGTTTCTCACCGTGAGCAGCATCATCGCCGCCTATACGTTCGATACCACCGGCGGCGTCGTGTTGAACGCCGGCTCCGGCGCACAGCCGAACTACGCGCAGGCGACGGGCAGCGTCTCCTACTCGAATCATCCGACCTTCACGTTCACGCCGACCACCGGCGACGCGTACGCGAGCGCCTATATCCGGCCGCTTTCGCCGACGCTCGTGATGCCGCTCGCGGAAAGCGGCATTCCGATCGACTTGCTTTTACGCATCACCGCGCAATCGGTCAGCGGCTTGCAGAACGGCAATGCACTCGGTGGACCGAACGCATCGGGTTCGCCCGAGTTCTTCCTGCTGCTGCGGGCGCTGCGCAGACTGCAACTGGCGGGCGAACTGAATATCGAGTCACGTAATACCGATGACGACAAGGCCGGCAAGAAGGACAAGGGCAGCGGTGGCAACAGCGCCGACAAGGGCGGCGTCTTCATCACGCTCGGCGCGACGCGCAGCGGCAACAACAAGGAAGTCGTCGACGATCTCGCGCTCGTGAGAAAGCTTTTGCATCTCTCGCCGAAGATGAAGACCTACGAGATCGTGTACGGGCAATCGTCGAATCAGGATCGCATTCCGATGGTCACGCGCTCGGTGCTCGGCATCCTCACCGATCTGGGCGCGCAGATCGCCGTGCCGGACGAGCAGGTGGGCAGCGGCGCGACCAAGCCGGGCATCGGGTTGATCGGCGGAGAGACGCGTCCGACGATCATCGTGAAGGTGGGCGAGAAGCCCCCTCAGGATGCCTACGTGAGCGTGCTGTACGACAAGGCGAACTACTGGATCGCTCGCAGCGATTTCGATTCGAAGTACGCGTTCACGGTCGTGCAGAATCTGATGGCGCTTGCGGAAGTCACGGATACGTCGAAGTCGCCGGTCGTCACGATTCCGGCGAATTAGGTCGGGTGGCGGGGCTGGTTTGGAGGCTGGGACCGCGGCGGCTGACCAGAATCAAGCATGCGGAATGCAAAATGCCATCGTGCATGGTGCATGCAAAACGCGAAGGGGCGACATCTTGCGATGTCGCCCCTTCGCTACTCAGCCGACGTCGATCGCTTACTGACCGAAGTAGGCGCCGAGCGCACGCGGTTGAACACCGGTCGTGCGGCCCGATTGCGACGAGCCATTGGCGACCGAACCATAGTCGCTCGATTGCACCGGCGCTTGCGTGAGCGTTTGCGCGCTCACACGAGCTTGCGCCGCCTGAATGTTCGACGGATAGGACGGGTCGCTGATGTTCGGGTTGTAGCCAGCCTTTTCGAGCTGAACCAGCTCGGCGCGAACCTGGGCGCGTGTGAGCGGCGCGTCGGATTGCTGCGCGAACGAGAGGGCGGGAACGGCGAGAGCAGCAGCTACGGCGACTGCGGAAATGAGCGTCTTCATGGTGTTACCTCCGATACGGATGTCTGTTCGTGCTGCCGGTTTCGTGTTAAGCAGCTTGTGAACGGAGTGTAAAGACGAGCCCTCCGAAGATCATTCTCGTTTCCGTTGAATGATCATTGTCGAGATGGAAATAATCGGAACGGTGTTTTGTTGCGATGCGAGGCGTGGAAAGCCTGGATCGCGGTGGTATCGCTTCAACATGCTGCGCTGCGCTCTCACGCGCCCATATGCGCGCCATTCTTTTACCGATTTCGTAAAGATGCTTCCTGATTGTCGCGAATGATCATTTGCTGCGGTGCACTTAGACTTCGATCGTCCGCTCGACGTGCCTGAATTCATGAAGCGAGTCGGGCGCTATCGAAAAACAGGGAGAGTCCATCATGAAATCGTGGGTCAATGTAGTCATCGCAGCCGCTGTCGTGTCCTCGCCGCTTGCGTCGTTTGCGCAATCGAGCGCACCAGTGAGCCGTGCCGAAGTTCGCGCCGAACTCGTTCAACTCGAGAAGGCCGGTTACTCGCCGGCCGCAGAAGACGCGTCGTACCCGGCGAAACTGCAGGCAGCCGAAGCGCGCGTCGATGACGTGCGCCCCGCTCAGGCGCAGGCCGAAGGATACGGAGCGTCGACGGGCGCGGCGTCGCAATCGGGCCGCGCGAGCAAGCGCGTCGATCCGCAGGGCGTGTTCTTCGGTCAGTGAATCGGTTCAGAGCGATGCCGGAACCGGGCCGCGTGATGTGACGCGTCCTGGTCGATTGCATACAAAACTCGAAATGCACGCCAGACGCGGTGTGCGCGAATATTGAAGCAACCTCCGCCGCCGGATTACCGGTGGTTTTGCCCAGTCCGCAACGGCTGGGCTTTTTTGCGTTCGTCTTCCAGAACGAAACAAGCGCTTTTATCGGGTTAACGCGATGCTATTTAACCCGGAACGATTGCAAATAAAATTAATCAACCGGACGGTCGGTTAATAGTTATACTCGCTCCATCGCATCTCAAAAAAGACGGCGGAGCCCCGCATGTACACCCAATCCCTCGACCTCCCGAGCCCCACGCAGTCAAGCGACGCAGCCGCATCGGCCGCCTCGCCGGACCAGACCCGTTTCGACGCGATCATGCAAGCCGACGGCAAGATCGAGCCGCAGGACTGGATGCCCGAGGCGTACCGCAAGACGCTGGTGCGTCAGATCTCGCAGCACGCGCATTCGGAGATCATCGGCATGCAGCCCGAGGGCAACTGGATCAGCCGCGCGCCGAGTCTGAAGCGCAAGGCGATTCTGCTGGCCAAAGTGCAGGACGAAGGCGGCCACGGCCTGTATCTCTACAGCGCCGCCGAAACGCTGGGTGTCTCGCGCGATCAGCTGGTCGCCGCGCTGCACGCAGGCAAGGCCAAGTATTCGAGCATCTTCAACTATCCGACGCCCACCTGGGCCGATGTCGGCGTGATCGGCTGGCTGGTCGACGGCGCGGCGATCATGAACCAGATCCCGCTGTGCCGCTGCACCTACGGGCCGTACGCCCGCGCGATGATCCGCATCTGCAAGGAAGAGTCGTTCCATCAACGCCAGGGCTTCGATGCGCTGCTCTCGATGATGAAAGGCACGCAGGCGCAGAAAGACCTCGTGCAGCAGTCGGTGAACCGCTGGTGGTGGCCGGTGCTGATGATGTTCGGCCCGAGCGACAAGGATTCGATCCACAGCGGCCAGTCCTTCGCATGGGGCATCAAGCGCATCTCGAACGATGATCTGCGTCAGAAGTTCGTCGACGCGACCGTCGAGCAGGCGAAGATTCTGGGCGTCACGCTGCCCGATGTCGATCTGAAGTGGAATGCGCAACGCAACGCGCACGACTACGGCGAGATCGACTGGGAAGAGTTCTGGCGCGTGGTCAACGGCGACGGCCCGTGCAACAAGGAGCGCCTCGCCACGCGCGTGAAGGCGCACGACGAGGGCGCATGGGTGCGCGAAGCGGCCCTTGCCTACGCGGAGAAACAGAAGGTCCGCGCCCACCAACAAGCTGCATGAGCATGGAGACGATGAAGATGAACAAGGAATGGCCGATCTGGGAAGTGTTCGTGCGCAGCAAGCAGGGACTGGATCACAAGCATTGCGGCAGTCTGCACGCGCCGGATGCGGGCGCGGCGTTGCGCATGGCGCGCGACGTGTACACGCGCCGTCAGGAAGGCGTGAGCATCTGGGTGGTGCCGTCGGCGGCGATCACGGCATCGGACCCGGCGGACAAGGGTGAATTGTTCGAGCCGGCGGCCGACAAGATCTATCGGCATCCGACGTTCTTCGTGCTGCCCGACGAAATCAATCACATGTAAGGGCGGGAGCGTCATGAGTCAGGAACAACATCTCGCCTACGTGCTGCGTCTGGCGGACAACGCGCTGATCCTCGGCCAGCGCAACGCCGAATGGTGCAGTCACGGCCCGGCGCTGGAAGAAGACATCGCGCTGGCGAACATCAGTCTGGATCTGATCGGTCAGTCGCGGCTTCTTTATACGCACGCGGCGACGCTCGAAGCATCGCTGAACGGCACGAAAAAAACCGAAGACGATTACGCGTACTTCCGCACCGAGCGTGAGTTCGCCAACTACACGATCGCGGAGTTGCCGCACGTCGGTCCGCTGGCGGGCACGACACGCGCCGAGCGCGATTACGCGGTGACGATCGTGCGCAACTTCCTGTACTCGGCGCTGATGATCGAAGTGTGGAGCGCGCTGCAGACATCGAGCGATGCGCAACTCGCGGCGATCGCGGCGAAGTCGATCAAGGAGACGAGCTATCACCTGCATCATGCGCGCGACTGGCTGGTGCGCTTCGGCGATGGCACGGACGAGTCGCATCGCCGTGCGCAGGCCGCGCTCGATTATCTGATGCCGTACACGCGCGAATTCTTCGCTACCGACGCGATCGAGCAGGCCGTCGCCGATGCGGGCATCGCGCCGCTGGCGAGCGCGTTCGAAGCGGCATGGCGTGAGCAGGTTGCATCGGCGCTCGAAGAAGCCACGCTCAAAGCGCCCGCCGAAGTGCAGCACATCACGACGGGCAAGCACGGCGAGCATTCGGAGCACATGGGCTATCTGCTGGCGGAAATGCAGAGTCTGGCGCGTCAGCATCCGGGCGCGAGCTGGTAAATGAATACGGCCGACGCAAGCATCGAACGCGCGTGGCACGTGCTCGAAGCGGTGCCTGATCCGGAGATTCCGGTGGTATCGATTCGCGAGCTGGGCATTCTGCGCGATGTGCGCCACGGCGACGATGGCGTGCTCGAAGTGGTGATCACGCCGACGTACTCGGGGTGTCCTGCGATGTCGCAGATTGCCGAGGATATCGCGCAGGCGATCGATCAGGCTGAACTCGGCGCGCATCGCGTGGAGACGGTGCTGGCGCCAGCGTGGACGACCGACTGGATCACCGATGAAGCGCGCGAGAAGCTGCGCCGCTACGGCATCGCGCCGCCGACAGGTCAATGCGGCAGCGCGCCCGTATCGAACGTGAAGCCGATCCGTTTCGTGCCGCGCAAGCCCGAGGTGATCGCCTGTCCGCGCTGCAGCTCGACGCACACGGAGAAGCTGGCGCAGTTCGGCTCGACGGCGTGCAAGGCGCTGTATCGCTGCATCGATTGCCGCGAGCCGTTCGATTACTTCAAGCCGTACTGAACCGAATCACTGAATCAACCGAATCACCGAATCAACCGAATCAACTGAAGCGAGCCGAAAAACATGGCGACTCCGCAATTCCACCCGCTGCGCATCCGTGACGTGCGACCCGAAACCGCCGATGCGGTCACTGTTTCGTTCGAGGTGCCGCCCGCGCTGCGCGATGCGTTTCGCTTCACGCAGGGCCAGTTCGTGACGCTCAAGACGCATATCGATGGCGAAGAAACGCGCCGTTCGTATTCGATCTGCGTGGGCGTGACCGACTACGATCGCGATGGCGAATTGCGCATCGGCATCAAGCGTGTGCGAGGCGGCCGCTTCTCGAACTTCGCGTTCGATACCTTGAAGCCCGGCCACGAGATCGAAGTGATGACGCCCGATGGCCGCTTCTTCACGCACCTGAACGCGGATCACGCGAAGCAGTATGTGGCGTTCTCGGGCGGCTCGGGCATCACGCCGGTGCTGGCGATCATCAAGACGACGCTGGATACGGAGCCGACCAGCCGCTTCACGCTGGTGTACGGCAATCGCAGCGTGGACGCGATCATGTTCGCCGAGGAGCTCGAAGATCTGAAGAATCGCTATATGGATCGCTTCTCGCTGTATCACGTGCTGTCGGATGATCTGCAGGACGTGGAGCTCTTCAACGGCGTGCTGGATGAAGCGAAGTGCAAGGCGTTTCTGGAAAGCCTGCTCTCGCCTGAAGAAATCGACGAAGCGTTCATCTGCGGCCCCGGCCCGATGATGGATGCGGCCGAAGCGGCATTGAAGGACTCGGGTGTCGCACTGAAGCAGATTCACGTCGAGCGCTTCGGCACGCCGTTGCCGCAGGCGGGGGTGCCGGCCATCGAGATCACGGAGAACACGCCTGCGGCGGATCTGGAGCTGATCATCGACGGCAAGAAGCGCAAGCTGCGCCTGCCGTACAAAGGCGTGAGCGTGCTCGATGTGGGTTTGAAAGCGGGCCTCGCGTTGCCGTACGCGTGCAAGGGCGGTGTGTGCTGCACGTGCCGCGCGAAAGTGCTCGAGGGCGAAGTGAAGATGGAAAAGAACTTCACGCTCGAACAACATGAAATCGATGATGGTTTCGTGCTGACTTGCCAGTGTCATCCGGTGAGCGAGCGCGTGGTCGTGAGTTTCGACGAGCGCTAAGCGCCGTCCTGATCCGTGTGAATACGCGCATCGCAATGATGCGCTTGAAGCCGACGCATTCCCAGACCCATACAAGCCGAAGTCGCCAGCGATGCATCCATCGCGCGGCTTCGTCGTGATCGATCATCCACTACATCGAGACTTGTCATGACAGAAGCCTTCATCTGCGACGCGATTCGTACGCCCATCGGCCGCTACGGCGGCGTTTTCAAGGACGTGCGCGCCGACGATCTCGGCGCCGTGCCCATCACCGCGCTCATGAAGCGCAATGCATCGGTGGACTGGACGCAGGTCGACGACGTGATCTACGGCTGCGCGAATCAGGCAGGCGAGGACAACCGCAACGTCGCGCGCATGTCGGGTCTGCTCGCGGGCTTGCCCATCGACGTGCCCGGCTCGACGATCAACCGTCTGTGCGGTTCCGGCATGGACGCGGTCGGCAGCGCCGCGCGCGCGATCAAGGCAGGCGATGGCTCGCTCTATCTCGCGGGCGGCGTCGAAAGCATGACGCGTGCGCCGTTCGTGATGGGCAAGGCATCGAGCGCGTTCTCGCGTTCCGCCGACATCTTCGATACGACCATCGGCTGGCGCTTCATCAATCGCGCGATGCGCGAGCGTTACGGCGTCGATTCGATGCCCGAGACAGCGGAAAACGTCGCTGTCGATTTCGGCATCTCGCGCGATGCGCAGGACCGCTTCGCGCTGCGCAGCCAGCAACGCGCGGCGCGCGCACAGGCCGACGGCACGTTCGCCCAGGAGATCGTCGCTGTAAGTGTCCCGCAAAAGAAGGGTGAATCGATTGCGGTCGATCGCGACGAGCATCCGCGCGAGACCACGCTCGAAACGCTTGCGAAACTGAAGGGCGTCGTGCGTCCCGATGGCAGCGTTACAGCGGGCAACGCGTCGGGAGTGAATGACGGCGCATGCGCGCTCATCATCGCGAACGAAGAGGCGGCAAAGCGTCATGGACTCGCGCCGCGCGCGCGCATCATCGGCATGGCGACTGCTGGCGTCGAGCCGCGCATCATGGGCATCGGCCCCGCACCCGCGACGAAAAAGCTTCTCGCGCGCACGGGCCTCACGCTCGACCAGTTCGACGTGATCGAGCTGAACGAAGCCTTTGCTTCGCAAGGCATCGCGGTGCTGCGTCAACTGGGACTCGCGGAAGACGATCCGCGTGTGAATCCGAACGGCGGCGCCATTGCGCTCGGCCATCCGCTCGGCGCTTCGGGTGCGCGTCTCGTCACGACGGCGCTGTACGAACTCGAACGCCGCAATGGCCGCTATGCGCTGTGCACGATGTGCATCGGCGTGGGGCAGGGCATCGCGATCGCGATCGAACGCGTCTGAGGGCCACGACCATGACACAGGCGATTCAGGCATCGGCGATCATCGGTGTGATCGGCGCAGGCGCGATGGGCGCGGGCATCGCGCAAGTCGCGGCGCTCGCCGGACACACCGTGCTGCTTTACGACCTCGATGCGAAAGCGCTCGACAAGGCGCATGCCGGCATCGCAACGAACGTGCAGCGTTTGATCGACAAGAAGAAGCTCGATCAGGCAGCGGGGCAGGAAGCCATCGACCGCCTGCGCATCGTTGCGAATCTCGCGGATTTGCGCACGGCATCGCTTGTCATCGAAGCCGTCGCCGAGCGTCTGGACGTCAAGCGCGCGCTCTTCGGCGAGCTCGAAAGCATCGTGACGCAGGACTGCATTCTCGCGACCAACACGTCGTCCATTTCGATCACGGCGATCGCCGCGCCGTTGCAGCATCCGTCGCGCGTCGTCGGCATGCACTTCTTCAATCCGGCGCCGCTGATGGCGCTCGTCGAGGTCGTGCGCGGTCTCGCCACATCGGATGAGGTCGCGCGCACCGTGTACGCCACGGCGGCCGTGTGGGGCAAGAAGCCGGTCCATACGAAATCGACGCCGGGCTTCATCGTCAATCGCGTGGCGCGGCCGTTCTATGCCGAGGGCCTGCGCATTCTGAACGAGCAGGCTGCGGACGCAGCTTCCATCGACACCATCATGCGCGATTCGGGCGGCTTCAGAATGGGCCCGTTCGAACTGATGGATCTGATCGGCCACGACGTGAACTTCGCCGTGACGCAATCGGTGTTCAACGCGTACTTCAACGATCCGCGCTTCACGCCTTCGCTGATCCAGCAGGAACTGGTGAACGCGGGCTTTCTCGGCCGCAAGACGGGCCGTGGTTTCTATGATTACGCCGCCGATGCCGTGAAGCCTGCCGCGCGCATCGAGACGAACACGCGCACGCCTTCGAAGATCGTGCGTGGTGAAAGCGCACCGTTGTACGCGCAACTGCAAGCACGTATCGGCGAAACCAGTCTGTGCCGCGATGATCTTCCAGGCCTCATCGCGCAGATCGACGATGCGTATCTGTTTCTCACCGATGGACGCACCGCGACTGAACGCGCGCATGCGACCGGCATCGACAACATCGTGCTGATCGATCTCGCGCTCGACTACGCGAATGCACGAAGCGTCGCGCTCACGCGCGCACGCCAGTGCGCCGATGACGCCTACGCCGCCGTCGCCGGCGCGCTGACGAAGGCAGGCTATGCGGTGGTGCCGCTGAACGATATCGCCGGCATGGCCGTGATGCGTACCGTCGCCATGCTCGTCAACGAAGCGGCGGACGCGGTGAATCAGGGCGTCTGCACGAGCGCCGATCTCGACCTCGCGATGGAGAAGGGCGTGAACTATCCGCTCGGTCCGCTTGCGTGGGGCGAGCGTATCGGCATCGGGCAGATTCACGATGTGCTGCTTCATCTCGCGGCGCACTACGGCGAAGACCGTTATCGCGCGTCGCCACTCATATCGGCCTTGCGTTACGCGGGCCAACGCTTCCACTGAAGCGAATCCCGAACATTCATTCATCGAGCCTTCATGCAGGAGACAACCGTGGTCCAATCCATTGCACAGCAAAACGAACTGGAGCCGATCGAGCGCGCGAGCCGGGACGAGCTTCAGGCGCTGCAACTCGAGCGCCTCAAATGGTCTTTGCGTCATGCTTACGAGAACGTGCCGCACTATCGTCGCGCCTTCGATGCGGCAGGCGTGCATCCCGACGACCTGCGCGAACTCTCCGATCTCGCGCGTTTTCCGACCACGACGAAAACCGACTTGCGTGACAACTATCCGTTCGGGTTGTTCGCGGTGCCGCGCGATCAGGTCGTGCGCGTGCATGCTTCGAGCGGCACGACGGGCAAGCCGACGGTGGTCGGCTACACGGCGAGAGACATCGACACTTGGGCCAACGTGACCGCGCGCTCGATCCGCGCCGCGGGTGGCCGCAAGGGCGACACGCTGCACAACGCATTCGGCTATGGCCTCTTCACGGGCGGTCTCGGCATTCACTACGGCGCGGAACGTCTGGGCTGCATGGTCGTGCCGATGTCGGGCGGCCAGACCGAGAAGCAGGTGCAGCTGATCCGCGACTTCGAGCCGAAGATCATTCTCGTGACGCCTTCGTACATGTTGAATCTGCTCGACGAGATGGCGCGTCAGGGCATGGACCCGGCAAATACGTCGCTCAAGATCGGCATCTTCGGCGCGGAGCCGTGGAGCCAGGGTTTGCGCAGCGAGATCGAAACGCGCGCAGGCATTCAGGCACTCGACATTTACGGGCTCTCGGAAATCATGGGCCCGGGCGTCGCCTGCGAATGCATCGAAACGAAGGACGGTCCGACGATCTGGGAAGACCATTTCTATCCGGAGATCATCGATCCTGTCACGGGCGAAGTGCTTCCCGAAGGCAGCACGGGCGAACTCGTCTTCACGTCGCTGACGAAGGAAGCGATGCCGATGATCCGCTACCGCACGCGCGATCTCACGTCGTTGCTGCCGCCGAGCGCGCGCTCGATGCGCCGCCTCGCGAAGATCACGGGCCGTTCCGACGACATGCTCATCATTCGTGGCGTGAACGTGTTCCCGAGCCAGATCGAGGAGCTGATTCTTGCGATTCCGCGTCTCTCGGGTCAGTACCAACTGTGTGTGTCGCGCGAGGGTCACATGGATTCGTTGTCGGTTTCGGTGGAAGCGCGCGCCGAAGTCTGCGCGAGCCTGAACGACAGCGATCGCGCCGGTCTTTCGCGCGAGCTTCAGCAGCGCGTCAAGACGATAGTCGGCGTTTCCACGCAGGTGCGCGTGCTCGATTCCGGCGAACTGCCGACGACCGCGACCGGCAAGGCAAAACGCGTGCTCGACCTGCGACCCGCAACCGTCTAAGCCTCATCGAGTCAAGCGCCTCGCGTTCCGCGGGGCGCAACGTCTTTCCCACCAATTGGAGCGCTCGTTCCATTTTCGGTGCGGCCTCGCATTCTTCTGCAGAAATTCTTCCGCATAAACCCTCGCAACCGTTTGCGCAAATTGTTTTGTAAGCTTCAAATGTGTCATCGTAGCGGGGGCTTTCGCTCGGGAAACCCACGGCAATCGAACAGCATTCGAACAACGAACACCAGACGGGGCAGGCGGAACTTAGATGTGGATCGTCAGACTCGCGCTCAAGCGCCCGTACACGTTCATCGTCCTGTCGCTGCTTTTGCTGATCATCGGTCCGCTCGTCATTGTGCGCACGCCGACCGATATCTTTCCCAACATCGACATTCCGGTCGTCAGCGTCATCTGGTCGTACACGGGCTTGCCGCCGGATCAGATGGAGCGCCGCATCACGCTCAACTACGAGCGCGGTCTTTCGGTGGCGGTCAACGACATCGAACATATCGAGTCGGAATCGCTGCCGGGCATCGCGGTGATTCGCATCTATTTCCAGCCGAATGCGAATGTCGATGAAGCGATCGCCGAGATCACCGCGCTCTCGCAGACACAATTGCGCTCGCTGCCGCCGGGCATCACGCCGCCGAACATCCTGCGCTTCAATGCGTCGACCGTGCCGATTCTGCGGCTCGCGCTGTCATCGGCCGAGCTTACCGAGCAACAGCTCTACGACTTCGGCAACAGCTTCCTGAAGACGCAGCTTGCGACGGTGCAGGGCGCGTCGGTGCCGCTGCCGTATGGCGGCAAGCAGCGGCAGATCATGGTCGATATCGACTCGCGCAAGCTGCAGGCGAAGAACCTCGCGCCCACCGATGTCGTCAATGCGATCAGCGCGCAGAACCTCATCCTGCCAACGGGCACCGCCAAGATCGGTTCGACCGAATACTCGGTGGGTCTGAACGCGAGCCCCGGTTCGATCGAAGGACTCAACGACATCCCGATCCGCACCGGCCCTGGCGGCACGATCTACATCAAGGACGTGGCGCACGTGCGCGACGGCTTTCAGCCGCAGACCAACATCGTGCGCGTCGATGGAACGCGTGCTTCGTTACTGACGATCAACAAGAGCGGCAACGCCTCGACGCTCGATATCGTCGCGCGCGTGAAGAACCTGCTGCCGACCTTGCGCGGCATGGTGCCCGAGTCGCTGAAGATCGATCCCGTGGCGGATCAATCGCTGTTCGTGCGCGCATCGGTGTCGGGCGTATTGCGTGAAGCGGTGATCGCGGCGGGCCTGACCGCGCTCATGGTGCTGCTCTTTCTCGGCAGTTGGCGCGCCACGCTCATCATCGCGATCTCGATCCCGCTTTCGATGCTGACATCGATCGTCGCGCTCTCCGCGATCGGCCAGACGATCAACATCATGACGCTCGGCGGCCTGGCGCTCGCGGTCGGTATTCTCGTCGACGATGCGACAGTCGCAATCGAAAATATCAGCCAGAACCTGGAGCAGGGCAAGGAGCTGGAGCAGGCGATTCTCGATGGCGCGCAGCAGATCGCCGTGCCGACGCTCGTATCGACGCTCTCCATCTGCATCGTGTTCATTCCGATGTTCCTGCTGACGGGCGTCGCGCACTATCTGTTCGTGCCGATGGCCGAGGCCGTCGTGTTCGCGATGCTCGCGTCGTACTTCTTCTCGCGCACGCTGATCCCGACGCTCGCGAAGTATCTGTTGCGGCATCACGAGCACATGGGCGGCGACATCGAATCGATGAAGGGCTCGCGCAATCCGTTCGTGCGTATCCATCTCGCGTTCGAGCGTCATTTCGAGTCGGTGCGTCATCGTTATCGGCGTTTTCTCGAGGCACAGCTCGCGAAGCCCGGACGCTTCGCATCGCTGTTCCTGGTGTGCTGCCTGTTGTCGCTCGGCCTGGCTCCGTTCCTTGGCCGGGACTTTTTTCCGTCGATCGATTCGGGTGTGATCGCCTTGCACATGCGCGCGAAAACCGGCACGCGCATCGAGGAAACGGCGGCGCTCACCGATCGCGTCGACGCGCGCATCAGGCAACTGATTCCGCGCGGCGAGATTCGCTCGATCATCGATAACATGGGTCTGCCGGTATCGGGCATCAATCTCTCGTACAACAACACGGGCACGGTGAGTTCCGCCGATGCCGACGTGCTCATCAGCCTGAACGAAGATCACGCGCCTACCGAGGGCTATATCCGCGAGCTGAGAAAGCGGCTGCCGCAAGAGTTTCCGGGCGTGACGTTCTCGTTCCTGCCGGCGGATATCGTGAGCCAGATCCTCAACTTCGGCGTGCCTGCGCCGATCGATATCGCGATCACCGGGCGTGACGTGCGCGGCAATCGTGCGCTCGCGAATCGCCTGCTCGAAAAGATTCGCCGTGTGCCGGGCCTCGTCGATGCGCGCATCCAGCAGCCGTCGGATCTGCCCTCGATCAATGTGGAAGTGGATCGCACCAAGGCGCTGCAAGCAGGCTTCACGCAGCGCGATGTCGCGAACAATCTGCTCATCACGCTGTCGGGCAGCCAGCAGACGACGCCCACGTTCTGGCTCAATCCCGTGAATGGCGTGAGCTACAACGTCATCACGACCGCGCCGCAATACGACATGAATTCGCTGCAATCGGTCGCGAACATTCCGGTCACGTCGGCGAGCGGCAAGACCAATATTCTGGGCGCGCTCGCGTCGCTGTCGCGCGGCGCGCGCGATGCGGTCGTCTATCACTACAACGCGCAGACCACCATCAATCTCTATGCGACCACCGAGCGGCGCGATCTCGGCGCGGTCTCCGACGACGTGCAGCGCATCCTCGACGAAGCGCGCGGCGAGCTGCCCAAAGGCTCGACCATCGACATGCGCGGCCAGGTCGAGACGATGAATGGTTCGTTCTCCGGACTTGCGTTCGGCCTCATTCTCGCGGTTGTGCTCGTGTACTTGCTGATTGTCGTGAACTTCCAGTCGTGGCTCGATCCGTTCATCATCATCACCGCTTTGCCGGGCGCGCTCGCGGGCATCGTGTGGACGCTCTTTCTCACGCATACGACGCTGTCGATTCCCGCATTGACGGGCGCGATCATGTGTATCGGCATCGCGACGGCGAACAGCATTCTGGTGGTGAGCTACGCGCGCACGGCGCTCGCCGAGCACGGCGATGCGATACGTTCCGCACTCGAAGCAGGCTATACGCGCTTTCGCCCCGTGTTGATGACCGCCGCCGCGATGATGATCGGCATGGTGCCGATGGCGATCGGCCTCGGCGAAGGCGGCGAGCAGAACGCGCCGCTCGGACGCGCCGTGATCGGCGGGCTGATGGTCGGCACCATCGCGACGTTGTTCTTCGTGCCGGTCGTGTTCTCGGTCATCTATCGGCGCATGGAAGCGCGCGGCAAGGGTCCGGGCGCGCGGGCCAGCGAAGCGGCGCATAAAACAATCGAATAGCAGGTGGAGCAAGAATGGAAGAGCAGGGGTCGCAACGATCGGGCAACGGACGGCGAGGGCGCTTATGGCTCGCGATCGCGCTCGTGGTGGTCGTCGTGCTCATCGCGCAAGGGATTTTTTCGAGGCGCGCGGCGCATGCGGAACTCGAACGCGATGCGAACGAGCATGGCGCGCAGACGGTCGAGGTCATCAAGCCGGCGCGCATGAAGGCGTCCCAGGATCTCGTGCTCGCGGGCGATATCCGCGCGTACTCCGATGCGCCGATCTTCGCGCGCACCAATGGTTATCTGAAGCGCTGGACCGTCGATATCGGCACGAAGGTGAAGAAAGGCCAGTTGCTCGCGGAAATCGATGCACCCGAAATCAACGACCAGCTTCGCCAGGCGCGCGCCGATGCGCAGACCGCGCGCGCGAACTATCTGCTCGCGAAGACGACGGCCGAACGCTGGGCACTGATGCTGAAGAACAACTCGGTGTCGCGTCAGGAAACGGACGAGAAGAACGGCGACATGCTCGCCAAGGAAGCGGCGCTGAATGCGGCTCAGGCGAACGTATCGCGGCTCGAACAGCTCGTTTCGTTTCAGAAGATCTATGCGCCTTTCGATGGCGTCGTGACGGCGCGCAACACCGATGTCGGCCAGTTGATCGATGCGGGCAGCGGCGCGGCCGGCCGCGAGCTCTTTCACATTCAGGATGCTTCCACCTTGCGCGTGTTCGTCGATGTGCCTCAGGCTTACGCGCGGATGATCGCGGTGGGACTGCCCGCCGAACTGCTGCTCAACGAGGATCGCAACCGCAAGTTCGAGGGCGTGACGGTACGCACAGCGGGCGCAGTGGACCCGGTCGCGCGCACGATGCGCGTCGAGGTCGACGTGAAGAATCCGACCGGCGAATTGCTCGCGGGCGCGTATGCGCAAGTGCGCTTTCGTCTCACGAGCGCGAACCCGTCTTATACGCTGCCGGGCAACGCGCTGCTGTTCCGTCCCGACGGCGTGCATGCGGCGAGCGTCGATGCGAACAATCGCGTGAAGCTGCTGCCGATCACGCTCGGCACGGACTACGGCACGCGTGTGTCGATCGTCTCGGGATTGAATGGCGATGAACGCGTGATCGTGAATCCGCCCGATTCCATCATCGATGGCGCGACGGTGCGCATCGGCCACGCGGATAACGGCGCGGGCGCGAGCGAAGGCGCGCATGGCGGCGCAGCGAAGCCGGACGGAAGCGAATCGTGATGACGCGCGCACCAATCCGACTCGTTGCATTCCTAACTATTTCCGTGCTGGCGGGCTGCGTGGCGGGGCCGGACTACGTTCGGCCCGAGGTGGCCGCGCCTGCCGCGTACAAGTCGCCGATACCGCTCGACGCGACGGCATCGCAAGACTGGAAGCCCGCGCAACCCGCCGACACGACGCGCCGCGCCCCGTGGTGGGAAGTCTATGGCGACCCGCAACTGAACGCGCTCGAAGAACGCGTCGCGACGGCGAATCAGACCGTGGCCGCGGCGGCCGCGCGCTTTCGCGGGGCGCGCGCGGCCGCCGCGCAGGCGCGTTCAGCTTATTTCCCGACGGTTACCGCGAACGCGGCGTTCAATCAATCGCGCGTGTCGTCGAATGTGCTGTACAAATCGAGTGCGGGCGTCACCGTGCCTGACTATCTGATCGATGCGCAAATCTCCTGGGAGCCGGACCTGTGGGGCCGCATCTCGCGCGCCGTCGAAGGCGGGCGAGCGGAGGCGCAGGCAAGCGCGGCGGATCTGCAAAGCGCGATTCTCTCGATGCAGGCCGAGCTCGCCACGAATTACTTCGATCTGCGCGGCGTCGTCGAAGAGGAGCGGCTGCTGCAGGCGACGCTGCAAGCCTATGACAAGGCGCTCGCGCTTACTCGCGATCGTTTCGCGGGCGGCGTCGCGGCGGAATCGGATGTCGCGCAGGCGGAAGAGCAATTGCGCGCGACGCAGGCGCAACTGATCGATCTGGAGACCACGCGCACGAGCCTCGTCAATGCGATCGCGATTCTCGTCGGCGAGTCGCCATCGGGTTTCGCGCTCGATGTCGTGCCGCTCAACGAAGCGCATTCTCCGCTTCCGTCGGCGGCGCTCGCCGCGCTGCCGCTCAGCGTGCCGTCCGCGTTGCTCGAACGGCGGCCGGATATCGCGGCGGCGGAGCGGCGCGTCGCGGAGGCGAATGCGCGCGTCGGCGTGGCGACAGCGGCGTTTTTCCCGAACCTGCTGCTCGCCGCGACGGGCGGCCTCGAAGCGACGCGCCTGAGTTCGTGGCTCGAAGCGCCGAGCCGTTTCTGGTCGCTCGGGCCGCAACTCGCGTTCACGGTGCTCGACTTCGGCGGCCGGGCGGCGGCCCGCGATGCGGCGCGTGCGGCCTACGACGAGAGCGTCGCCGACTACCGGCAGACCGTGCTGACGGCATTCGGGCAGGTCGAAGACAACTTGAACGCGCTGGAGGTGTTGCGCCGCGAGGGCGAAGCACAACGCGACGCGGTCGATGCCGCCCAGCGCGCGCTGGGCAAGGTGAGCAACCGCTACGAAAACGGCGCGATCACGTACCTGAGCGTGGTCGTGACGCAGGCCATCGTGCTGTCGGATCAGCGCACGGCGTTGCGCATCGAGCGGCGGCGCATGGCGGCGAGCGTCGCACTCGTGAAGGCACTGGGCGGTGGATGGACCACCGCTTCGTTGCCGGGACCGGAAGAGGTGTCGAGGCGGGATTGAATTTCGCACGATGCGTGCAGAATGCCATCGCGCATGATGTACGCAAAATTCGATCGGCTAAACGAGCAGAAACACGCCGCATCCGATCAGCGCGGCGCTCCACAACCAGTCGATGTTGATCCAGCCGCTGCGTAGGAAGCCGAGCCCGCCGCGCTCCTGAACCGACATCGCGAACATGGAGATCGCGGCGATCACCGCCAGCATCGCGCCGGTATGCACCGTCAGCGCGAGCGCGCTGGCCTCGAACGCCTGCCCGGCCACCTTGCCCGTGCAAAGCGGCAGGAGCGCCGGCACGAGCATCAGCCCCGCGCCGTGCGCGCTCGACATCACGAAGGACCACAGCGCGAGCCCTGCGAGCCCGGTGCGCATGCCGACGGTCGGGCGTCCGCGATGCCCGCGCCACACGCTCCACGCGCCCCAGCCGATCAGAAGCGCCCCGCAAGCGCGCGCGAGCATGTCGTGGCCGATAAACGTGCCGAGCGTGAGCGCGCCTGCCAGCACGAGCGCGACCGACGCTGCATGACCCAGTGCGATCGGCACGAGCGACACGAGCGCGACTCGGCGGCTGCGCGCATAGAGCCCGAGCGCGACGGCGAAGAGCCATCCCATCGCGGGATTGAGACCGTGAAACGCGCCGAGGCCCGCGGCGGTGAAGAGGAGCGCGGGCGAGGCGGCGTCCATGCGAGGCGGCTCGTGGCGTGTCAGGGGTAACAGTAGGAATCCGACGAGCAATCGCCGCCCTGCAGCCGGATCTGATGCGGCCGCTGTCCTTTCGGCCAGTCGATGAAAAACTTCTCGTCGACGGCGAGGCCGCCGTTCGGATCGGCGTCGAGTTTCACCATCCAGCCTTCGATGCCATCGGGATAGAACTGCGCATCCACCGCGCCGTACAGCGAATTCGTGAAGTAGACACGGCGGCCGTCGCGACTCACTTCGACCATTTGCGGGCCGCCGTTCAACGCACCGTTCGCCGCGCCCGGATGCGTTGCGCGCGCGACCACGCCGCCGATGCGAACCTTGCCCGTCAGCTTCGGCGCGAACGGATCGGAGACGTCGTACTGCAGCATGTCGCCGGTGCCCCAGCACGACACGTAGAGAAAGCGGTCGTCCATCGACAGATCGATGTCCGAGACGAGCGGCGGCACCGCGCCGAAGCCCTTGAGCAGCGGCGGCAGCGCATCGGCGTCGGCGGGCTCGGCGGGTATGTCGATGATCTTCTTCACCGCCCATTTGTCCTTGTCGCGATACCAGGTCCAGATCGACGACGACAGATCCTTCAGGCTGATCACGCAGTTGACGAAGCCATATGCCTTGGTCGGATCGTGCGCGGGACGCAGCTCGAACACGAGCTGATATTCGTCGCCGAAGTCGATTTCCTGAATGTGCTTGCGCTTCGTGAAGTCCCAGAAATGCAGCTTGCGTCCGTACTTCGCGCCGAGCAGTATTTCGGGGACGAGGCCGTCCTCGAAGGTGTCGGGCGTGCCCCATTCGCTCGTGACCATCGTGTCGTAGCCGAGATGCCACCAGCCGTCGTACGCGAGTTGCTGCGGGCCGCGATCCACCTCCCAGCGGCCGAGCGGATCGAAGCTCTGCTGATCGAGGATCAGCACGCCGCCCGGCGCCTTGCCTTCGGCGTTGCCGAGCGCCGTGACGTAGATGCCGCCCGGTCCGCAGTGCACGGTGTGCGGGCGCGTATAGCCGGTTTTTTCCGCGAGTTCTTCAGGCTCGATCGTCTTCACGATGACGGGCTTCTTCGGATCGGGCTTCGTGTCGAGGATATGGATGCGCGACGAGCGCAGCCCCGGCACGACGAGATAGCGCCGCTCCATGTGCGGATGCGGCGCGTTCGGGCACAGACAGGACGAGCACGCGTTCCAGCCGAAGTGATGCAGTTCGTCGCCGGTATCGGGCATCGCGAGTTCGCCGACGATCTTCGTATAGTCGGGTGAATCGGGATCGACATCGACGACGGCGATTTTGTCCGGCGTCTTGCGCTCGGGATCGAACGTCGCCACGTAGGCGAGTGTTTCACGCGGCGCCTTGGCCGCGAGGCGCGGGGAAGGATAGAAGCTCGGGTCCGGTTTCCATGTTGCCATGTGCGTCTCCCAGTGGATTTGCTTGACTGCGAAGCAGACGTGCAAAAGCACTATAGGACACAAGGAGGCGGCACGCTGACGCTGACTCCGGCGCGACGATCTGCGCCTACAATAGAGGCATCGCTCCAAGACCTATAGAGGAGGACGCGATGGCCGAGCCGATGATCAGCCTGTTGGCGGGAATCGTCCTGGTGCTATGCATCGCGGTGGTTCTCGTGATGCATCACCGACACCCGCATATCCAGACCCCGAAGGCACGCTGGCTGGATTCGCATCCACCGCGCGACTGGCGGCACAGGCATTGAAAGCGTAGTGCATCCTGAAGTAAGTGATCAAGGCGCCGGCACGGACCGGCGCCTTGTCTTTGTTGCGGCGCGAGAAGACATTTCAGCGCCTCGGCCCTTTCATCGCCTCGGCTTCCCGCGCGGCGTTCCATTCCTCGCTGTTTTCGATCGGGTCCATGCCCTCGTCGATGGACGCCGACGCGCGCTCCGCCACCGAGCGCGTTTCCTCTTCGGCGTCGTCGTCGATGATGCCGTCCTCGTCGGCGGGCGGCTCCAGCATGTCGTGCAGCATCGCCTCCAGCTCCGGCGTATCCCACGGTTCGCCGCGCTGCTTCTTTTTCTTGATGTAGTGCCGCACTTCGGCATCCTGCTCAGCAGTCAGCGGAAGCCCGCGGAAGGTGCGGTTGGCGTCGAAGTCACTCATGTGTTCGCTCCTGTCGCGCATGACCCTAGTGTAACGCCGTTCGTCTGCAGGTAAAAACGCGCCAGTCAGCCGAGCGGAGGCAGACGTCTTTCGATCGGCGTCGCCTTCACGATGGCCGTGCTCGTCGCGGCGCGCTCGGTGACGCGCGAGAGAATATCGTCGAGATGTTCGATCGAGCGCAGATGGAGGCGGCAAACGAAGCAGTCGTCGCCGGTCACCTTGTCGCATTCGACGAATTCGGGGATACGCCTGATCGCTTCTTCGACGAGATGCAGTTGTCCGGGCAGCGGCTGCACGCGCACGATCGCCTGCAGCGTGTAACCGAGCGCACGCGGATCGATATCGACGGTGAAGCCGCGAATCACGCCTTGCGTTTCGAGCCGTCGCACGCGCTCGGCGGTGCTCGGCGCCGACAGGCCGACGCGCTTTGCAAGCTCGCTGATCGCGATACGTCCGTCGCTCGCGAGCACGCCGATGAGTTCGCGATCGATGGCGTCGATACCCGTCGGTGGCGGGATGCTTAGGTTCTTTCCCATGATGGCCTTCGATTCAAAGGTCGAAAGATGTGCGTGCCTCATTTTAGGCATGGTTTTGGGCAAAGCGCATCGATAGACTTGAAGGCATCGAAACCTGCATGGCAGAACCAGAATGAACACCGACAGAATCAATGCGCGCTTTAGCGGCGCATCGAACGCAAATGAGCTGCGCCGCGGCGCGATCGAGATGTCGCTCGCGATGCTGATGTCGGGCACGATCGGCTGGCTGGTCGTGTCCTCGGGACAGACGCCGTGGAACGTGGTGTTTTTTCGCTGCGTGTTCGGCGGGGCGACGCTCATCGCCGTATGCGCGGCGCTGGGCTTTCTGAAGAAACGTTATTTCTCGTGGCGCATGATCGGGCTCGTCGCGCTCGGCAGTGTGGCGATCGTCGGCAACTGGCTGTTGCTGTTCGCCGCGTACTCGCGCGCGTCGATCTCGATGGCGACCACTGTCTACAACACGCAGCCGTTCATGCTCGTCGCGCTGGGCGCATTGGTGCTGCGCGAGCGCGTGTCGGCGTCGACACTCGCGTGGCTCGGCATCGCGTTCATCGGACTCGTGATGGTGGTGCGCGTCGAGCCCGCCGTGCTGGCGACGCCGGGACAGTATCTCGAAGGCATCGCGTATGCGCTCGGCGCGGCTTTTCTTTACGCGATCTCGTCGATCGTCACGAAGCGTCTGAAGGGCACGCCGCCGCATCTGATCGCGATGCTGCATGTGCTGTTCGGCATCGTCATGCTCGCGCCGTTCGCGCGCTTCGATCAGATGCCCGCGTCGCTGGGCGGATGGTCGGATCTCGTCGTGCTCGGCGTCGTCAACACGGGACTCATGTACGTGCTGCTCTACGGCGCGATCCAGAAGCTGCCGACCGCGACGACGGGCGCGCTGTCGTTCATCTATCCGGTGGTCGCGATCGTGGTCGACTGGCTCGCGTTCGGGCAAAGGCTCGCATGGCTGCAAGTGGCCGGGGCGGTGCTCATTCTGCTCGCGGCGGCGGGGGTGAATCTGCAGTGGCGGATCGTGCCGGGACGTACGCCCCGGTAATCCCTCCGTTCACTATGCCGCGCGCGGAAGATCGCGCAGCGCCTCGGGATGCGCCACGGCAACGCGCAAGAGTGTTTGAGCCGCGCCCGTCGGATTGCGACGGCCTTGTTCCCAGTCCTGAAACGTGCGGATGGAAACACCGAGCAACGCGGCGAACTCCGACTGAGACACGCCGACCTTCGCGCGCGCCAACGCTGCGACGGTCGGTTCGACGCGGGTCGTGCGTGCTGCACGACCCTTCTTCATGTCGCGAACCGATTGAAGGAGGTCGGCCTGAAATTCTTCGAGTTCCTTATCCATGTTGAATTGCCTCACGAAGCTGGTTGAGGAAAGTTGCTGGCAGATTGTCGAATTTCGTCTTTGAGTATGCGATCAAGAGCCAGATCTCGCCGTCGTCCAGGAGGTTGTAGTAGATGACGCGCGCGCCGCCGCGCTTTCCTTTGCCGGGCGTGGTCCAGCGAACCTTGCGTAATCCTCCCGTGCCGGGAATCACGGCGCCCGCCAGCGGATTATTCGCAAGCCATACGATGAATGCCTCGCGCTCCGGGTCTTGCCAGATTTCGTCGGCGTAGCGCTGGAAAACCGCGGTTTCGATGATCGTGTATATCGTATCGATTATACGGCATTGCCGTATATACCGAAAACCCCGCACACCGCGCACTTTCAGGCCGACTCATCGCGAATCGCTCACTCGTATAGAATGGCGCCCCTTTCCGACTACATCGAAATCCCGCCATGTGGTTCAAGAATCTCCAGCTTCACCGTCTTCCCGCACACTGGTCCGTCACGCCGAATCAAATGCAGCAGTGGCTCGAGCCGCTTGCCTTCAGCGCCGCGTCGAGCATCGAGAACGAGCGTCGCGGCTGGGTTTCGCCGCGCGGCGACGATGCGCTCGTCTACACGGCGAATCGTCAGATGCTCATCACTTATCGGGCGGAGAAAAAGCTGTTGCCCGCGTCGGTCGTCACGCAATTCGTGAAGGAGCGCGCGGCCGAGCTCGAAGAGCAGCAAGGCTTCAAACCCGGCCGAAAGCAGTTGCGTGAGCTGAAAGAACAAATCACCGATGAACTCCTGCCGCGCGCCTTCAGCATTCGCCGCGACACGCGGGTGTGGATCGATCCGGTGAACGGCTGGCTGGCGATCGATTCGGCATCGGCGACGCTGTGCGACGACATCATCGGCCTGCTCGTGAAATCCGTCACCGATCTGCCGCTCGCGAGCGTACGCACCGCGCGCGCGCCGGTATCCGCGATGACCGAGTGGCTGCTCTCCGGCGACGCGCCCGCCGGCTTCACGCTCGACCGCGATACCGAACTGCGCTCGACCGGCGAGGGCAACGCCACGGTGCGCTACGTCGGCCACGCGCTCGAAACGGAGGACATGCGCCGCCATATCGAAGCGGGCAAACAGTGCATGCGTCTTGCGATGACATGGAACGACCGCGTGTCCTACGTGCTCACGCCGTCGCTGACGTTGAAGCGCGTAAGCGCGCTCGACGTCATCAAGGAAGCCGCCGATCCCACCGCGACCAACGACGACGAGCGCTTCGAGTCCGACTTCATCCTGATGACGGGCGAGCTTGCGCGCATGCTGTCGGCGCTGACGGACGCGCTGGGCGGCGAAGAGGATCTGCGCGCCGCCGCGTAGAAACAGGTATCAGGCAGCGGGCGCCGACGCGAACGCGTAGCCGTTCTTGCCATTGCGCTTGACGGTGTACATGGTCTCGTCGGCGGCGGCCACGAGCCGCCAGTAATCGTTGACGCGATCCGGAAAGCTCGCGATGCCGATACTCGCGCGCACGATCGACAGCCCCATCTGCGCGTCGGTCTCGCCGACGCACGCGATGATTCGTTGCGCGATCGCGGCGAGCTCGCCATCGCTCGAAAACTCGCGCACGAGCAGCGCGAATTCGTCGCCGCCGATGCGCGCGACCAGATCGCCGCCGCGCACCGTCTGGCGAAAACGGCGCGATACCGCGATCAGAAACTCGTCGCCGATGCGGTGGCCGTGCGTATCGTTGACGCGCTTGAAGCCATCGAGATCGATATACAGCACGGCGATGCGCGCCGCGCCGCGCGTGTTATCCGCGAGCGCGTTGGCCGCCTCCTCCAGCGCCGCGAAGAGCTTGCGGCGATTGGGCAGGCCCGTCATCGGATCATGCAGCGACGCCTGCTCGAATTCGTTCGAGATGCCGAGAAGCTGCCGGTTGCGCTTGGCATACATGCCGAGCGCGGTGATGAGCACGCCGAAGACGATCGCCGACAACGCGATCAGCGTATGCGACACGCTCAGGATGCGCTCGCGCACGTCCTCGCTCGTACGATCGCGCGCGGTGCGCCACCAGGCATAGGTGGAATCGAGCGCGGAACTCGCTTCGCCGAGCGCGGTGGCTGGCGAGAGCACGGCCGAAGGCACGAACGGCGCCGGCATCGGGCTCGATGAAACGAGCGCATGCAGCGCGGCGAGCCGTGCGGCCAGTTCCAGGCGCGCGTCGCGATATGCGGCCTGATGCTGCGGATCGCCGGCGGGCACGCTCTGCAGCGAAAGTGCAGCGGCGCGGGCGGCGTCGGCGCGCTCGACGGCTTCGAGCACCAGCCCGACGTATTCCTGCTGCAACTGCGCGGAGAAGATCGCACGGACCTGCAACGCCAGGAACAGCAGGCCGATCAGAAGGCACAGCAACGCCGCGCCCGCGAGCGGCGCGGGGCCCGGCATGCGCGCGCGTTCGAACGCGCGCCGCACCCGCGTTGCCAGTGTCCCCTCAGGGGCGGGAATACTCCTCTCGCTGACGGTTCGGGACATTGTTTCGATAGCTCACTCGATGAAAGAATGCGCCCACGCGCGCGAACAGCCCGCCTTCGGGCTTCGCGTGCGCCTGACGCTTGCGCGCCTGTGCGGACTGGCTGGACTGACTCGCGCGGTTCGCCGCGGCCTGCTGGGTCGCCGACGGGTTGCCACGGCGCTGCGCGGCGGCGCTCTGCTGTTGAGATTGCGTCTGCGCGGAGGTTGCGGCGGCGACCGTCGCGAGCGCTGCGGCGCCGGCCGCGCCCGCGCTGTCCGACGCATCGGCGAGCGGCGGGTTATCGTCGGCGGGTACGTTGTCGGCGAGCGATGCGGTATCGACGGGCGCCGGTCCGTCGTTCGTCGCGTACGTGCTCGTATAGCCGGGGATGGCAGCCGTACTAGGCGCTTCCACCATGCCCGACGACTGCGTCTGCGCGGCGGCGATGGCCGGCTGGTCGATGCCGAGCGTGCTGCGTGCGCTTGCCATCGCTTCGGCGTAGACGCGCTGGTCGTGGTTGAACCACATGCTGTACGCGACGGTGCCGAGCACGCCAATGCCGAGCGCTGTCGCCGACGCCATCCACAGGGCCAGACGCCCGAAGCGCAGCGGCGCGCGAACGGGTCCACGGTCGTCGTCGTAATCGATTGCAGGCTCGGGCAGGTTGATGACAGTGGGATCGTTCGCGGGACTCGCGTGGTCCGCGACAGTCTCTTCGGGCAGCTTTGCGTGGTGAGGCATGACAGCGCTCTCCCAGTACGGATTCATCGGACCGCGGCGTCGGATGCACGCGCAGGGTCCGATACAGCGCGAATGGCGCGAAATACAGCGCATTCCATCATATGAATCGATGAACGCGATGCGGCTTCGTCGGACATAACAGCCGTTGCCGGTTCGGCTCGCGCCCACCGGCTGAATTTTGCCAAACAATGTAACTCGCACCACACAGCGCGACAATCAGGCTTAGCGATGCGGCAGCGAAACGCCGATGCGACTGTCATGCGACGCCCGACGCACTCGCGACGGGGAGCATGTTCGAACCACTACCCTAGCATCCTTCGTTCCACCCCTTTTTTTGATGGATCGGTCATGCATCATTCTTCAGAGGAAGTCGTCCCGCGTATGTGAGCTTGCGCACATACGGGTGATGGCGAGGCGTGACCGCGCGCAGCGGCGCGCGCTGGCTCAGTGGCGTTTCGGCAACACGACGAGCGCGATGCCGCCGAGTATCGCGACGGAACTCGCGGCGAGCCGCGCCGTGAGCGCCTCGCCGAGCAGCAGGACACCGCCCGCCGCCGTGATGACGGGCACGCTCAGTTGCACCGTGGCGGCCACGGCGGGTTTCAATCCTTTCAGTGCCGCGTACCAGACGACATAACCGAGGCCCGAGGTCAACGCGCCCGACGCGGCGGCATAGACAACGCCCGCGCGATCGAAACGTGCAGTCGTGAACGCCAGCGCGGAGACGGCCACCGCGAACGGCAGCGCGCGCAGGAAGTTGCCTGCCGTCGCCGCGACCGGATCGGTCTGGCCGCGTCCGCGCAGCGAATACACGCCCCAGCCGACGCCCGCCACGATCATCAGCGCCGATGACAGCGGCTCGGGCGCGGCGAGCCCCGGCAGCACGAGCCAGACGAGCCCGGCGAGCGCCAGCAGCAGGCCGAGCCATTGAACGACGGCGAGCCGCTCGCCGGTCGCGATGCCGTAGCCGATCATCGTCGCCTGCACCGCGCCGAACAGCAGCAGCGCGCCCGCGCCCGCCGCGAGCCGCACGTAGGCAAAGGAAAACGCCATCGCGTAGACGATCAGCGCGAGCGCCGAGCGCCAGCTTCCGGCGCGGCGCGCGCTGGATCGATCGCCGCCACGCGCGAGCAGAATGACTCCCAGCACGAGCGCCGCCGACGCGATGCGCACGAGCGTGAAACTCGCCGCGTCGATCTGCGTGCCTTTGAGCGCGAGCCGGCACAGCAGTGAATTGCCGGCGAAGGCGAGCATCGCGACGACGGTCAACAGCGCGATGCGCGCGCCGTGGGACGAAGGCACGGAGGAGACGGCGTCGGACCTGAGATTGGGCATCGGCTGAGCGCTGAGGGGAGCGTGCTCACTGTATCGCGTGCCAGCCGTAAAGACATGCTGCGCCGCCTCAGTCCGTGGTGAAGGGCCGCGGCGGCGCATTGCCTTCCATGCCGAAGCGCTCGAATTCGGAGATCACCTGCGCGCCGAAGAGCAGCAGCGTGGCGAGCGCTTCGAGGCTGAACAGCACGACGATCGACGTGGTCAGCGAGCCATACACGACGCTCACCTGTGAAAGCGTCGCGAAATACCAGACGAGCACATGCCGCGTGATTTCCCAGAGCACGGCCGCCGTGATGCTGCCGAGCAGCGCGAGCCGCACGGACGGCCGGCCGACCGGCATCACGAGATAGATCGACGTGAGCACGAAAATCTCGCCCGCGACGCCGAGCAGATAGAGCAACAGCCGCGACACGCCTTTGAGCGACACCTCGACGCCGAGCAGATCGACGCTGTTGGTGCCCATCGCCTGCAGGCCGTTCGACACGAGCGTGACGATCAGCATGCCGACGCCGAGAAACAGGATGTAGCAGTAGGGCAGGAGCGCGGAGAGCAGAAAATGCCGGCGGCGGATCGCGACGCGATGCACGAAGATCACGGACATCGCGTTCTCCAGCACGGTGAAGGCGAGCGAGCTGAAGAAGACCATCGTGACCAGCAGCACCCAGCCGAGCACGGCGCGATGGGCGAGAAAATTGGCGAGTTCGCGCACGATCGCGCGCGCCTGTCCCGGCACGAGCCATTCGAGCAGATGCGCGAGCGTATCGAGCAAGGCTTGCTGTCCGACGAACTTCGACAGCACGATGACGATCAGGATCAGCATCGGCACGATCGACAGCAACGCGTAATACGCCACCGCGCCCGCCAGCAGCAAACCCTGGTTCGCGCGAAAAGCCTTCAGCGTTCGTAACACGAAGCCGAACGGATTTCGGGCGACGCTTCTTACCTGCGGACCCAGCACGGGGCCGAGAATCTTCGACATGGGACCTCCGCGGCGCGAACGCTGCCCATCCTGTGCGGATCAGCAAGTTTCGCACCCATGCGCGCGGAGGGCGGAGGGCGCGCGTCAGCCCGGCCTGCGCGCCTCACTGCGCGCCGCGGCCTGCTGCGCGGCTTCCTCGAACGCGAGATCAAGCATGATGTCCACCTCGGGCGCGGGCAGATCGGCGGCGTCGACGTTGCGCAATCGGCAGAAGAGCGCGAGCGCCTCGGCTGCGGCGGCGAAGGCGTCGTTCATGTCGCGGGAGTTCAGGCGTTTTTTTCTCATGCTCCGCATAACGGCAGGCGCACGATTGGACTTTAATAAGCGGCGACTCCGTTTCACCTTCGGCATTTGATGGATTACTCTGAGTACATAACACGAGCCCGTCGAAGGCACTGGAGGACACCATGGCCGCATCCCACGCAACCTCCGCCGCCGACGCCGCCGCGCTCGGCGCCGACGCTGAAATCGTCGACGCCGACGAACGTCTTTACAACCACGACCTCGCGCCCGTGCCGCGCGCGAAACGCACCTGGAACGGCTACAGCATCTTCGCGATGTGGATGTCGGATGTGCACAGCGTCGGCGGTTATACCTTTGCTGCGAGCCTCTTTCTGCTCGGCATCTCGGGCTGGCAGGTGTTGCTTGCGCTCACCATCGGCATTCTCGTTGTCTATGTGCTGATGAACTGGGTCGGCAAGCCGAGCCTCAGGCACGGCATTCCGTTTCCGGTGATGGCGCGCGTCTCGATGGGCGTGATGGGCGCGAATCTCGCCGCGCTGATTCGCGGTGTGGTCGGGATCGTGTGGTACGGCGTGCAGACGTATTTCGCGTCGAAGGCCGTAGCGACCCTGCTGCTCCTGTTCGTGCCGTCCGTCATCGCCTGGCGCGATACGAGCTTCATGCGGCTCGACATGCTCGGCTGGGTGAGCTTTCTCTTCATGTGGCTCCTGCAGCTCATCATCTTTCAGCGCGGCATGGAGATCATCCGCAAGTTCATCGATTTTTGCGGGCCGGCGGTGTATGTGGTGATGTTCGTGCTGATGGGCTGGATTCTGTATCGCGCGGGGCTTGGCAGCCTGAACCTCACGCTGTCGGGCAAGGTGCTGTCCGGCGACGAGCAATTGCACGCGATGATCAACGCGATCCTGCTCGTGGTGAGTTACTTCGCGGCGCTGCTTTTGAATTTTGGCGACTTCTCGCGCTTCGCGAAGAGCGAGCGGCAGATGAAGATCGGCAATTTTCTCGGGCTGCCGTTCAATTTCGTTGCATTCGCAATCATCACGGTGATCGTCACGGCGGGTAGCGAGAAGGTGTTCGGCACGATGATCATGGACCCGGTCGAGATCGTGTCGCGCATCGAGAACAAAGTGTGGGTGGCGATCGGCAGCATCACGTTCATCATCGCGACGATGGGCATCAATATCGTCGCCAACTTCGTGTCGCCGGCGTATGACATCGCCAATCTGTTTCCGAAGCATGTGGACTTCAAGAAGGGCGGACTCATTGCGTCGATACTCGCGGTGATCGTGTGCCCGTGGATTTTCGTCGACAGCCCGAAGGCGATTACGATTTTCGTCTCGGTGTTCGGGGCCGTGCTGGCGCCGATGTATGGCGTGATGATGTCCGATTACTACCTCGTGAAGCGACAGCAGGTGCGGACCGCCGATCTCTATACGATGCAGCCGGGCGGGCGCTTTTACTACGACGGCGGCTGGAACAAGGTGGGGCTCGCGGCGTTGCTGGTGTCGGGCGTGATTTCGGTCGGTTGGGAGCTGTCTACGCAGATGCTCAAGCTGTTGCCGCCGAATAATCTCGGCTGGTTGATCGGGGCGGTGGTGGGGGCGTTGCTTTATGTGCTGTTTATGCGCATAGCGAATCGAAGGTAGGTTTTCGCCGGATCCCGTTTTCGCGTCGGTTCATTGGCGTTGCCCCTGTGCGGGGCGGCAGTCACTTTCTTTGCTGCTGCAAAGAAAGTAACCAAAGAAAGCAGCTTTCCCCATCCAAAGTACTTCATGCCGGCCGCGGCACAGGCGATCGGTCTTGGCGCAGCAGTAGCGAGTGCCCTCGTAGGCCAGGCCGGGCTTGGACCGCGCACGGTCTGACACATCGCGCTGCCCGCGTGGCTGGTTCAGCACGAAACGGCTCCGGCCCGCTTCGCGGCCGACGGGTTTATCGGGTGCGCGCGTGCTTCCATACCAAGTTATCCATACCAATGGTTTCCCTTGCATACCCTACGGCAGCGCGTAGCGCTGTGCCGGAACTGTTTCGTGCTGAACCAGCGTCCCTTGGGTACT
Organism: Caballeronia sp. NK8; assembly: GCF_018408855.1. Taxonomy (GTDB): domain Bacteria; phylum Pseudomonadota; class Gammaproteobacteria; order Burkholderiales; family Burkholderiaceae; genus Caballeronia. Next base: position 1,544,113 of record NZ_AP024322.1, on the reverse strand, counting down.
AGCTTGTCAGACCGTGCGCGGTCCAAGCCGGGTTAGGCCTACGAAGGCACTCGCTACAGAGGCCACGAACAACGAGAAGAACACCTAAATTGCGTGTGACCGCGGGCGTCTCGAGCTGCTTTCTTTGGTTACTTTCTTTGCAGCAGCAAAGAAAGTGACTGCCGCCCCGCACAGGGGCAACGCCAATCGACCCCCGCGATCACGGGATCCGGCAAAAGCATTCCTCAAACGAATCCGCCGACCCGGCCCAAAACCTCGTCACTTCAGCCACTTACGCACATCCTGCTCCCATTCCGGCTGGCCGCAGTTCGGCGGATTTTCCGGCCCGAGCACGGTGATATAGCCCTTGTCCTTCATACATGCCTCATAGGCCCGCACCTGTGTACAGCGGCCAACGCCCGCCTGCTTCGCGGTGGCCTTGCAAGCGGACATCGAGTTGTCCATCCCGCTGAAATCGGCGTTGGCGTCAGCGTCGTTCCATGAAGGCGGATTCGCGCTGGCCGAGAACTCGACGGGCGTGCTGCACGCGGCGAGCGCGAGCGCGGCAACGGGAACGAGACACGAGCGGAAAAATCGATTCATTCGCTTGCACTCCTTTTTCTTGAGCTCTTGTTGAAGGCGCGTGATTCGCCGCCTATTATTCCCCGCTGTCATTGCGCGCGCCGCATTTTTTTGTTCTGCCCGGAGCATTGGATGAAGCCCATACCGCTCGCCCGTGTCGTGTCGTCGTGCTTCGCTGTTGTCACATGGGCGCTCGCTTCGGCCGCATTCGCCGATGACGTCTCCTTCGGCCGGGATCAACTCTGCGGCTTGCAGACCGCTCGACCCGACCACAACGCCGCCGTGAAGGTGAAAACCGTGCAAGGCAGAAACGGGCCGATCGGCTACGCGCGCTTCGGGCACGGAACGCCGCTTCTGCTCATCACAGGCTATCGCGCGACGCTCGGCGAATGGAACGCGTATTTTCTGGGCGAACTCGCGAAGCATCATGAGGTCATCGTATTCGACAATCGCGGTGTCGGACGCTCGGCCACAGTGGCAGGGCGCTTCGGTCCCGACTACGGCATCCACGACATGGCCGCCGACGCCGCCGATGTCATCGCGGGCCTGAAGCTGCAACGTGCCGACGTGGTCGGCTGGTCGATGGGCGGCATGATCGCGCAGCAACTCGCGCTCGACGCGCGCGAGAAAGTCGCATCGCTGACGCTGATCGCCACTGCGCCGCCGGGGCCGCAGGCGGTGCCCTTGACGCCCGAGGTGCAGCAGGTGCTGTCGAGTTCCGGCGCCGATGCCTTCGGCAAGATCATGGGCGTGCTGTTTCCCGCCGATGCCGTCGCGGCGTCGAAGTGCTTCGTCGGCGACATGTTCGCGCCGCGCGACTACAAGGGCAGACCCGTGCCCGATGCAGTCGCCGCCCAGCAGAATCAGGCGATGACGCGCTGGTTCGCCGATTCCGTCGCGGCCGTTGCCTTGCGCCGCTTGCCGACGCGCACACTGATCATCGCGGGCGCGAACGACGAGGTCCTCGCGGATGCCAACGCGCGCCGTCTCGAACAGATGATTCCGCGCGCAAGGCTCGACGTGGTCGCGGACGCGGGGCACGCCCTGATGTTCCAGTATCCGATCGAACTCGCGCGGCACATCGACGCGTTCGTATCGAAGTGATCGATGAGCCGATACGACAACGTTTGCTGATTCCTGGCGCACGCAGCGCGCATGTTCCCGCTTGTGCTGGCTTTCAGCGGACCTTCATACTGTCCCGCAATCGTGATGCGAAAGCACTCACGTCGATAACTAGAAGAGTGCCGGGGATACCATCATGAAGTCACGCTTTACCGACGTTCATCTGCGCGCGGTCGAACTGGCCGATTCACATCTCGCGCAACTCTACATGGAGTGCGTCGACGCTGAGGCGCGGCTTTCGGGCGCCAGCAGGCTTGCGGCGGTGGCCGTGTTCGAGGCGCGCGACAAGAAGCTCGACGACTTGTGGTCACGTCTGAACGCACTCGATCCGCGACTGTGCCGCGAGTTGAAACACGCGGTGCGGGACTGGCACGACATCGCGGTGAAACTGCGCGGCGGCGAATGATTTGAGACGCGCGAGCAGCCGAACGAGACGCCGCGACATTCGCGCGCAAGGCCGCCGCAACTAACCTTTCTCCATCGACGCAATGAGAGCGCGCCCCGCGCTTTCCACGCAAATCCAGGGAGAAGGGCAATGAATGGCACCAATGGTACGAACAATCGCGCACCGATGCCTGTGGCGTTCTTCGGCATCGCTGTGGGTTTTCTGGCGCTCGCGGGCGCCTGGCGGGCAGCGGCTCGTGTGTGGACGGTTCCCGATGCGTTGCCCGTGTTTCTGACGGCGGCGGCGCTCGTCGTGTGGTTCGCGATGCTGGTCGGCTATGGACGCAAATGGCTCGTCGAACGGGATGCGGCCATCGCGGAGATGCGTCATCCGGTGCAGTCTTCCTTCGCGGCGCTCGTGCCGGTATCGGCGATGCTCGCCGCGCAAGCGGTGCAGACCTATTCGCGTGAGTTGGCCATTGCGCTGTTCGCGCTCGGCGCGCTGAGTTCGCTTGCGCTCGGTGCCTATCTGCATGGACGATTCTGGCAGGGCGGCCGCAAGCCCGAGCTGACCACGCCGGCCGTCTATCTGCCGACGGTCGCGCCGAGCTTCGTCGCGGGAACGGCAGCGGCGGGTCTGGGGTTCACGCAGATCGGCATGTTGTTCTTCGGTGCGGGCGTGTTTTCGTGGCTCGCGATCGAATCGATCGTGCTGCATCGCGCCGCCGTGCATGAAGCGCTGCCTGACGCGCTGCGCCCGACCCTCGGCATTCAGCTTGCGCCGCCGGTGGTGGGAGGCGTGTCGTATCTCGCGATCACGCACGGCGTACCGGACATGTTCGCTTACATGATGCTCGGCTATGGTCTCTATCAGGCGTTGATGCTGACGCGGCTCGTACCGTGGATTCGTCAGCACGCGTTCACGCCTTCGTACTGGGCGTTCAGCTTCGGCGCAGCCGCATTGCCGACGATGGCGATCAGAATGCTCGAACGCGGCGCAACCGGGCCGATGGTGTGGATTGCGCCGGTGGCGTTCGTTGCTGCCAACGTGCTTATCGGAGCCTTGATCGTCGGGACGGTGCGGGCGATCGTGAAGGGCGATCTGCTGCCGGCTGCGGCGTCGAATGTCACGCCGATCAGCGATAACGTTCGCTCCATCGAACGCCGGGGAGCGGCGGGCTCGCGCTGAACGGGCTGGCGACATCACAACGTCAGCACTTCTCCCGCCTGCAAGGCCCGTAGCTCAACGCCCGGCAATGCGGCGCGCAACTCATCGAGAATCTGCGCGCCGTGCGGCGGTTTCAGATGCGAAATCAGCAACTCGGCCTTCATCCCGACGCCTCTCACATCATCCGCGATAAGCCTCGGGCAATAGTGCTGCGCCGCATGCGCCAACGCAATCTGCGCATCCGGAAACGCAGTCTCGACGATCACATGACGCAATCCCGGCAACGCCGACACCGTCGCCCAGAACTCGGGATTCGTCGTCGTATCGCCGCTGAACGCGAGGCACGCCTGTCCGCTCGAAACCGCAAAGCCCATCGATGGCACCGTATGCCGCGCAGGCAATGCCGTCACGACGCGCCCATTCAGCGCCCAACACTCGCCGACTTCCAGCGCTTCGAACCTCACCCCTGGCGAATCGGGCGATGGAATGCGCGTGAAGTCCGGCCAGATCAGATTGTTGAAGATATGCGCGCGCAGAATATCGAGCGTCGCGCGGCTCGTGTGGACGGTCAGCGGCGCATCGCGCGCATCGCCCACGGCGTCGATCATGAGCGGCAGATACGCGATGTGATCCAGATGCGAATGCGTGAGGAACACATGATCGATACGCGCGAGTTCGTCATCGCTCAAAACGGCGACGCCCGTGCCGGCATCGATCATGATGTCGTCATCGACGAGCAGCGCCGTCGTGCCGCCAGGGTCATGGGCGGCGTCCGCGCCGCTGCCGATCGCGCCGCTACAGCCGAGTACCCGAACCTTCATGATGCGTCCGCCTGTGAGTTCATTTCGTATCGAATGCGCTTACGCAATCCCAGTCCTCGGGCAACGCGACGCCGCGCAGCGCATCGATGCGCCTGCGATAGATCGCATACACCTGTCGCTCAGGATACTGCGCCGCGAGCGTCGCGAGTAGCGTTTCCGCCTCGTCCCACTCGCGCGCGCGATAGTGGGCGAGCGCCGCATGCCAGCGCGCGAGCGCATCGGCATGTTCGTGCTGCGGTTGCGGCTCGAACACCGCGATCGGTGCGACGCGGCCCTTCACGCGCACGCGATCGATCTCGCGAAACACGATCTGCGGCGCCTGCTCGCGGGTCGCCTCGCCGACGATGATGTCGATATCGAAGCGCCGCGTGAGTCCTTCGAGCCGCGCCGCGACGTTGACCGCATCGCCCATCACCGTGTAGGCCTTGCGCACCGACGAGCCCATGTCGCCGACCGTCATCGGCCCCGTATTGATGCCGATGCCGATCGACAAGGTCGGCCAGCCGCGCGCCGTGAGCGTGCGGTTCAGCTCGACGAGCGCCGCGCGCATGCCGAGCGCCGCCGCGACCGCATGGCGCGCATGGTCCGGATCGTCGACGGGCGCGCCCCAGAAGCCCATGATCGCATCGCCGATGTATTTGTCGAGCGTGCCGCGATGCGCGCGGATCACTTCGGTCATCGTGCCGAGATACTCGTTCATCAGGCGCGCGAGCGCTTCGGGTTCGAGCGTTTCGGCAATCGCGGTGAAGCCGAGCACGTCGCAGAAGAGCACGGTCAGTTCCGCGCGGCGGCCCGCCATGCTGTAGTCCTCGGGATGGCGGCTCATTTCCTCGACGAGTTCGGGCGGCACGTATTGCCCGAACAGCGCGGCGAAATGGCGCTTCGCGCGCGCCTCGACGAAATAGCCGTACGACATGTTGAGCACGTAGAGCGCGAGCACGGCGAGCAGCAGCGAGGCTGACGGCTGCGACCAGCCGAGCCGCCCGAACGCAAAGAGATCCGCCGCGACGATCGCGCCGAACAGGATCGCGACCAACAGCGTCGCGCGAGCGGGCGCGCGCCACGGCCACAGAAAAATCATCGCGACGCCGGCGACGGCGAGCGCGAGCGCCTGCAACCTCGCGGCGAACGGCGGCACGAAACGGATCGTGCCGTCGAGCATGCCGCCGATCAGGTTCGCGTTCACTTCGACGCCCGGATAGACCTCGCCCACGGGCGTCGTGCGCTGATCCATCAGGCCGGGTGCCGTCGTGCCGATGAGCACGATCTTGCCCGCGAGCGCGCGCGCCGGGATGCGCTGCGCGAGCACATCGGCGATCGAATAGTAGGGGAAGCTGCCGGCGATGCCGCGATACGGCACCAGCGCGGCGCCGTTCTCATCGACGGGAATGACGCGCGTGCCGCGCGGCGTCGCGAGCGCGAGGCCTTCGAGCGGCGCGGCCGGATCGGTCGGGTTGCCGAACAGCGGGGTGACGGACGCGTCGCCGAAAAGCGCGCGGATCACTTCGAGCGAGAGCGCGCCGTAGACGCCATCTTGATGCGCGGTGATGAGCGGCACGCGCCGCACGGAGCCGTCGAAATCGATCACCGGATTGAAGTAGCCCGCGCGTCTCGCGGCCTGTTGCAGCGCGGGCAGGTTGCCGCCGTAGCTGGTCCAGTCGAACAGCGTGAAGGGATGCACGCCGAACGCGCCCTCGCGCATCAGCGGCGCGGGAATCGCACCGCTCGACACATCCTGATTCGAGAAGTAATAGCCGAGCACGACAGGATGGCCCGCGAGCGCATCGGCGAAGCGCTGGTCGTAGTCGAGGCGCGGCGCGAGCCGTTCGAGCGCCTGACGGTAAGCGGCGTTGTCCGCGAGCGCGCCGCGCGCGAGGCCGTCTAGCACGGCGAGGCCCGAACTCGCATCGGGTTCGGCGAACACCATGTCGAAGCCGAGCACGGCGATGCGCTCGCGCGAGAACAGCGCACTCACCAGTTCCGCCATGCGCGCGCGATCCCACGGCCAGCGGCCGAGTTCCGCGAGGCTCTTCTCGTCGATGTCGAGGATCGCAATGCGCGGGTCCGTCGTGCGCGGCATGAAGAGGCGCACTTTGGCGTCGTAGATCATCGCGTCGAGTGAATCGACGAAGCGGATGTCGTAACGCCCGAGTGCGTGTCCCGCGAGCGCGACGACGATCGCGAGCCCCAGCGCCCAGCGCGCGCCCGAGCGTCGCAGCACGAACGCGAGCGGCTCGCGCGTGCTCATTGCGCGGCCCGGATCTGCTCGTTCGCAACGACGAGCCGCGCCGCCAGCACGCGCGCGACGAACTTGTGCATGCGCGCGGCGAGCGCGGGATCGTCGTTTTCGAGGCGTTGCAGGGTCGAGAGGGCGAGGCGCAGCACGACCGTCGGTTCATCGGCGACGACGTCCGCGCTGCGCCGCGCGCCGGTGTACACGGCCATCTCGCCGACGATCGTGCCCGCGCCGAAGCTGCGCAGTCTCAAGGTGCGTCCGTCGCCGACCGACAGCGCGACCGTCACGCGTCCCGTTTCGACGAAGTAGATCGAATCGCCCGGATCGGCTTGCCGGAACACGTATTCGCCGGGCGCGAGCGTGAGCGTGTCGAGATGCGGACGCAGCATGTCGAGCGTGTCCGGCAGCGTCGACGCGAACGCGCCTTTGCGTGCATCGCGCGACGGTTTCGCCGCGTGCAGCATCTGCGTTTCGATCCATTCGAGGCCGCCGTCGAGATCGGCGAATTCATGCGGTCCGCTCGCGCCTCTCGTATCGGTGATGCCCTTGGCGAACCACGCTTTCAGGATCGGCGACAGCCCGGTCAGCACGAGCTGCGCGTTCGCGCGCGCACACGCCTGGCGCAGCCGCACGAAGCTCGCGGTGCTCGACGCATCGACGCCATGCACGCGCGCAAAATCGACGAGCACGTAACGCACGGTATCGGCGGGCCCTTCGATGCGCGCGCGGATATGCGTGAGAATCGAATACGCGGTGCCGAAGAACAGGAAGCCCTGCAGCGCGACACCGTAGAGCGCGCGCGCCTCGGCATCGAGCACGCGGTTTTCGTCGACGGTGCGCTCGACGTTCGAACGCCGCCCGCGCCCGTCGAATTCGAGGCGAAAGCAGTTCACGCGCCCATAGCGCACCACGAACAGCAGACACGCGGCGATCACGCCGAGCAGCACGCCCGCGACGATCCCGTACGCCGCGATGATCACCATGATCGCGGGAATCAGCAGATAGTCGTGCCACGGCAGACGCCGGAACGCGTTGACGAGCCATTCGATCAGCATCGCCGCGCCGATGAAGATCTGCAGCCCGACCAGCACCGGCTTCGGCAACAGCGCCATCAGGCTCGGAAAGCGCGCGATCACGACGAAGCAGAAGAGCGCCGCGAGCACACCCGCGCGCCGGCCTCTCACGCCGAGTCGCCAGTTGGTCATCGTGCGCGTCATCGATTGCGCGCCGACGAGCCCGCCCGCCAGTCCGGTCAGCACGTTCGCGATGCCGGCCGCGCGCATCTCGCGATTGAAGTCGACGTCGCGCGAGGCCGTCACGCCGATGCTCGTCGTGTTGAGCAGCACGGTCATCGCCGAGACGGCCGCAACGGCGAGAATCTCGGGGGCGCGCGAGAAGAGTGTCGGCAGCCACGCGTCGTGCAGCAGCAGGAACGGCAGCCGCATGCCGGTGACCGGCTCGTAGTGAAAGAGCAGGCCCATGTGGCGTGCGTCTTCCAGGCTCTTGCCCATGCTGTGCAGCCCGCCATAGAAGATCGCGATGCCTAGCGCGATCATCGACGGCAATACGATCACATAGCGCGACAGCGGCGTGATGCGCGTGAGCACCAGCAGCCCGATGCCCACGACGAGCGCCGGCACGCTCGCGAGCCACGGCAGCGCCATGAAGATGCCAAACGTGGCGGCGCCGACGGGCGCATCGGTGAGCACGCGGAGCGCACCTTCGAGCAGCAGCAGGCCGGTGCCCGCGAGAAAGCCGCCGATCACCGGAAACGGGATGTACTGGATCGCGTTGCCGCGTTTCCAGTGCGCGAGCGCGAACAGCAGCGCGCCCGTCGTCAGCGACGACACCGCAATCAGCATCAGCACGGTGGCGAGCACGGCGCTGTCGTCGCCGCCCGCGGCGTGCACCGACAGCGCGACGGACGCGGCCAGTCCGGCGAGCAGCGCCGTCGCGTTCGAATCGGGGCCGGCGATCATGAAGGGCACCGAACTCGTCAACGCGATCACGAGCGAGACGATCACGCAGCTCAGGAGCGCGGTCGGCATGCCGGCGGGAAGCCACGGCGTGAGGCCTGCCGAGAAGATCATCGCGCCGTAGCCCGCGGCATACGCGAGCGCGAGCAGCGCCGTGAGCACGCCCGCGAGCGTGTCGATGGCGAAGGACGCAAGCGCTGCGTTCAACTGCGATGCGCGCATGATTTCCGTGCCGTGGCTCGCGTTCTCGCTCATCGCGGTTCTCGCTAGCGGCACGCCGCCGACGGCACCACCGGCGTCACCCGCGACGCCGGCAGCACGCCGAACGGCAGCCGCGCGCTGATGACGATCGCGCCTTCGCCCGCGCGCACGATCTGCCGGTCGACCTGATTGATCACGACGATCTGCCCGTCATAGACGACGATCTGATCGCCCTTGCAATCCGCGTTGCCGCCCGGTTCGAGGTTGGCGCAATCGGTGACGGAGTATTCCGTGCCGCGTATGCCGATGGTCGAGGTCGGCGTCTTCACGCGATAGTTCTCCGGCTTGCCTTCCTTCGCGACGAGACCGTCCACCGCGCGCAATCCGCCTTTCACGAGCGACAGAAAACTGCGGTCCTCCTGCGGCGTATTCGCGGCGTAATGGAAATCGTCGACGCGAAACACCGAGCCTGGCTTCAGATAGACGCGCTGCTTGTCGGTGAAGATCATCACGATCTCGGACGCGACGCCGGTCTGCACGGTGTCGCCGTTGTCGATGCCGCCGCCGACCGCCGCGACCCGCTGCGCGCCGCCCGCCGACTGGATCGCGACGTTGCCGACGAGCGCGGTGATCGTCGCGACCGGCTCGGCCGAGGCGGCGCGCGTGGTCATCGCGAGAAGTACGAGCAGGAGCAGAAGAACGTGGCGGGCGCGCATCATGACGGGCCTCAGAAGGACTTCGTGAGCGCGACCCAGAAGCGGTTCGCGTGGCCGGTGCCGAGGGTCGACGGAACGTAGCCGAGGGTGTGCGCGTAGGACATCGACAGTACGAAGTCGTGCGGCGCGGCGAGCGTCGCACCGACGCCGACGCCCGACAGCCGCACGTGATTGACGCCCGGCACGACCGGATGCGCGACGATCTTGCCGTCGGCGGTATCGATGAAGCCCGCCAGCGTGACGAGCACCGGCACGAGCGATTGCCGGATCGTCTGCCGCACTTCGAAGGTCGCGATGTACGCTTCGTCGACGGGCGCATCGCCGGTGGCGTAGGCGCGCACCGCGTACGGGCCGCCGAGCG